>JBASWK010000067.1:0-104476 GCA_049276435.1 Gallionella sp. | reverse complement strand
AATACAAAGCATGATGGTTAGTTACAAGGGCACAGCGGGAAGTGATGTTGTTGCAGGCTGGAGTACCAATGACATCATCAATGGTTTGGACGGTAATGATGTCCTCGGTGGAGGAATGGGCAACGATATTTTGCAAGGTGGCGCGGGTAATGATGTATTGACTGACGCAGCGGGGGTGAATTTGTTCGATGGCGGCGCAGGAGCGGATACATTGACAGGCAATGCCGCTGCCGAATTCTTCATTGGCGGCACGGGCAACGACACCATTACTACAGGCAACGGCGCGGACATTATCGCGTTCAATCGCGGCGATGGCATGGATGTGGTCAATGGCGGGATTGGCACGGACAATACCTTGAGTTTGGGCAAAGGCATTGCTTACACCGATTTGGCTCTGTCCAAAGTCAACAACGACCTCATCATCGAAGTCGGCGCAGGCGAGCAAATCACTTTGGCAAATTGGTACAACACTACCGCCAATTACCAAAGTGTGCTGGACTTGCAAGTCATGGCGGATGCCATCGCAGGTTTTAACGCCACTTCCACCGACCCGCTACTCAACCAAGCCGTGCAAAACTTCAACTTCAGCAACATTGTTGCCAGTTTTGACCAAGCACGCGGCACCAGTGCCACCTTCCAACATTGGAGCATGACCAACAGCCTGTTGGCAGCACGCTTGTCGGGTAGTGATACTTTGGCGTTGGGCGGCGACCTCGCGCACCAATACGGCACGATGGGTACACTCACAGGCATGAACCTCGCCGCCGCGCAAACCGCTCTGAACACGCCGAACTTTGGCAGTCAAGCGCAAACCCTGCATCTGCTGCAAGGGTTGCAGGGCGGGGGGATGGTGTTGTAGTTAAGCCAGGGCGCACCTGCGTGTGCGCCCTGTTTGCAGCAGAACAACTTCCATCCTGATTCACCGATGGTGAAAATGATAGGACTAACGGAAGGGATGCTTTTGCAGTAAACTTCAAGCATCCCGCTCCCGTTATCTACACAACAAGGATAAAAATATGGCAATTTCTTTACACGAACATGATTTTTACGCATGGACAAAACAGCAAGCCGATATTTTGAAATCAGGTTTGTTTGCCAGTTTAGATATTAGTTATTTGATTGAGGAATTAGAAAACATGGGGGCAAGCGAGAAGCGTGAGTTAAATCATCGCCTTACTTTGTTATTAGGGCATTTGTTGAAGTGGGTTTATCAGCCTGAAAGACGCGGTAATAGCTGGCTTGCGACGATTGAGGTACAACGTTTGGAACTGGTTGATTTACTGGAAGATAATCCAAGCTTAAAACATCAGTTAAACCAACAGTTTGAAAAAGCATATATCAAAGCAGTTTTGTTTGCAGTAAAGGAAACAAACTTATCTAAAACAACTTTCCCCAATGAGTCACCTTTTACTTTGGAACAAGTTTTGGATAGAAGCTATTTTCCCGCGTAATTTAACCCCGTTTTCCTGCATCTTTCGCCCTATCGGTCGATGTACGAATAAATTCGTACCCACAGCAAATGCGATTACTGCCGCAGAACTGCGGGATGATGGTGTCGTTAAAACTGGGGCAGGTGTACCTCTGTGCCTTCTTTTACCCTCCCTACCTTTACTTTTCACCTCCCAAAGGCATGACCCATGAACCCCCAAAAACCCAAGCCCGCCTCTCACTGGCGGCGGCAACTGACTGACGTTGACCCACTTGATTTTTCCCCTGGACTATTGCGCATTCAAGCCCAACCGCCCACGCCGTTTGCGCGCATGGTGTTGTACAGTTTGCTGGTGCTGTTTGCGGCATTGTTGATTTGGGCGGCGTTTGGCAAACTGGACGTGGTTGCCAGTGCCGAAGGAAAGCTGCTTCCACAAAGTTATCTCAAAATTGTTCAACCTTCTGAACCAGGTATCATCCGTGAAATTTTGGTTGCGGAAGGGCAGGAAGTGAAGGCGGGACAAGTGTTGATGCGCATGGATACCACCTTGAGCGATGCGGATGGCAAAGGCATTCAAACTGATTTTTTGAGCAAGAAAATCACCTTGCGTCGTATAGATGCTGAATTGGCTGGACAAGCTCTCACCCGCTTATCCAGTGAAGACCCCGTTTTATTTCAAAAAGCCTTTAACCAATACACCATCAATCGCACCGCGTTAGACAGTGCCTTGTCTGAAGAGCGCGCAGTGCAAAACAAAGCCCAAAACGAACTCGCCTCAGCCCAATCCACGCGCAGCAAGTTGTTACAAACCCTGCCGCATTACCTGAGCCAAGACCAAGCCTATCGGGAATTGGTGAAAGACGGCTATGTTAGCCAACTCGCCGCGACCGACAAAACCCGCGAACGCATTGAAAAAGAACAGGATTTGCAATCACAAATCCACTTGATCGAAGCCGCCCGCGCCAGTTTGCAACAAAGTCGTGAACGCCATGACAGACTCACCGCTGATTACCGCCGCCAATTGCAAATTGAGCGCGTGGACATCAGCGATAAGCTGGAAAAGTTGGAACAAGAACACGCCAAACAACAATACCATGCCCAGTTACATGAGCTTAAAGCCTCGCAAGACGGCATCGTTAAGGATCTTGCCACGCATACTGTTGGCACGGTCATCAGCCCTGGCACGATTTTAATGACCCTCGTGCCGCACAACGAAATCCTGCGCGCCGAAGTCTGGGTCGGCAACCAAGATGTTGGTTTTATCCACACGGGTGAACCCGTCAAAATTAAATTTGCCGCCTATCAATTCCAAAAATACGGCATGGTCGAAGGGCAAGTCAGCCACCTCAGTGCCGATGCCAGCGATAACAGCCAGCAAAACGCCGCGCCACCACAAAATGGCAAACCCAATGCCACGCCGCCGTTTACTTACCGCGCCTTGATCGACCTCAAAGCGCAAAAACTAATCGCTGAGGGGATACACCACAAACTCACCCCAGGGATGCAAGTGACGGCAGAAATTCATCTTGGCACACGCAGTATTTTGGAGTATCTACTCTCGCCCGTGGTGGGGGCATTTCAAGAGGCGGCACGGGAAAGGTGAGGGAGGGGGCGCAATGCTCAATTCAAAAAACTTAAATTTCTGCTGAATAAATCAATAAAACGCCTGACGTGGGCGCGCACAAATCAATAGCGTAGGTCGGGATTTATCCCGACATTCACATCAAAAGTCGGGTTAAAACCCGACCTACGGCGGTGTATTGGGGTGTTTTCACATTGAAAATTTTGAATTGAGCATTGCTGAAGGCTGCGCCAATTAGCCATTTGATACTGATATTTAGGATAGAATGCAACGTTTCCAGCGACTGCTTCTTTCACTCACTATCATGCCAAACGATTTTCCCTTAGTAATGAGCTTTGCTGCAACCGACCCCAGTGGGGGTGCGGGTTTGCAGGCGGACATTTTGACCATTTCCAGTATGGGGTGTTTCCCCTTGTCGGTGGTGACCGCGATTACCGTACAAGACACCGCAGGCGTGGAAGATGTGCAGGCAATTGATGCGGATTGGGTGGCAGACCAAGCCCGCGCCATGTTGGAAGACGCCCCTGTCGCCGCCTTTAAAATTGGGCTATTGGGCAGCGTGGAAAACATTGCCACGATTGCCGAAATTTTGGCGGATTACCCCGATGTGCCGTTTGTACTCGACCCTATACTGGCTTCGGGGCGGGGTGACGAATTGGCGGATGAGGAAATGTTGGACGCGATGCGCGAATTATTGATTCCACAATGTACCATTGTCACCCCCAACAGCATCGAAGCGCGCCGCTTGGCGTTGGATGAAGACAATGAGGACGACGATCCTTCCATGGCAGAATGCGCCAAACGCATACTGGCAATGGGCTGCGATTACGTACTGATTACGGGTACGCATGAACAAACCCAGCAAGTGGTCAATACTTTATACAGTGACCGTGGCATTGTCCGCGCGGATCGCTGGGAAAGACTACCCGAAACCTATCATGGCTCAGGTTGTACCTTAGCTTCCGCGATTGCCTCCTTGCTGGCAATGGGCAGCAACGTCCCCGATGCGGTAAAGGATGCGCAGGAATACACTTGGCAATCCCTCAAAGCGGGCTTTCGTCCTGGTATGGGGCAATATATTCCCGATCGACTGTTTTGGGCACGAGGCGAAGATGACCAAGAAGAACCTCCTTTGCCCAATTAACGGGCTGTATGCCATTACGCACGACACGTTGGATACTGCCGATTTGCTACACAAAACGCGACAGGTGTTGCAAGGCGGTGCAAGGGTGCTGCAATACCGTAATAAGCTCGCCGATACTAAACTTCAATTCACCCAAGCCGCCGCATTACGCGAATTAACACTAGCGTTTCGCTGTCTTTTTATCGTGAATGATGATGTGGAATTAGCCCTGCGCGTGGATGCCGATGGCGTGCATCTGGGCGGAGAAGACGGCAGTGTCGCCGCCGCGCGCGCCATTGTCGGTGACCATAAAATCATCGGCGTGTCTTGTTATAATCGCTTATCGTTAGCGCAACAAGCGGTGCAAGAAGGTGCGAACTATGTGGCATTTGGCAGTTTTTTCGCTTCTCAAGTGAAGCCTCACGCCCCCGTTGCCAGTTTGGATTTATTGCAACAAGCGCGGCGCGAATTAACGTTGCCGATCGTCGCCATCGGCGGCATCACACTGGAAAATGCCCCTTCGCTGTTCGCCGCAGGCGCGGATGCTGTGGCGGTGATTTCAGCGGTGTTTGCGGTGCCAGATGGTGAAACAGCGGCGCGGCAATTTGCGGCGTTAGCATCTTCGTAGGTGCGAATTCATTCGCACGGTTTTAACCCATCCGTTTAACCCACAATTTGATTTAATGTTTTGCAAAATGCGTGCGAATTTGTCGCACCTACAAAAACTCTTCACAGAAAGCCCTAAAACCATGACCTCACACAATCAAGAACTGTTTGAATCCTCTCAAAAAATCATCCCTGGCGGCGTAAATTCGCCCGTGCGGGCGTTCCGTTCCGTTGGCGGTACACCGTTGTTTTTCCAACGCGGTCAGGGCGCGCATGTTTGGGATGCGGATGGCAAACGCTACACCGATTACGTCGGTTCTTGGGGGCCGATGATTGTTGGGCATTGCCATCCTGACGTGGTGAAAGCGGTGCAAGATGCCGCCGCGCAAGGCTTGGGCTTTGGCGCGCCGACCGCCAGCGAATTGGAAATGGCGGAATTGTTGTGCAAATTATTGCCTAGTGTGGAAATGGTGCGCTTGGTCAGTTCTGGCACGGAAGCCACCATGACCGCGATTCGTTTGGCGCGGGGCTTCACAGGTCGCAGCCGCATCGTGAAATTTGAAGGCTGCTACCACGGGCATTCCGACGGCTTGTTGGTCAAAGCAGGTTCGGGCGCGTTGACTTTCGGGCAACCTAGCTCGTCAGGTGTTCCCGCCGAAATCGCCGCGCTGACCACGGTGTTGGATTACAACGACGTGGCTGGACTGGAACAAGCCTTCGCCGACATCGGCTGCGAAATCGCCGCCGTGATTGTTGAACCCGTCGCGGGCAATATGAATTTGGTCGCGCCGAAACCTGAATTTTTGCAAGCCCTGCGCGACCTGTGTACCCAACACGGTGCGGTGCTGATTTTGGACGAAGTGATGACGGGCTTCCGCGTCAGCTTGCAAGGCGCGCAAGGTTATTACGGCATCAAACCTGATTTAGTGACGTTGGGCAAAGTCATGGGCGGCGGCTTACCCGCAGCGGCATTTGGCGGTCGCCGCGACATCATGCAATGCTTGGCACCCCTCGGTGCGGTGTATCAAGCAGGCACGTTGTCGGGCAACCCCATCGCGGTCGCCGCTGGTATGGCAACCTTGAAACTGGTGCAAGCGGACGGCTTCTATGCCAACTTGTCTGCCTTGGCAAAACAATTGACCGAAGGTTTAACCGCAGCCGCGCAAAAACACGGCATCGATTTCTGCGCGCAATCCGTGGGTGGCATGTTCGGACTGTACTTCAGCAAGTCCTTGCCAACCAGCTACGCCGAAGTGATGTCATGCGACAAAGCAGCCTTTAACCGCTTCTTCCACGCCATGCTGGAAGCAGGTTTTTACCTCGCACCATCCGCATTTGAAGCAGGCTTCGTGTCTGCTGCCCACACCCCTGCCGACATCGCCGCGACCATCGCCGCTGCCGACAAAATCTTCTCGGCTTGGCAATAATGGGCATTTTCTCCTCAGCTGCGTTTTACACCACCGTCAACCACTTTAAAGACCTGCCGATGCACGGCGGGCGTGAAGTGGCATTTGTCGGACGTTCCAACGCAGGAAAATCCAGTGCCATCAATACCTTGGCGAATCACACCCGTTTAGCTTTCACCAGCAAAACCCCAGGACGCACCCAGCACATCAACTATTTTTCGTTGAACAACAACAAATTCTTAGTCGATTTGCCAGGCTACGGCTACGCCAAAGTCCCGCCCGAAAGCAAACGCCACTGGGAAGCCCTGCTCAGCGAATACATGCAAAAACGCGAGGAGCTCTGCGGCTTGATCGTCATCATGGATGTCCGCCACCCGCTGACCGAAATCGACGAAGTCATGCTGGACTGGTTCGCCCCCACCAACAAACCCATCCACATCCTGCTCACCAAAGCCGACAAACTCAGCCGCCAACAAGCCACGATTACCCTAATGAAAGTCCGCAAACACTTGGCAGAACACTTCCCCCAATGTAGCGTGCAATTGTTTTCTAGCTCAAAAAAACAAGGGGTTGAAGAAGCAGAGAAGGTGATTGTGGGGTGGTTGGAGGGGGAAGAAGCAATCGACGAGATAGTCGAATAACCGCTAGTTAAACTTCGACAAAGTTTGGGTGCTGGAATCAAATCAATATTTTCCAAACGAAATATCACTGCGCTAACACGATCAAGGTAATCTTAAATTTTAGGTGACAACAATGGAAAACAGTAAATATCTGATTTGGAATAATAAAGGTGGAGTTGGCAAAACCTTCTTAACCTACATGTTATCGGTCGAATATGCTTTGATACATCCAGAGGAAGATGTTGTTGTCATTGATGCGTGTCCACAATCAAATGTCTCAGAAATGATCCTAGGGGGAAATGGCAAGGGTGAGGATAATCTAGCCAAATATCGGGAAAACGATTTAACCATTGCTGGATACATCAAACAACGCTATGAACGGTCAAAATCTTCTAAACTTGGCAACGAGTCTAGCTATTTTGTCGAGGCAAGAAGATCAAATCCCAATATGCCAGAAAATCTTTATCTACTGCCAGGGGATGTTGATTTAGATATTTGCTCAACCATTATCAATTACCTTGGCGTTGCCCCTGAGCGCGGGGCTTGGAAAAAAAGCAGGCTATTGTTGAACGACTTGATGGAGTCCTTTGAGCAAAGAAAAGGAGCGGGGGCTAGAAAGCAGGTCTTTTTCATTGACTGCAATCCCAGTTTTGCCAACTATACCGAAATGGCGGTTCTCGCATCCAATAGAATGATTGTGCCCTGTACGGCTGATGCCGCTTCGATACGCGGCATTTTCAACTCATTTAAGTTGATATATGGCATTTCGTTATCCAACAAAGACAAGTTGGAAGAAGACGTATTCCTCGCCTTTAATTCTCATGCCATTGACAATGCCCTGCCCCTTCCGCTCATCCATTCTTTCGTTTTAAATCGCTCCAGAACCAATTTAAAAGATGCCGCCAGTGCCTTTAGATCGCACGTCGATGAAATCGCAAAACTCGCTAAATCCGTACAAATAAGTCACCCAAAAATTTTCCTAGAAGGTGATTACGGGAATGTATTTAATGTAAAAGATGGCAACACTTTGGCCTCAATTATCAATCACGAAGGTCAGCCTTTAAGCACGCTGCAACAAAAGAAATATGTGATTTACGGGCAAGAAACACAAGCCAACAACTCCCAAATTAAACCGCTACTTGACGACATCAAAGAGCTTATAAAATCCTTGTAAATGTGCCGTCGGTTGCTTTTCCCCAGTGCAACGCGCAGCTTGAAAAGCAGTAATAGGGTGGATAAGCGCAAGCGCATCCACCATCTTAAGTCTGGCAGACACCCTGCGTTATTCTTGTATTATTTTATTTGCAAACAATGGAGTACCTAAATATGACTGACCAATATACCAAGGCAAGATTTTGGAAGTGCGCGCTGCAAGTGAATCCAGCAGGTTATATTGCTTATAGGGGTACAGATCATGGCATGACCGAGGTGGAGTACAACCAAGAACTTGTTCGTGTTGCCAAAGAGAATGACATTAAAGTAATTGGTTTGGCAGATCATGGCAATGTTGATAGTGTTGAAGCTATTCGTCAAGCAATGAATACTCAAGGAATTTTGGTGTTTCCAGGCTTTGAAATTGCTTCCAGTGAGAAAGCGCACTTTGTCTGTTTATTTCCCGAAAATACAACCAAAGCCGAGCTAGACCGCTATTTGGGCAGTCTTGATTTGCTTGACCCGTCGGATGGGATTCGTCCCTCACGGTTGAGTGCTGAACAGTTATTAAAGAAGGTTGAGGATGACTTAAATGGATTTGTTTACGCTGCGCACTGTACTGGTGACAATGGGATATTAAAGCGGGGATTGAACCATGTTTGGAAAAATCCGTTATTAAAAGCGGCGCAAATTCCGAATCGACTGGATGATCTAAAAAATGAAAATGACAACAGCTATCGGAAGATTCTGCTCGACAAGATGCCAGACTATAAACGTAGTGGTAACTTGGTTGCAATTATCAATGCGCGAGATGTGGCAAATCCCAAAGAATTAGCTGACCCAAAGTCATCTTGTCTAATCAAAATGACACGCCCCAGTTTTGAGGCATTTAAGCTTGCTTTTCAAGACCCCGCTTCACGGGTACGGCTAAACAGCGATATTTCCGAAAAATACTATTCACAAATTAAAAGTCTGAAAATTACAGGCGGCTACCTAGACGGCATTCAAATTGACTTTTCTGAGCATCTAAACGCGGTAATTGGTGGACGTGGAACGGGCAAATCTACACTACTGGAGTGCATACGCTATGCCTTAGATTTAAAACCAATTGGTAAAAATGCGCAAAAACAACACGATGAAATCGTTAAAGAAAATCTAGGTAAATCAAAGGCGCGGATTGAGCTAGTGATTCGCTCTTCGGCTATGAATGGTAAGCAATTCTTCATTGCAAGACGCTATGGTGAAAGCGTTAGCGTATTAGACGAAAATCGCACCCCTTCGAGCTTTAAACCGATTGATCTTTTGCCCAAGATTGAAATTTACGGACAAAATGAAATCTACGAAATTGCTCAAGATCAATCGAGTCAACGACGATTGCTAACTCGTTTTTTGGGACAAGAGTCGCAGCAATTCGATGCTCAAATTCGTGAATCACTCAACAAACTAGCGAATAACAGAAAGCGACTGATTGAAGCACAAGCTCAAGTCGCAACCATTGAAGATGAAGTGGCACGCCTACCCAAATTAGAAGAGCAAGCCAGCCAGTTCAAGGCATTGGGACTCGAAGACAAACTCAAAATTATCCCGTTGCTAGAGGCTGAAAAACGCGCCACAAAAAGAGTACGAGAAGAAGAATGTAGAAATTTAGATTTGGCTTTTCAGGCGGTAACGGATACTTTGCCAGACACTGTTTTCCTAAGTGAATCGGCTATTGGACACTTGCCTCATGCAGAAAACTTACGCCAGATGCGGGAGGCATTAGATAGTTTACGCAACGAGGCTGAAGTGTTGCTCGGTCAGTGGAAGCTAAAATATACCGCCGCGAATAGCAACATAAACACGATTGCCCAAACACTTTATGCGAGGATTCGTTCGGATGAGGAAACTTTAGAGAAAACATTTAAAGACTTGCCTGCATCCGAAGGAAAGACTGGCAAGGAAATTGGACTGGCATTTCAACAGCTATTTAAGGAGATTGAACGTATTCGTCCTCAAAAAACGCTGATTGATAATCGCACCAAAGTGGTCGTTGAATTAAAGCGGCAACGTCAAATAATGCTAGATGAGTTATCAGAGATTCGCGCAGAACGTTCAGCACAATTTGAACGGGCTTTAAAAAACTTAAATAAACGTTTAGCTGGAAAATTGAAGCTCACGGTGAATCCAGAGGCGGATCGTCAGCCTCTCCTCAATTTTTTACTAAGTTGTAGAATAGATGGTGTAGGCGAAGGACGGCTTGCTTGGATAAAAGAAGCTGATGATTTTTCTCCTGTTAAATTAGCGCAGAAAATAGGTCAAGGCACAGAGGTTTTGCGCAATGCTTGGGGAGGCATTACGCCCACTGCTGCGGATGCACTATGTCGTCTCAAAACAGAGCAAATACTTCAGTTGGAAGAAATTGAATTGCCAGATTTTATTAGTATTGAGTTAAATACGGCTCATACTGGAGCTGAGATTTTCCGCTCATTGGATAAATTATCCATGGGGCAAAAATGCACCGCAATTTTGCACTTGCTACTACTGGAAAATCTTGACCCGCTGATAATGGATCAGCCCGAAGATAACCTAGATAACGCCTTCATCGCAGATCGGATCGTCACCGAACTAAGAACGGCAAAAATAGCCCGTCAGTTTCTTTTCGCTACGCATAACGCCAACATTCCTGTGTTTGGTGATGCAGAATGGATCGGCGTTTTTGAATCACAAGATGGAACAGCGCAAATGCCGCCAGAATCTCAAGGTGCTATTGATGTTCCATACGTTAGGGATAAGGCAGCTAACATCCTCGAAGGAGGAAAAGTAGCTTTTAATCAGCGTAAAGATAAATATGGATATTGAGTTATGTTGAAAGCTGAACTATTAGAAATCATTGCGAACGGTGAAAATTCTGGCGTTGAATTTAAGCGCGATGATATTCGCCCTGAGCAGTTAGCAAGAGAAATTGTTGCCTTGGCGAATCTTCAGGGTGGGCGACTAATTTTAGGGGTAGAAGATGATGGAAAAATTTCTGGACTCCAACGGGAAAATACACAAGAGTGGGTTTTAAATGCTTTCAGGGATAAAGTCTTTCCGCAAATTATCCCGTTTTATGAAGAGTTGAAGTTAGATGATTCTCACCGTGTGGCGGTGATTACCGTCGCGGCAGGGATTTCTAAGCCCTATATGCTGAAACACAATAATCGGGAAGAGGTGTATATCCGCATGGGCAATCGCTCCGAGCCTGCGTCCAGAGAGCAGCAATTGCGCTTGTTTGAAAGCGGCGGCTTGCTGCATGTGGAAGTGTTACCTGTCGCGGGGACGACCTTGATGAGTTTGGATCAAGATCGCTTGCGCTATTACTTATTCGATATTATCAAAGACCCTGAATTACCCACTACCGACGCAGAATGGGAAGAACGCTTGCTGGGCTTGGGATTGATGGCGGCGGATGGGTTGGGGAATATCGTGTGTTCGGTGGCGGGGTTGCTGTGTTTTGGCATTCACCCTCGGCGGTTTTTACGGCAGGCGGGCTTGCGGGTAATGGTGTTTGCAGGGGCGGATAAGGAATATCAAGCCTTGTTGGACACGGTGTTAGACGCGCCGCTGGTGGGGCGTTGGCGTGTGGATGAATCAGGCAAAAACCAGTTGGTGGATGAGGGGCTGATTGAAAATTTTGCCTTATTGATTGAGCCGTTTATCACGCAAGAATCGGCAGGCATAGACGAATATATGCGCCGCGAGGAAGCCGCGTTTTACCCTTGGGAAGCGGTGCGGGAAACGGTCATCAATGCCTTGGTGCATCGAGATTGGACGCGGGCGGTGGATATTGAAGTGTGCAATTATTCGGATCGATTGGAAGTCATTAGCCCTGGCAAAATGCAAAATTCCATGACCATACGCAAAATGATCGCTGGGCAACGCTCCCCCCGCAACCCGTTAATGATGGAAATCCTACGCGATTATGGCTATGTCGATGCGCGTGGCATGGGAGTCAGGACTAAAGTGATTCCGCTGATGAAAAAATTTAATCAGGTTGAACCGATTTTTGAAATCACGGACGATTATTTGAAAACGACCTTACCGAGAAAGATAGGCAACTGATTTATCCTAATATCTGACATTAGCAATTCACCCGCACCGCATCCACCAGTGAATGATGGTTAGCGGCACGATCTGCTTTTCTGGGTAGTGTGACCTTCATCAATGTGGGTAGATTCAAGGGGAGGTATCCTCATTACGCATATTCAATTGCCAAGCTAGCGCGATTAGGGTAAGGGGCTTAGTCGCTGCTATAATGGCAATTATATCAAACACTTAATTTGTTAATCGCCCTGTTTATGCAATATTCAGGCTAGGCGCGTGCCGCGCGCTGTTTTGCGGCTAATTCAGCAATACCTTGTTGTGCTAAGTCCAGCAAGGCATTCATTTCTGCCCGACTAAAGGCGGCACCTTCTGCGGTGCCTTGAATTTCCACAAAACCACCACTGCCCAACATCACCACATTCATGTCGGTGTCGCAAGCGGCATCTTCCAGATAATCCAAATCCAACACAGGTGTGCCTTGATAGACCCCGACGGACACTGCTGCCACCGTATCAGTCAACGGTGATTCGGTGATCATGCCTTTTGCTAGCATGGCACTGACCGCATCTTGCAATGCCACAAATGCGCCTGTGATGCTGGCGGTGCGGGTACCGCCATCGGCTTGAATCACGTCACAGTCAATTTGTATGGTGTGTTCACCTAATTTCGTTAAATCCACCACTGCACGCAAGCTGCGCCCAATCAGACGTTGGATTTCTTGGGTGCGCCCCGACTGTTTGCCTTTGGCGGCTTCGCGGCTCATACGACTGCCTGTGGAACGGGGCAACATGCCGTATTCTGCTGTCACCCAACCTTCGCCCGTGCCTTTTTTATGCGGGGGAACGCGGGCTTCGACGCTGGCGGTGCAAATGACTTTGGTATCACCACATTCAATCAGCACCGAGCCTTCGGCGTGTTTGGTGTAGTGGCGGGTGAGACGAATTTCACGGAGTTGATTAGGGGTTCTTAAACTGGGGCGCATAGTAAGTAGTGATGTACAAATAATTGGGTTGTTAGTTGGTAGTTGATTGTTATGTAGGGTGAAAAGCTGAGTGTATCCACCCTACCGCTTTGTTTTTGCCTATTGTTTTGCTCAAATACACGGAAACTTAGGCGCAACTATTTATCAAGGTGAGTAAAACACAAAGAGGGGGCAACGCGGCTAGAGAATTTCTAAAATATGGCTGATAGGTTTGCGAGGAAAAGGGGCGGATTCCCGACCTCCCCAGCGCATCAGCAGTCCTGTGGTGTTGTCAGCGTGTCCTTTTTCGCGAACGAGGGCGGTACTGACTAAAGTGTCCAGCACTTGGTCAACTTGCACAGATTGCACTGCCTCAACCAATTCTTCATCTGAAAAGGGTGACCACAATCCATCACTCGCCAGCAAGATTACATCATCCGCGAGCAAAGGGAGTGTTGTCCCCATGTCCATATAGAACACATCTTCCAGTCCGCCTAAGCAATTGGTAATTTGGTTTCGTTGTGGGTGATGCTGCGCTTCTTGCGCGCTGATAATGCCCCATTCTACCCAGTGTGAAACCAAGGAATGATCTTGCGTTTTGACCAGCACTTTATCACCCCGTATCACATACATACGCGAATCACCTGCATGACCAAAGTACAATTTATCTGCTTTGATTAAGACGGCTACGCATGTCGTACCAGGCGAGTCACCTTTCGAGCCATCATACTTGAACTCCAAAATTTGACGGTGCGCCACCCGCATGGTGTTATTTAAAAATATCTGAGGGTTATCTAATGAGTGCTCAGTCTGTTCCAAAAAAGCCGTGACGAAGGTTTCTACTGCTAAATTGGCCGCCACTTCACCATGTAAATGCCCACCCATACCGTCCGCCAACACCAACAACAACATGTCATGGTTGTAGGCGTAGGCAACTCGATCTTGATTAAATTTGCGATTGCCGATGTGGCTGGCTTGGTGGATAGAGAAATTCATGCAGTGACGTTCATTAACAGCATCTGTAAAAACGGCTAGGGGTGCAATCGTAATATAATGTGCGCCCCTCGCACAGTCTTTTTTAATAGGAATTTTATGATCTTAAGTATGACGGGTTATGCCAACGCAGACATGGACACGCCAAATGGTGCTTTAACGCTGGAATTACGCGCAGTTAACCACCGTTATCTAGACATACAACTACGTATGCCAGACGAATTACGTAGCGTTGAAGGCGCACTACGTGAAGCCCTTGTCGCCCAATTACAGCGCGGCAAGGTCGAATGTCGCATCAATTACGCTGCCCGCACCACGCAAGGCAACGCGGTACTCAATCAGGATATGTTGGTGCAACTCTCGTGCTGGAGCAATGCGGTACTCGCCATCTTGCCTGATGCCCGCCCCTTAAACGTGCTCGATGTATTGCGCTGGAATGGCGTACTCGAAACGCCGAGTGTCTCTGCCGAAGCCTTGCGCGATAGCCTATTGACCTTGCTCAATACCGCGTTGCAAGAATTCTCCGCCTCCCGCGCCCGTGAAGGCGAAAAGCTAAAAGACTTCCTGTTGCTACGCGTGGATAAAATCGAAGTTTTACGCAACGGCGTGATGCCCCACGTACCCGCCGCCATTGCCGCTTACGAACAAAAGCTGGTCAACCGTCTGAAAGAAGCCTTGCAAATCGCCGATGACGATCGCGTGCGCCAAGAAATTTCCCTATTCGCCAGCAAAATCGACGTGGATGAAGAATTATCTCGCCTAGCCAGCCATTTGACCGAAATGCGCCGCATCCTTGGCGCGGGCGGTGCGGTCGGCAAGCGACTAGATTTTTTAATGCAAGAACTCAACCGCGAAGCCAATACCCTAGGCTCAAAATCAGTCGATGCCGAAGTCTCTCGCAGCGCGATGGAAATGAAAATTCTGATCGAACAAATGCGTGAGCAGATACAAAATTTGGAATAGCCCACGGTTATACCGTGGACGATAGCCTAGCTCGTCGCGCGTTCTTGGCAATTTAGTGGTGATGATGGTGCGCTTTTTCGACCAGTGGTTTAACGGTTGCTTCTGTTTTGATTTCCTGCACTTCTTTTTCGGAAACTTGGATAAGCAAGGTTAAAGGGACATTCGTGCCTTCTTTTAACGGCATCTTGAGTCCGATGAGCATCAAATGGGTGCCTGTTTCGCTGAAGTTAACCACTTTACCCGCAGGGAGTTGAACCGATTTAATTTCACGCATTTCCATCACGCCATGATTTTCTTGCATGGTGTGCAGTTCGACACTTTTGGAAAGGGTGCTTTTAGCACCGATTAACGTGGTGGTTTGTTTGCTGCTGAGGAGTAAGTCCACCACGGCACTGTCTTGCCCTGGTGCGGTTGCGCGTGCCCACGCGTGTAAAATCTCAATATCAGCGGCATACACATTGCTAGAAAGCAAGATTGCTGCTAGATAAATCACCCCTTTAAATCGTTTTGCCATGACTATTCCCTGCCCAATAATAATTAAAAGGAGGTGATTATACGGCTTTGGTGAAAAAGGGTGCGGACGCGATGCTGATAAAAAGTTGACCAAAACGTCACTAACCATTATCTTACGCGGTCTTTTTGGCTTTTAATTTAAGGTGTTTGTCATGAAATTGACTGGTGCGGAAATCGCGATCCGCTGTTTGCAGGAGGAAGGGGTTGAATACTTGTTCGGCTACCCTGGTGGGGCAGTGCTGCATATTTATGACGCATTGTTTCAACAAGACAAGGTCAAGCACATTTTAGTGCGTCACGAACAAGCGGCGATTCATGCTGCGGATGGTTATGCTCGCTCATCGGATAAGGTGGGTGTGGCACTGGTGACCTCAGGGCCTGGCTTAACCAATGCGGTCACAGGTATTGCCACTGCCTATATGGATTCTATCCCCATGGTGGTATTGAGTGGGCAAGTGCCTAGCTATGCGATTGGCGAAGATGCGTTTCAAGAAGTGGATGCGGTGGGGATTACCCGTCCGTGCGTGAAGCACAACTTTTTGATTAAGCATGTGGCGGATATTGCACCGACCATTAAAAAAGCTTTTTACTTGGCGAAATCGGGTCGTCCAGGTCCTGTGTTGATTGATATTCCTAAAGATATTTCCAACCAAAAAACCGAGTTTATTTACCCTAGTAGCGTGCATATTCGTTCCTACAATCCTGTGGGCAAGGGCGATAGCACACAGATTCGCCATGCCGCGCAAATGTTATTGGAAGCCAAACGTCCGATGATTTATGCGGGCGGCGGGGTGGTGTTAGGCGACGCGTCAGCGCAATTGACTGATTTGGTGCGTTTGCTCGGTGCACCGTGTACTAACACGCTCATGGGCTTGGGCGGCTTTCCTGCGAGCGATAATCAATTCGTGGGGATGCTGGGGATGCACGGCACTTACGAAGCCAATATGGCGATGCAGTATTGCGATGTTTTGGTGGCGATTGGGGCGCGTTTTGATGATCGCGTGATCGGCAATGTGGCGCATTTTGCGGAAGTGCCGCGCAAAATCATTCACATCGACATTGATCCGTCTTCGATTGCCAAACGGGTCAAAGTGGATTTGCCGATTGTGGGCGATGTGAAGCTGGTGCTGGAGGAATTGTTGACGGTGTTGCGAGGCACCAAGCAAAAACCCGATGCCTTGGCGTTAGCAGATTGGTGGAAGCAAGTGGAGAGCTGGCGCGTGAAAGGTGGCGGTTTACGTTATACCAACTCCAGCGAGATTATTAAGCCACAATATGTGATTGAGACCTTGCATGAAGTGACGCGGGGTGATGCGTTTGTCACTTCCGATGTGGGGCAGCATCAAATGTGGGCGGCGCAATACTACAAATTTGACCAGCCACGCCGTTGGATTAACTCAGGGGGATTGGGGACAATGGGGTTTGGCTTGCCCGCTGCGATGGGCGTACAGCTTATCAACCCAGGGGCAACGGTGGCGTGTGTGACAGGTGAAGGCAGTATTCAGATGAACATACAGGAGCTTTCTACCTGTAAACAGTTCCATTTGCCGATTAAAGTGGTGGCATTGAACAATCGCTATTTGGGCATGGTGCGGCAGTGGCAGCAGTTCTTCCATGGCGACCGTTATTCCGAATCCTATATGGATGCCTTGCCTGATTTTGTGAAACTCGCTGAGGCTTACGGGCATGTGGGTATTCGCGTAGATAGCCCCGCAGATGTCAAACCCGCGATGCAAGAAGCGTTTGCGCGTAAAAATGAGCTGGTATTTATGGATTTCCGCACGGACTCGACCGAAAACGTGTTCCCGATGGTGCCAGGCGGTAAAGGCTTATCGGAAGTTATTTTGGCGGAGGACTTATAATGCGACACATCATTTCGGTATTGATGGAAAATGAAGCGGGTGCGTTGTCGCGCGTAGCAGGGTTGTTTTCCGCACGAGGTTACAACATTGAATCGTTGACGGTTGCGGTCACAGAAGACCCGACTTTGTCGCGCATGACCATCGTCACCAGCGGTTCGGATGCGGTGATTGAGCAAATTAACAAGCAATTGAACAAGTTAATTGATGTTGCGGCGGTGATGGATTTGAGCGATGGCAGCCATTTGGAACGCGAATTGATGCTGCTAAAATTGCGTGCCGAAGGCTGTGCACGTGAAGAGCTAAAACGCATGGCAGATATTTTTGGCGGGCGGGTGATTGATGTGACCAGCACGATGTATGTGATTGAATTGACAGGGGCGAGCTCCAAGCTAGACGCGTTCCTCGATGCCATCGACCGCGATTTAATTCTGGAAACCGTGCGTACAGGTGCGTCAGGCATCGGGCGCGGCGAACGGATTTTGAAAATTTAGAAAGGCAGTCGTTAGTTGGTAGTCGTTAGTCGGTCGTTAAAAACCACCGCACTGACAACTAATAGCTAACGACTAATAGCTAACGACTAACAACTATTTTTTAACGAAAGAGAACGACATGAAAGTTTATTACGACCAAGACGCAGACTTGCCTTTAATCAAAAACAAAGCCGTAACCATTGTGGGTTATGGTTCACAAGGTCACGCCCATGCGCAAAATTTGCGTGATTCTGGCGTGAATGTGACGGTTGCCTTGCGCAAAAATGGTGCGTCTTGGGCAAAAGCTGCTGCGGCGGGTTTCAATGTGGCAGAAGTGGCAACCGCTGTGGCTTCCGCTGATGTGGTGATGATGTTGTTGCCTGACGAAACCATTCCTGAGGTGTATCACGCAGACGTAGCCCCTAACCTGAAAGCGGGTTCGGCTTTGGCATTTGCCCACGGTTTTAACATCCATTACAACCAAGTCGTGCCACGCAAAGACGTGGACGTGATTATGATCGCGCCTAAAGGTCCTGGTCATACCGTGCGTTCCGAATACCTCAAAGGCGGCGGCGTACCCAGCTTGATCGCGGTTTATCAAGACACGACGGGCAATGCTAAAGCCATCGCGTTGTCCTATGCAGCAGCCAACGGCGGCACCAAAGGCGGCGTAATCGAAACCAACTTCCGCGAAGAAACTGAAACTGACTTGTTCGGCGAACAAGCCGTGTTGTGCGGTGGCGCAGTGGAATTGGTCAAAGCAGGGTTTGAAACCTTGACTGAAGCGGGCTACGCGCCTGAAATGGCGTACTTTGAATGTTTGCACGAGCTGAAATTGATCGTGGATTTGATGTACGAAGGCGGCATTGCCAACATGAACTACTCTATCTCCAACAACGCTGAATACGGCGAATACGTCACAGGTGAACAAGTGATTGGTACACAAGCGCGTGCGGCGATGAAAGAATGTTTGCGCAACATCCAAAACGGTTCTTACGCCAAACGCTTCATCTTGGAAGGTCGCACCAACTACCCAGAAATGACCGCTCGCCGTCGTCTGAACGCAGAACATCCGATTGAACAAGTCGGCGGTCAACTGCGCGCCATGATGCCTTGGATCGGCAAAAATAAACTGGTGGATCAGTCGAAGAACTAAAAGCAGTCGGTAGCTATTAGTCGCTAGTCGTTAGTTAAAGGCAAAACCTTTTCTAGTGGCTGGCGACTTTGTGCTTTAGTCGTTAGCGGTTAGTCGCTCGTTTTCAAGCTCTAACCACTCACTAATGACCTCCAACTAACGACTAACAACTAGAAACTAACGACTATGAACAACTACCCCCACCCTATTATCGCCCGCGAGGGTTGGCCATTTTTGGCTGGTTCGGTGCTTATCGCCGTGCTGGTCTCCCATTTTGTGGGCGGCATTCTGGCAACCTTGGCATGGATTATCGCCTTGTTTGTTTTACAATTTTTCCGTGATCCGCCGCGTGAAATTCCGCAAGAGGTCGGCGCAGTCTTGTCGCCTGCGGATGGACGGGTCATTAAAGTCGAACACACGCAAGATGTGTATGGCGAACGCGAAGCCATTTTGGTCAGCGTGTTTATGAACGTGTTTAACGTGCATTCCAACCGCAGCCCCGTGGATGGCACGATTCAAAAAGTACAGTATTTCCCTGGCAAATTCGTGAATGCAGATTTGGATAAAGCCTCTAGCGAAAACGAACGCAACGCCATCGTGTTGAAAACCGCCGACCAACAAATCGTCACGTTTGTGCAAGTGGCAGGACTGATTGCGCGACGGATTTTGTGTTATGTGCAAGCGAATGACGTATTATCACGCGGGCAACGCTACGGCTTTATCCGTTTTGGCTCACGCGTGGATGTGTATTTACCGTTGAATGCCAAAGTCAACGTGAGCATCGGTGACAAGGTTTCCGCGACCACCACCATTTTGGCAACTTTGCCTCAAAGCTAATCGCCGCATGGACGACTTTAATAAAACACAACGACCGATGAATCTGCGTAAACGCGGCATTTATCTATTGCCCAACCTGTTTACCACAGGCGCGCTCTTCGCGGGCTTTTACGCGATTGTGCAAGCCATGAATGCGCAATTTGAACACGCCGCCATTGCGATTTTTATTGCCATGGTGCTAGATGGTTTAGATGGGCGCGTGGCGCGTCTCACGCATACCCAAAGTGAATTTGGTGCCGAGTACGATAGCCTGTCTGACATGGTGTCTTTTGGGGTTGCCCCTTCGCTGGTGATGTATGAGTGGGCATTAAAGGGCTTAGGTAAGTGGGGGTGGTTCGCCGCGTTTATTTACTGTACCGCCACGGCGTTGCGTTTGGCGCGTTTTAATACCAATATCGACGTGGTTGATAAACGCTACTTTCAGGGCTTGCCCAGTCCCGCTGCCGCCGCCTTAGTCGCGGGTTTTGTCTGGGTCATGTGGGATTATGGTATGACAGGCGAGGAAGTGCGTGCTTATGCTGCCGTATTGACGGTGCTAGCAGGCTTAAGTATGGTCAGCAATTTGCCGTTTTATAGCTTCAAAGATTTTAATGCGAGAAAAAGCGTGCCTTTTATAGTTGTTTTCCTTATCCCATTGTTTTTTATATTGATTTGGAGCGATCCTTCTCGCGTTTTGTTTGCATTGTTTGTGGCTTATGCTTTATCAGGAATAGTGATGTGGTTAGTCAGATTGCGTCAAAAAAGATAAGTAAAATAAAGACTTGTTCGCATCGTTGCAGCAATTTTTAAATACAAGGTGTCGGTGTTTTGCAGGTCTGTTGAAAGGGCTGGGGCTGGGGAAGTAGCTTAATTTATGGCGGTTGAAAGATAAAAGTTATGACAGCAAGGGAAAAATTCGATAGCATTAGCAACGTTGTAAATTCAATAAATACATTTAGCACAGTGAAAAGAAATCAAAGGGGATCAAATTGAGCGATAGTCTGCCATTGTCGGGCGTAAAAGTCGTGTTGATTGACGATAGTAATACCATACGTCGTAGCGGCGAAATGTTCCTGAAACAAGCGGGGTGTGATGTCGCGTTAGCAGAGGATGGCTTTGATGGCTTGGCAAAAGTGGTTGAACATAACCCAGATATTATTTTTATTGATGTCATGATGCCTAGGTTAGATGGTTATCAAGCTTGCGTCTTAATTAAGAGCCATGCGCAGTTCAAAAACATTCCTGTGGTGATGTTGACCAGCAAAGATAGTTTGTTTGATCGCGCACGTGGCAAACTGGTGGGTGCTGATCAATATCTCCTTAAACCGTTTAATAAAAAGAATCTTATTGAAACAGTAATGATGCACACAGCAAAACAAGAGGGTACAAATTATGACAATTAGAACGATTTTGGTCGTGGATGATTCGGCAACCGAACGCCACATTATTGGTGAAATTCTAACTAAAGCAGGCTTTAGTGTGAGTTTTGCTCAAGATGGTGAAACAGGTGTTTCGTTGGCGAAGACGCAAAAGCCTGATTTAATTCTGATGGATGTGGTGATGCCAGGTCTCAATGGTTTTCAGGCAACGCGCGCGATCAGTAAAGATGATGAAACACAAAATATCCCCATTATTCTCTGCACCACCAAAGATCAGGAAACGGATCGCGTTTGGGGTATTCGTCAAGGTGCGAAGGATTATGTCCTAAAACCCGTGGATGCAGCAGAGTTGTTGCAAAAGATCGCTGCATTTAACTAAGTGGCATACCACCGAATATGTCTAAACGCCTAAATTTGCGGGATTTCCAACAAAATCTCAGCAATCGTTTGCAAGATAAAGGTCACGCAGAAAATCAGGTTTCCACGTTGGGTGTGCAAATTGGTACACAGCATTGGTTGGTTGATATGACTGACATCAGTGAGGTGTTGCCCTTGTTAAAGGTCACCACGTTGCCACTTTGCAAGCCATGGGTCGTTGGCATGGTGAATGTGCGCGGAAACTTATATTGCGTGGCGGATCTTGCCTCCTTTTTGGGGCAAGGACGTGTCAGCGGAGACATGCACAATCGTTTGTTGCTGGTTTCGACACAGCATGATTTTAATGCGGCTTTGTTGATTGAGCGGGTCTATGGTTTGCGCAACATCCAAGCTTGGCGGCACGATGTGGTACAAAATTGTTATTTTGACGAGCAAAACATAATGTGGCGCAAATTAGACGTGCCAGATTTGTTAGGACAGGCAGAGTTTCTGCAAATTGGCGCGTAGTCGTCGCGTAAGGGAGAAAAGTAAAATGGCATTCAAGCTGAAATTACCTCAATTTAAACGTACACCCAAGCAGGTTGTTCACGCAGAAAAATCGTCTTCATGGTTAGACTTTAAATTGCCGCTGATTGGCAACTTGCCTGTGACCAAGCAATTGACTTGGCTAAGTGCTGCGACGGTGACGACCGCCTTGATTGCTGCGTTTGCTTTTTATCTTAACTATGAAGAAGTGAATAATCGTGCAGAGTACATTCAGTTGGCCGCCAGTATTGAGTTGAATATTGAACGACTCGACCATGACGCGGGGTTGGCAGCTGACGGTGAAGAGGCTGCGTTTAAGCAATTGGCCGAAGCGCGCGCCAACTTAAGCAAAGCGATGAAAGATTTGGATAAGGGTAGCCAAACGATTCCGCCGACCCAAGAACCCGCTCGCGCGGTGTTAAATAAGTTTTTAAACACCGCCAATAGCATGTTGCTGCAAGAAGCCAAGCTAGAATCAGGTCGCGGCGCGCTGCTGATGTTGAGCAATACGGTTGATGCGATGAGTGAAAGCGAATCTGAGTTTCGGGTGTTGAGCGAACAGTTGCTCAGCGGTATGGACAAGGATCAAGTCGGTCAATTCATGTTGGCGATTGAACGTATTTCGGGTGATACCACCGCCTTGTTGGCATCAGACATTGAGCTGGATGACGTAGCACAGTTGGCGATTGATACCGAAGCGGCGGAAGCTTTATTGGCGGTGATGCCCGTAGGTTCCCCTGGGGTACAACGTGCGATTGAGCTGTTTGAACCTTATCGTATGAGTGTGGAAGGGCTGGTAGGACAATCGCTGGTGCTGGTGGATGCGAAAGAATCGGTTAAAGAAATTAGTAAATATATTGATACCTTGGCAGCGCAAAGTAAAACTTTGGTTGCTGCGTATCGTTTTAGTGAATTTGGTCTGATTTATACCGCAGTGTCGGGTGTCTTTGGTTTCTTGGCAGTATTGTCCTTGATACTGATGTTTAAGGCCTATTTGGATAACTCCAAGCATCAAGCGAAAACAGCTGAAATGACCAATGCACGTAATCAAAAGGCGATTTTGCGCCTCATGAACGAATTGAGCGACTTGGCGGATGGTGACTTAACGATTCGGGCGACGGTGACGGAAGACATTACGGGGGCGATTGCCGACTCGGTGAATTTTACCACCGAAGAGTTGCGTAAGCTGGTCGGCGGGATTAACACCGCATCGGAACAAATGACGGGTGCGACCAATAGTGCGAATGGTTTTTCGCGTGATTTGATCTCGGCGACGCAAAAGCAAGTACGTGAAATTCAAGATGCGGAAGAGTCCGTGCTGCTGATGGCGAAATCCATTCAGGAGGTTGACGGCAGCGCGGCAAAAGCCAGTGAAGTGGGTCGTCGTACCTTGGCGGCAACGGAACAAGGTGCGCAGGCGGTGCGCAACACCATCTCAGGTATGGATGGTATTCGTGAACAGATTCAAGAAACCGCGAAACGTATCAAACGTTTGGGTGAAAGCTCACAAGAAATTGGTGAAATCGTGGATTTGATTTCGGACATTACCGAACAAACCAACGTGTTGGCGTTAAATGCGGCGATTCAAGCGGCATCCGCAGGTGAAGCGGGACGAGGCTTCTCGGTGGTGGCGGAAGAAGTTCAGCGGCTGGCAGAACGTTCGGCTGAGGCGACACGACAAATCGGTGCGCTGGTGAAAACCATTCAAAGCGATACGCATGATGCGGTGTCTGCGATGGAAAAAAGTACCCTCGGTGTGGTGGAAGGGGCGAAATTGTCTGATGTGGCGGGTCAGTCACTGAAGGAAATTGAGCAGGTATCGAACGAGTTAGCGAAATTGATTAACAGTATTTCGGTGACCACGCAGGTGCAAACGGACATGGTGGGTGAAGTATCCAACACCATGAAGGAAATTTTGAAGATTACGGGTCAGACCACCAAGGATACGCGTTTGACAGCGGAGTCTATCGAGCAGCTCACGAAACTGGCGGCCGATCTTAAGGGTTCAGTAGCAGGCTTCAAAATTCAATAACTCATAGCGACCTTAAGCATGAATAATCCTGCACAATTTGATCGCACAACACTGTTTGCGGTAAAGCCAGGCGTGGATGCCACGCTGGTCGAACTGAACACACAGCTCGACCAGTTCTTAGACAATCCTGTTGCTGGTAAGGCCGCGCTCATCCGTGCGCAAAGTGAATTGCATCGGCTGCTTGGCGTATTCAAAATGGTGCATTTGGATGGTCTCGCCGTGTTTTGCACGGAATTTGAAACAGTGTTAAACGAGCTCGCCATCTCGCCTCAAATTACCTCGGCTTTGCACCGTGATGCCTTGCGTGCGGCATTAGTCGAATTGGCGCGGTATTTGGATGATTTGGCACAAGGTGCGGATAACACCACGTTGCGACTATTTGATCATTATCAACAAATGCAGCAGTTGCGCGGCTTGGAAATGTCCTTTGATTTGGATTTATTTTTCCCCAATGTCGCGGTGCAATTACCCAGCTCGGTGCTGGGGCTAACGCGTTTTCCTGATCCTGTTGCCTATTTTAAGGCTGCCCGTAATTATTACCAGCAAGGTTTATTGCGCTATTTGCGTCAAGATGATACGCCTGCGGCGTTAAAGCTAATGCAGCAAGCGGTGAATGTCGCTATGACCGCCATGCCCCCTGACGATAGTCGGGCTTTTTGGTGGGTTGCGAGTGGGTTAATTGATTGCGTGAGCCGCGATGGATTGCCTGCCGATCTTAGCGCGCAAAAAGTGCTAGGACGCATAGATCAACAAATGCGTTCGGTCATTGCAGGATCTCCCGCCAATGTTCAGCCCTTGCTCAATGAAATGCTGTATCTCGTGGGACGTAGTCATAACGTCAGTGAGATTGTCGCGTCCATTAAGTTCACTTATGCGTTAGATCGTTATTTCCCTGAGTTAACCACGCTTTCTCCTGCCGAGTTGACCAAGAATTTAGGCGTAGTACGCGAGTTGTTGCGTAGTACCGAAGAGCAATGGGAGTTGGCGGTACAAGGAGATGAGGCAGCGTGCGCTAATTTCATGGCACAAGCCAAGCTGATCTCGCAACAAAATGAAGCCCTTGATCTCAATGCACTGCAATATCTGGCGCAACAAATTGCGAAGTTTGCGACCACGCTCTCCAATAGTGAAAATATTCAGCGGTTAAGCATGGATATGGCGATTGCGCTGCTGTTGATGGGAAGCGGTATTTCTCATTATCGCGAGCTAGATCGTAACTTCCAAGAGCAAGTGCGTTTGTTAGCTGAACGGATGCAGGCTGAAATAGACGGCGAACCGTTAGAAGAGCAGCATTTGCTAGAGCTGGTGAATCTGTATTGTCAAACTGAGCGCAATGATGCGTTATTTTTGCTCAGTAAAGAAATGCTCATCAACTTAGAACAGGCCGAAGGCGGCTTAAACGGGTTGTTTGGGGAAATTTCTACCCGTGATGAATTGGGCAGTGTACAACGCTGGTTAAAGCAAGTTCAAGGTGCATTGCAAGTCTCGTCCCTGCGTCATGCCGCACAGCTACTTCAAGTCATACAAGAAACCATACAGCAACTGACAGAAGCCGATGCGGTTATTCACCCCGTAGATAGCCGCACGGTTGCCAGTGCCATTAGCCAACTAGAAGGTTATTTGGAACAATTGCCCAATGGGCATGAAGATCATATTGAAGGACTGCTTGCTTCAATCACTGAATTGGCTAAATTGCGTCAACCTGAACCTGTTGTCGTCCCCACCCTGCTTGAGATACCCGAAGTTGAAGCGGCCGCCGTTGTCGCGCAGGCTGCGCGTTCTAGTGAAGATCAAGAGTTGCTTGAAATCTTCTTAGAAGAAGCAACGGAAGTCTTAGAAATTATGCGCGCTAATCACGAGATTAGTCAGCTTGAGCCCACGAATCGCGAGGCATTGGTCACGATACGACGGGGTTTCCATACCTTAAAAGGCAGTGGGCGCATGGTCGGCTTGGTTGAGATCGGTGAAGTCGCTTGGGCGGCAGAAAGTGCCATGAATAAATGGCTGCAAGATAACAAGCCTGCAACGGCAGAATTGCTGCGCTTTATTGAGCAGGCGATACAACATTTTGCAGCTTGGGTCGATACGCTAGGGGCTAAGGGACACGCAACTATCCAAGCCGAAGGGCTGGTTAAATTTGCGCAGCGCATTGAAGTCTTGGCACTTGGCAATGCACCCGAAGTCGCACATGCTGCGCCAGCTGTGGTCACGCGCACTGAACCTGTGGTGGCTGTGCCCGCTCCCGCCGTGGTTGCAGAACCCGTTAAAGCAGACACCAGTGACACCGATATGCTGCATATCGGCGATAAAGTCCTGTCGATCACTTTGTTTAAAATTGGCTCTGATGAAGCAAGGCAACATGCGCGTGCGCTACGTGCCTGTTTTAATGACTTGAAAAATACGCCTTCCTTGTTGATACAGTACGACTTTATGCGTGCCGCACATACCTTGGCGGGCGTGAATCGTGCAATGGGCTTTTCGACGATTGTAGACTTGGCTTTTGCTTTAGAAAGCTGGTTACAAGTGCGGATTGAGCAGCCTTCCGTATTGCGCGAAGCTGAAAAACCGATGCTGGATGACGTGATTGCGGCGTTGGAAGAGATGACCCAACAGATTTGCAATCAAGCACTTCCAGCGGGTCGAGATGACTTGGTGTTGCAATTGCGCCTGAGCAAAGAGTCTCCAAGTATCGCGCCCCCCGCTGTGGTGAGTGAACCCGTTGCGATTGTCTCGCCCATTGAAATGGTTGCGGCACCCGTTGCGGCAGAGGAAGTTATTGCGTTTGAAAGTTTTGTTGAACCCGTATCAGCACCACTAGAACTGGTTGCTGAACCCGCCGCACCGCTTGAACTGGTTGTTGAACCTGCGTCTGTTGCAGCAACCGACGCGTTTGCAGGCTTCTTTGAGCATCAAATTGCTACGCCTGTTGAAGCGGCTCCAGCGGTCGTTGAAGCCGAAGCGAGTGCGCCTGTGATGGATATGGCGATGCTGTTTGAACCAGCACCTGTCGCGTCCACTGCACCGCTTGAACTGGTCACAGAACCTGCGCCTGTTGCAGCAACCGATACGTTTGAGAGCTTCTTTGAGCATCAAATTGCTACGCCTGTTGAAGCGGTACCAGAGTTCGTCGCAGCCGAATCCAGTGCGCCCGTGGTGGATATGGCGATGCTGTTTGAACCAGCACCTGTCGCGTCCGCTGCACCTCTTGAGCTGGTCGTTGAACCTACGCCTGTTGCAGAAACAGATACGTTTGCTGGTTTCTTTGAGCATCAAATTGCTACGCCTGTTGAAGCGGCTCCCGTTGTCTTTGAAGCAGAAGCAAGTGCGCCTGTGATGGATATGGCAATGCTGTTTGAACCAGCACCTGTCGCGTCCGCTGCACCGCTTGAGCTGGTCACTGAACCCACGCTTGTTGCAGCAACCGATACGTTTGAGAGCTTCTTTGAGCATCAAGTCGCTACGCCTGTTGAAGCGGCTCCAGCGGTCGTTGAAGCGGAAGCGAGTGCGCCCGTGATCGACATGGCGATGCTGTTTGAACCAGTTGCACCCGTCGCACCGCTTGAACTGGTCGTTGAACCCACGCCTGTTGCAGCCACCGATGCGTTTGAGAGCTTCTTTGAGCATCAAGTTGCTACGCCTGTTGAAGCAACTCCTGCGGTCGTTGAAGCCGAAGCAAGTGCGCCTGTGATCGATATGGCGATGCTGTTTGAACCAGCACCTGCCGAACCCGTCGCACCGCTTGAGCTGGTCATTGAACCTGCGCCTGATACAGCAACCGATGCGTTTGAGAGCTTCTTTGAACATCAAGTCGTAACACCCATTGAAGCAACTCCAGCGGTCGTTGAAGCCGAAGCAAGTGCGCCCGTGATCGACATGGCGATGCTGTTTGAACCAGTACCTGCTAAACCCGCCGCACCAACTGAAGTGATGGCTAAGCCCGTTGCGACCACGCCCGTGAGCGTCGCTGTGTTGCCTGTCGCCCCCCTCTCGTCAAATCAATTGAGCATGGGTGGGCGAGTGATTTCTAGGACATTGTTTGACGTAGGCTCAGATGAAACGCAGCAAAATGTACGCGTACTTCGTCGCTGCTTCAATGAGTTAAAAGCCAACGCAGCTCAAGTCGTTCAGTACGATTTTATGCGTGCAGCGCATACGATTGTGGGCGTGAACCGTGCAATGGGCATTTCCACTATAGTGGATTTGGCGGTTGCATTAGAGGGTTGGTTGCAAGCGCGTATTGACCAGTCATCGGTATTGCATGCCGTCGAAAGCCCTATGTTGGATGAAGTGATTGGGGCGTTGGAAGACATGACGCTGCAACTTTGCAATGAGGCGTTCCCTGCGGGTCGGGATGATTTGGTCTTGCAACTGCGTCTGAGTAAAGAGCCATTGCGTGTCGTCAGTGCGCCAGTAGCGAGTGTGGTTATACCGCCCAAATCATTGAGCGTGCTGCCAGACGCGGGAGCCATTGAGGCAAGGGCTGCTATGGCGGCGGATGATGCGATAGCTGCATTCTTTGAAACGCCAGCACCTGTCGTCAGTGTGCCGTTTATCACAGCATCGCTGCCAGATGAGCCTGTCATTGCGCCTTCTTTGCCGTTTGAACCCGTGCCAGTCGCGCACATTGCGCCTGTTGCAATGCCACTTGAGTCTACGCCCACGGATGAGGTGGAGGACATATTGGCAGCGTTGTTTAAGACCGAGCCAGCCGCCGCTCAGCCTGCACTGGATACGTCTGCGCTGGACATCGCGAAACTGTTTGAACCTGCAATACCCGCAAAAGCGGTTTCGCCGCGTCCGCCAGTGCAGCCTTTGGCTCCCGCACCTGTTCCACAAGCGGCACCTGTTCCACAAGCGGCACCTGTTCCACAAGCGGCTCCTGTTCCACAAGCAGCCCCTGTTCCTCAAGCCGCACCTGCTCCTCAATCGGCTACGCCATCCGATCAAGGGACAGAAGAAAGAACCAACATATCGCAGGTTTATGATGACGTGGATGAGCAGTTGTTGCCCGTCTTCTTGGAAGAAGCCGATGAGCTGATGCCGAAAATCAGTGAATGCCTACGTGCTTGGCGCATCGCCCCCAGTGATGAGCAACAGTCTAATTTATTAAAACGCCTGCTCCATACCATGAAGGGCAGTTCGCGTATGGCAGGCGCGATGCGCATTGGTGAGTTAGCACATGAGCTGGAAAGTCGCGTGTTGGCGGTTGCCAAACTGAGCCATCGCGACGGTTATTGGGATGGTCTGGAACATGAGCTAGACCGCGTCTCAGGATTGGTTGAAGAATTGCGTACAGGCAAAGCCAGTCCGCTTGAAGCCGCCCTCAATAAGGCACAAGAGGAAGTGACCGCAGAAAGTCACGCCGACACTGAAGAAGCAGGGGCGCATAACGAAGAGCAAAATAACCGTCGCTCAACAGAGCGGGTAGCACTGGGCAATATGTTGCGCGTTCGTGCTGATGTGGTGGATCGTTTGGTTAATGAAGCAGGCGAAATCAGTGTGACCCGTTCCCGCATGGAAACCGAGTTGCGGGTGTTTAAAGATTCCTTGATGGAATTGACAGGCAGTGTGACGCGGCTACGTCAGCAATTACGTGAAGTTGAAATTCAGGCTGAAAGCCAAATGCAAGCGCGGATTACCTTGAGCCAAGAGGATGACGAACATTTCGATCCACTAGAGTTTGACCGCTTTACCCGTTTGCAAGAGTTAACACGGTTTATGAACGAAAGTGTGCATGACGTACAAACCGTGCAACAAACACTGCTGAAGAATTTGGACGAAACCGCTGCGGCAATGTCTGCGCAGGCGCGACTCAATCGTGATTTGCAACAACGTTTGATGAACGTGCGGATGGTGCCCTTTAACAGCATCTCTGAACGGCTGTATCGTATTGTGCGCCAAACAGGTAAAGACCTGAAAAAGCGTGCCAACCTTGAGTTGCAAGGGGGGCATGTTGAGCTGGATCGTGGCGTGTTGGAAAAAATGACCGCACCGTTTGAACATTTGTTGCGCAATGCGATTGCGCATGGCTTAGAAAATGAATCACAACGTGCGAAAACCAACAAACCGACTATTGGTGAAATTCGGCTGACCTTGCATCAAGAAAACAATGAAGTGGTGTTTGAAATTAGCGATGATGGTAGCGGTCTGAATTTTGAAGCCTTGCGCAACAAGGCTCTGACCTTGGGCTTGGGCAAAGTAGGTGAGGTCTTGAATGAGCAACAACTCGCCCAGTTGATTTTTGTGTCGGGCGTTTCGACCGCAACCGAAGTGAGCGCGGTGGCAGGACGTGGCATCGGCATGGATGTGGTGCGTAGCGAAATTGCTGGGCTAGGCGGTCGGATTGATGTGAGTTCAACCGCAGGCATGGGTACGCGCTTCAAGATTCATTTGCCGCTCACCTTGGCGGTGATGCAAACCGTGATGGTGCGCTCAGGTGAGTCAATCTTTGCGATTCCCGCGACCATGGTTGAACAAGTGGTTCAGCTGAAAACGGACGCGATGAATGCCCTACATCAATCTCGCCAGCTGGATGCACAAGGAAAATCCTATCCCTTGCACTACTTGCCGACTTTGTTGGGCAATGAGAATCATGTGGTTGAAAATCACCTGAGAAATTCGATTTTGTTGTTGCGCAGTTCTGAGCAGCGGATTGCCTTGCATGTGGATGAATTGCTCGGTCGCCAAGAAGCCGTGGTGAAAAATATCGGTCCACAACTGGCACGTTTAATTGGGGTGGCTGGTGCAACGGTGCGCGGTGATGGTGCGGTGGTGCTGATTTTGAACCCTGTGCAAATGGCGCAACGCGTCGCAACGACAATACACAAAGTGAGTGCGCCTGAACCTGTTGCCCTGCGTACACAACCTTTGGTGATGGTGGTTGATGATTCCTTGACCGTGCGGAAAATTACCTCGCGCTTGTTGTTGCGTGCTGGCTACCAAGTGGCAACGGCGACAGATGGGGTGAATGCGCTAGAGCAATTGGGTGACATTACGCCCGATGTGATGTTGCTTGACGTAGAAATGCCGCGCATGGATGGTTTTGAATTGACGAAAAATATCCGTCGTAATGAACGGATAAAACAATTCCCAATCATCATGATTACCTCCCGTACAGCGGATAAACACCGCGACTACGCCTTCCAACTGGGGGTTAATGCCTATCTAGGTAAGCCTTACCAAGAAGAAGATTTGCTCAGTCGTATTGCGGCTTTTGTCGCGGCAGCAGCCGTACACGCTTAAGTGCTTGTAAAGACCAACCAAAATCATGCAACATTCAAAAAATGAGGCTCTATGTGAATCATAGTAGGTCATCGCGGCAATCTCCCTCCCCTTCAAGGGGAGGGCTGGGGTGGGGATGGGGTATACCGCCGCATTCTGTAAAACCATCCAGATACGGATGTTGGCGGCGGAATTTACAACCAGTTGCCGACTGCATAGTCGTTGTCATCACCGTATTTCCGCATCGGTCATCTGGTTGCGCAGTGTTCGCTGAAGTTGTCTGCCGATGATCGCGCTTCTCTACCTCATCCCCACCCCTCCCCTTGAAGGGGAGGGGGTTTTGTTCACCCACTGTCAATCACATAGAACCAAAAAAAATGATTTAGGTTGGTTTTTTTACGCCCCAACGATGCCTTGTCATGCGCAACACTCGCGGCGTTGAAGACATGGCGGGAAGCCTTAAATCCCCGCGTTAAAATCGTTTTCCCCTCTCCACATTGAGCGAGGTATGATGCGCATCCGTTCTTTTTATCCCATTAGCAGATAATGAAATCACTCCGTTTTCATTGGCGCAAATTAGGGGTGCAGGAAAAGCTGCACATCCTGATTCAAGGCTCGCTGATCGTGCTGTTCATCATCTCGATGAATTGGGTGACAGACCGATTCGAGCAGCAGATTATGAGCCATGCCGAACAGCGGGCAGATGAAACGGCAGATGGTTTAATCAACGGCATGAATTTGCTGATGCTCACAGGGGCGGTGCATGATCCTGCTAACCGCAAGCTGTTGGTCGATAAGATGCGTCAGACCAAAGGGGTGCGGGAATTACGCATTGTGCGCGGCACATCGGTGGTTGCTCAATTCGGGGCGGGATTGCCCGAAGAGCAAGCACAAGATGACATGGATCGCACCGCGTTGAGTAGCGGCAAGCGAGCATTTAAGCGCGTCCAAGCAGCAGGCAAACCCGCCGCCTTGCGTGTCGTTGTGCCGTTTATTGCCCAAAAAGACTTTCGCGGCACCAACTGTATGGCTTGCCATGACGCGGCGGAGGGCAGTGTGAATGGGGTGGCGAGCGTCATTATTGACCTGTCCGAAGATGAAGCTAAATTAGCCGAATTCAAAAAGAACTTATGGATAGGGCATCTGGTTATCCAGATTTTCTTGTCATGGCTAATCTGGTTGTTTGTCCGCAACTTGATTGTGCGCAACATTGCCCAGCCCATTCATAATCTGCAATTGGCGATGACGGCAATTCAACACCACAACGACCTGTCCAAGCGCGCCAATGTGGACGAAAAAAACCCAGATATTGGCGAGATGGCCCGCACCTTTAACGCCCTGTTGGCGAATTTGGAACAAGCGCAAGATAGGCTGGAATTATTCGCCAAGATGTTTGAAAACAGTGGCGAAGCCATCGTGATTACCGATGCGGACAAACGTATTCTCACCGTCAACCCCGCCTTTGAGCGCATCACCCAATATACGGCGACTGACGTGGTCGGTGAAAACCCTAGGCTACTCAGTTCAGGCAAACAGACCGCAGAATTCTATCAGCTGATGTGGGCAACCATAGAGGCGACGGGGCAATGGTCAGGCGAAATCTGGAATCGCCGCAAGGACGGTGAAACGTATCCAGAATGGCTATCAATCGGTGCGGTTAAAAATACCCACGGGCAGGTGATCAATTATATTTCCCTTTTTTCGGACATCACCAAGCGCAAAGAGGCGGAACAACGCATTGAGTTTTTAGCCCACTACGACTCACTCACCAAGCTACCGAATCGGGCTTTATTTGCAGATCGCTTGCGACGTGCGCTGGTGGTGGCTCACCGTCAAAAATCCAAAGTCGGCTTGATGTTTCTGGATTTGGATAAGTTTAAAGCAGTCAATGACACCTTGGGGCATCTGGCGGGCGACCAGTTACTCAAGTCGGTTGCCGAACGATTGAAACACTGCGTGCGCTCATCGGATACCGTTTGCCGCCAAGGGGGTGACGAGTTTTTGATTTTATTGGACGACATTCATTCGATAGACGATGTAAGCTTGGTTGCCGAAAAAATCATGCGTGCCATGTCGAATCCACACCGCTTAGGCGAGATAGACGAAATCATCACTTTCAGCATCGGTGCGGCGATGTATCCCGATGATGCGCCTGACGATGAAATGCTGATGCGCTGTGCTGACCTGGCCATGTATCGGGCAAAAGAGCGCGGACGCAATCACTTCTGCTTGTTTCAACCCGCAGGCAATATCGAAAATTGGATAGGTGAATAAATCCCATGAACCTTAAAATCCTCCTGCCTTTTCGGGTATTTACCGAAGTTCGCAACGTGCGGCGGGTGGTGGCGGAAACCGCGCAGGGAGCCTTTGGGTTATTGCCGCATCGGCTGGATTGTGTGGCGGTGCTGACGGCGGGGATTTTGTTATATGAAACCGCCGAGGGCGAAGAAGTTTACGTCGCCATTGATGAAGGCGTATTGGTCAAATCAGGCGCGGAAGTGCGCGTTTCGGTGCGACAAGCTATAAGTGGTATGCCGCTAGGTTCGTTGCGCGATGCCGTGGCACGAGAATTTTTAACCTTGGACGAAGGCGAGCGGCAATTACGCACCGTTTTAGCAAAATTAGAAAACGGCTTTGTACGACGTTTTGCGGAGTTCCAACATGGCTAAAAATCCTAAATTTCAACGCGTCAAATCCAAAGAAACTGCCTTTATCCAACAAGTCGGCGCGAAAGAAACCCGCAAACTCCAAGCCCGCCGCACCCGCATCATCTGGTCAGGACTGGGACTATTTGGCTTAGTTGGTTGGTCTATCGTCGTCCCCACCCTACTCGGCACCATGCTCGGCATCTGGCTGGATAAAAATCACCCCGCCCATCATTCTTGGACATTAAGCCTGTTAATCATCGGATTATGCGCAGGCTGCTGGAACGCATGGCATTGGATAGACCAAGAAAACCAAAAAATTCGGCAAAAGGATAAGGCGTGAGATGTCCTCCCGTAGGTGCGACAAATTCGCACGCGTTCCAGTTTAAAAGCGTGCGAATCAATTCGCACCTACGTCCATGAATTTGCTATGGGTCTTCGCGGTCGGCTTACTGTTAGGCGGCATTTTTTTCGGCGGATTATGGTGGACAGTGCAGCGCGCCATGGCTTCCCCCCATCCTGCCATCTGGTTTTTAATCAGCTTAATCGTGCGCAGCGGCGTGGTGGTGTTTGGGTTTTATGCCATCGCAGGACAAGACTGGCAACGCTGGGTCGCGTGTATGTTGGGCTTGATACTGGCACGATTCATAATCACCCGAAAATTCAAACAACCTGCCTAGGCTCGTAGGGTGCGCCGCAACCCTACGTACCCTTACAAGCAACCGTAACCCGTATGCAATACGGGAATCAACAAACCCCGTATTACATATGGGCTACGGCGGCGTATTGGGTGCGTCAATTTTGAATTGAGAATTGCTGTTAATTGATGCGTGTATTTCACAAATTAGTCATGACAGTGTCATAATCTCACCTCACAATCAATCAATTCCAAGGGGTATTAAAATGGCTAGAGTAGTGCAATGCGTTAAATTGGGTCGCGAAGCGGAAGGGCTGGAGCGTTTGACATATCCAGGCGCACTGGGGCAACGAATTTTCGATCAGGTTTCTAAAGAGGCTTGGCAAGGTTGGATTAAATTTCAAACCATGTTGGTGAATGAAAACCGCTTGAACTTAGCAGATATTGCCGCACGGAAATTCCTCGCCACCCAGATGGAAAATTACTTTTTTGGTGCGGGGACACAACTGCCTGAAGGCTATACCCCACCCAAGTCCTAAGAACCTGTTTACGCTCTGACTGCGAGGTCGTGTTCAGACTCATGTGCTGCTCAAAATCCTCATTTACACCCAGTAAACTGCGGTTTCTGCGCTGACAATCTCTCGCGACAGCGCGTAAACAGGTCGTAAATTCTAAATAGCTAAGGTGCAAATTGGGCAAAAAATTTACCGCGCAACACTTCTTGAATCGCGAACTCGGACAGCTGGAGTTTAATCAGCGTGTGCTGGCACAAGCCGCCGATGTCTCGATTCCTTTGTTGGAACGACTTAAGTATTTGTGTATCGTCAGCAGTAATCTGGACGAGTTTTTTGAAATCCGTGTGGCGGGCTTGAAGGAAAAAATCAAGCTCGACAGCCTTGCCACGGACGCAGATGGCATGACCGCACAGCAAACTTTCAAAGTGGTTTGCGAACGTGCGCACACCCTGATTGAGCAGCAATATCAATTGTTCAATAACGACATCACGCCCGCGTTAGCTCAGCAGGGCGTGAAATTTTTACGTCGCACGCATTGGAATGAGGCACAACGCGCTTGGGTCAAGGCGTTCTTTTTCCGCGAAGTCATGCCTGTTTTGACCCCGATAGGCTTAGATCCTTCGCATCCTTTTCCGCGTGTCCTCAACAAAAGTCTGAATTTTGCCGTTGAGCTGCAAGGGAAAGACGCGTTTGGGCGCAGTTCGGCACGTGCCATTGTGCAAGCCCCACGTGTCTTGCCGCGCACCATTGCCATGCCGCCTGACATCAGCGGTTGTCCGCATGGTTTTGTATTTTTGTCGTCGATTTTGCACGCGCATGTGGACGAGTTATTTGCTGGCATGGAAGTGTTAGGCTGTTTCCAATTCCGTGTCACACGCAACAGTAATTTGTTTGTCGATGATGAAGAAGTCAAAAACTTGCGCTTGAGTTTGCAAGGGGAATTGCCGCAGCGCAATTTTGGCGACGCGGTGCGCTTGGAAATTGCCGACGATTGTTCGCCGCAAATTGAAGCCATGTTGCGTAAAGAGTTTAATTTAAGCGATGCTGACATCTATCGCGTGCATGGTCCCGTCAACTTGGTGCGCTTAATGCAGATTCCAAGCTTGGTGGAACGTGATGATCTGAAGTTTCCGTCCTTTGTGCCCAATGTGCCGAGCATGTTGCAGAAAAAAGGCGCGGATATGTTCAAAGCGATCCGCAAAAGCGACATTCTGCTGCATCATCCTTTTCAGTCGTTTAAGCCTGTTATCGACTTTATTCAACAAGCAGCGAATGATCCAGAAGTGGTGGCGATTAAGCAAACTGTATATCGCACGGGGGTGGATTCGGCGTTGATGGAAGCCTTGATTGCCGCCGCCTCGCACGGTAAAGAAGTCACCGTGGTGGTGGAATTGCTGGCGCGCTTTGATGAAGAAGCTAATATCAACTGGGCGAATAAGTTGGAAGAAGTCGGCGCGCATGTGGTGTATGGCGTGGTCGGGCATAAAACCCATGCCAAGATGTTGATGGTGGTGCGCCGTGAAGACGGAAAATTGCGCCGCTATGTGCATTTGGGGACGGGCAATTACCATCCCCGCACGGCACGGCTTTATACGGATTTTGGCTTGTTTACCTGTCACGAAGGCATTTGCGCCGATGTTAACGAGGTGTTTAGTCAGCTCACCAGTTTAGGCAAAGTACGCACTTTAAATCATCTCTGGCAATCGCCTTTTTCACTGCATACGCAAGTCCTACAGGCGATACGCAATGAAATGACGTTAGCCAAAGCGGGAAAGCGTGGCCACATTATCGCCAAGATGAACGCCTTGCTTGAACCTGAAACCATCAATGCCTTATACGAAGCCTCGCAAGCGGGGGTGAAAATTGACTTATTGGTGCGCGGCGTATGTGCTTTGCGCCCTGGTGTGGCGGGCTTGTCAGAAAATATTCGCGTGCGTTCTATCATTGGGCAATTCCTAGAACACTCGCGCATTTTTTATTTCCGCAATGAGCTGAAGCACGATGTCTATCTTGCCAGTGCAGATTGGATGGATAGAAATTTCTTCCGTCGTATCGAAGTGTGCTTTCCCGTGCTAGACAAAAAGCTGAAAAGTCGCGTGTTAGAAGAAGGTTTAAAGGTCTATTTGCGTGACAATTGCCAAGCGTGGGAAATGGATGGAGACGGCACGTATCGACGCAAAATTTCACGTCGCGCTGAGTCCGTCTGCGCCCAACGTCAATTACTAGAAACCTTATCGAGGCTGCCGATTGATGTTGCCCCTCCTCAAGAATTCGCACCTAGCGAACCTGCCCAAAGCGACGCGCAGCAGGCGAAGCCGAGCAATTAGGCAGGGTGGCGTGGCAAACTGCCGCGCTGCTTGCTGAAAGCACTTGGCTGTTTTAATTAAATGGAATGGGATTGAAATAAACCCGACCTCTTTTAATCCTGCGTGAGGTCTTTTGAGAAGGCACTGAGCGTGCGCGTGAACCAATTACGGGGGTATTTTTTCTCGAAAACTTGCTCGTGGGCAATGAGCGTGGTGGGCGGGTGCTTGACCGTTGCGGCATAGTCCATGTCATATTGGATATGCTGTTCAATCCACTTCTCTAATACACGATACAGCTTGTCGGCAACATCCTCGCCATGGCTATATTTTTCACGATATTTTTGCAGGCGTTTGATAAACAGATCGTGTGTTTCCTTATGCGGTACGGCTAATTCATATTTGGAATCTAGGTGCAGATTTTCTTCAAAATTAAAATGAGCCTCAACATAAGCAATGAGCTGGTCCAGTACAAAACCAAATTCAGCGGTGGACAGCGATTCAAAAAGGGAACAGTAATGCGCATACTCGTCTGCTTCATGCCCATGGTCTGAGGTGGGCTGGGCATTGCAAGTGGGGAGCATATTGCCCAATTTGTTGATGTATTCGAGTATGCGCTGATGTTGCAAGTCGATCATCTCGATCCCTGTATTCCAATCATTCTTCCAAGTTGCGGCCATAAACGCTTTCTGAATATAACGAGTTGCGTACCAATAATCGGCTAATGCGTTATGAGTGGTTAGCTTTTAGTGAGCCGCGTGAAAACATGAGCATACTTGCATGAATAGATTGCAAAAAATGTCTGATGTGCTGCGCTTACCCATTTTGCAACTCAAAACTAACGACAAACAGCTTACCTGTAGCTTACCAATAACTTACCAATATAATGGTCGGGATTATACCTAACATAAGCAGAATTGAATTCTTAATCATCTAAGTTTTTGCGTCGAAATACGGCGAATTTCTGGCACGCATGACCTGCCGTCTACACTTGTTCAATGGTTATAACACTCCATTTTGTCGCAAGTACGACAAAACACTCTAAAACTTACCCGTTTAAAATCATCAATGTAGAGTTGGCACATTCCGTGCAACATCTGGTGTGTCATTACTCATGGATGCGGATCATGCAAACTAAAGACATTGCAGAATTGTTGAATGAACCTGCGTGTACGCATAACACGAAGTCAAAATCAGGCTGTGCGCGTCCTAAACCTGGGGCGACGGCGGGCGGGTGTTCATTTGATGGGGCGCAGATTGCGTTGTTGCCGATTGCGGATGTGGCGCACATTGTCCATGGGCCGATTGCGTGCGCGGGCAGTTCTTGGGACAACCGTGGCACGCGCTCATCGGGTTCGACACTGTTCCGCATTGGCATGACCACGGATTTAACCGAACAGGATGTGATTATGGGGCGTGGCGAAAAACGCCTGTTCCATGCGATAAAACAAGCGGTGAACACCTATTCGCCCGCAGCGGTGTTTGTCTATAACACTTGCGTGCCCGCCTTGACAGGTGATGACATCAGCGCGGTGTGCAAAGCGGCTGCGGAACAATGCGGCGTGGCGGTGGTGCCTGTGGATTGTGCGGGTTTTTATGGCACGAAAAATCTGGGCAACCGCATTGCGGGCGATGCGATGTTTAAGCACGTCATTGGCACGGCGGAACCGTTGCCCGTACCGCCCGCATCTCAACGCGACGGCATTACCGTGCATGACGTGAATTTAATCGGTGAATACAACATCGCGGGCGAGTTTTGGAACGTGTTGCCGTTGTTTGATGAACTGGGTTTACGCATTTTGTGCAGCTTGTCGGGCGATGCGCGTTTCCGTGAAGTGCAAACCATGCACCGCGCCCAAGCGAATATGGTGGTGTGCGCCAAAGCATTGTTGAATGTCGCGCGCAAACTGCAAACGGATTACCAGATTCCGTTTTTTGAAGGCAGTTTTTACGGGGTGACGGACACCTCGCAAGCCTTCCGCGAGTTTGCCCAGTTGCTGAATGACCCGTCATTGACGGCGCGCACCGAAGCGATGATTGCCCGCGAAGAAGCCAAGATCAACACCTTGCTCGATCCGTGGCGCGACCAATTACGCGGCAAGCGGGTATTGCTCTACACAGGCGGGGTGAAGTCGTGGTCAATCGTGTCGGCATTACAAGATTTGGGCTTAGAAGTCGTTGCCACGGGTACAAACAAATCCACCGAAGAAGACAAAGCCCGCATCCGTGAAATCATGGGCGAGAAAACCAAAATGATTACCGACGGCAGCCCGAAAGCCTTGCTGGGCGCAGTGAAAGAATACCAAGCCGATATTTTGATCGCGGGCGGTCGGAATATGTACACCGCCTTAAAAGCGCGCATTCCGTTTTTGGACATTAACCAAGAGCGCGAATTCGGCTACGAAGGGTATAGCGGCATGACGGAATTAGCGCGGCAATTGGCATTGACCTTGCAAAGTCCCGTGTGGGAAGCGGTGCGGCAACCTGCGCCGTGGGTGATAAATCATGCGTAACACACACGACGACTCCTTCCCCCTAGCAGGGGGAAGGCTGGGATGGGGGTTGAAAGTTTGCATCCGTGCGACGATTTCTACCCCCACCCTAACCCTCCCCCTGCTAGGGGGAGGGAATAAGCCAACAGCAGGAGGGCAACATGGCTGAAATTCTAAAACGTAACAAAGCCTTGGCGGTGAATCCGCTCAAAGCCAGTCAACCCATCGGTGCGTCGTTGGCATTTTTGGGCATACAGCACGCGATTCCGATGTTGCATGGGTCGCAGGGGTGTACGGCGTTTGGCAAGGTGTATTTCGTGCGGCATTTTCGCGAGCCGATTCCGTTGCAAACCACGGCGATGGATCAAGTTTCGACGGTGATGAACGCCGATGAAAATGTGATCGAAGGCTTAAAAGCGATTTGCGAAAAAAGTAAGCCTGCGCTGATCGGCTTGCCGACCACGGGATTATCCGAAACCCAAGGCACGGACATTAAGCGGCTGGTGAAGGATTTTTATGCGGCATATCCTGAGTTTACGCACATTCCTGTGGTGCCAGTGAATACGCCTGATTTCACGGGCTGTTTGGAAAGTGGCTACGCGTTGGCGGTGAAGGCGGTGTTGGAGACTTTGATTCCTTCACCCCAACCCTCTTCTGTGGGAAAACCCTCACCCCAACCCTCTCCCAGTGGGAGAGGGAGTCATGTGGTGAATGTGTTGGCGGGATCATTTTTAACGCCTGGCGACCTTGAGCATCTCAAAGAATTGATTGAAGCGTTTGGCTTACAACCCTTGGTATTGCCTGATTTGGCGGATTCGTTAGATGGGCATTTGACGGAAATAGATTCCAGCCCGATTACCTTGGGTGGTACGCCTGTGACGGATATTCGCCGCATGGGTGAATCGGCGGCAACCTTGGTGTTGGGGCATTCGCTCACGGATGCAGCGGATTATTTGCACGCGCAAACAGGCGTACCCGATTATCGTTTTGACAGTTTGATGGGCTTGGCGGCGGTGGATGCGCTGGTCATGGCATTGGCAAAAATCAGCGGTCAGCCCGTCCCCGCCAAAATTGAACGCCAGCGCGCCCAGTTGCAAGACGCGATGGTGGATAGCCATTTTATGTTGGGGTTTATGCGCGTGGCGATTGCCGCTGATCCTGATTTGCTGTTTGGTTTTGCCCAATTGGTGCAAGAAATGGGCGGCGAAGTGGTGGCAGCGGTCGCACCCGCCCGTGCGCCGATTTTGTCCAGCGTCGCCACCGAGCAGGTCGCGATTGGGGACTTGGAAGATTTGGAAAACACTGCCCGCGCCAACGGCGCGCAATTGCTGATTAGCAATTCCCACGCGGTAGAAACCGCCAAACGACTGGGCATCCCGCTGCTACGCGCAGGCTTCCCGCAATACGACTTAATCGGCGGCTATCAACGGCTGTGGGTAGGCTATCGCGGCACGCGCCAAGCCTTGTTCGATTTAGCCAATTTAATCACCGAACACGGCGGGCATGGGACGGAGGCTTATGTTTCTGTTTATAAACGGGAAGGGTGATGAACGTAGGGGCGCACCTGCGTGTGCGCCCTAGCGTCGCCTTTTGGCGACAGGGCAGCCACATAGGGCAGCCCCTACATTTCACCGCATCCAAGGGATCAAAAAATGCGTCATTTGCGTTTAATTAAACCGATGAAGGAGAAAAAAATGATGGTAAAAATTGCATTTGCGACCCGTGATCGGCGCGTGGTGGATCAGCATTTTGGCGCGGCAGAGGCATTTGGTATTTATGAATTTGGCGAAAAGGAAATTCGACTGATTGAAGTGGTTGAATTTATTGAAACCGCGATGGATGGACACGAAGGCAAACTCGCCGCCAAGGTGGAGTTGCTGCTGGATTGCGCGGCGGTGTACTGCAATGCGGCGGGGGCTTCGGCAATTCAGCAATTGCTGGCTAAGGGCATACAACCGATGCGGGTCGATGAAGGCACGCCTATCGACGAGTTGCTGCTCGGACTGCAAAAGAGCTTGGTCAACGATCCGCCTGCATGGTTGGTAAAACACCTGAAAAAACAGGCGAAAAGTTTTGATGCCGATGAGGAGTGGCAAGAATGATAAAGACCTCGGCACGGGTGATTGCCATACAAAATGGCATGGCGCAAATCGAAGCCGATAACCCCTCGCCCTGCGGCGCGTGTGCAACCCGTAGCCGTTGCGGGGTGTCGGGACTGGGCAAGTATTTTTCCAACCATCGCAAAGCGATTGAAGTCCGTTGCGATGCCAGTGTGCAGGCGGGCGACGAATTGCAACTGTCCATGACCGAAGGCGATTTATTAAAAGCAGGCTTATTGGCGTATTTGCTGCCCAGCGTTTTAGCCTTAGTCGGCGCAGGTATCGGCGCGGCATGGGGCGATGTCGGCGCAGTGATTGGCATGATCGCAGGATTTTTAGCTGGATTTTTAGCCGCCAAATACAGCCGCTGGGCTCCTCAGTTGGTGGCGAAGAAAGCATGATGATTAAACTTAAAATTCCTAGCAGCCAAACTCCTTCTCCCTAGCAGAGGGGGAGAGCGAAGCGAGGGGGCAACTGGGATGGGGGTTGAATGGTTCGAGACAAGTGAACGTTTCAACCCCCACCCTAACCCTCCCCCTGTTAGGGGGAGGGAATATGATGAAGGTGTAGCGCAATGTTAAATGTAGCTTTACTGACAACGACCAACGACCAACGACTAGCAACTAACGACTAACGACTAACGACTACCAACCCAATTTAACCCAAGGAGAAACATTATGAACCAAGCTGCTGAGCAAGACCCGTTGTTATCCACTGATTTTATTAAAGAAATGGTCAAGCAAATGCGTGCCATTGACAGTTATGGCACTTATGACGGGTGGCCTGTGGATCGCATTTTAGCCCCCTATGTTGTGACCAAAGAACAACGCCGTGCTATCCCCGTGATTGGTGACCCTGACGACATTATGTTGGCGCGCATCCGCGCTTTCTACAATGCGATTTCGTGCTTGGTCGAAAAAGAATGCGGGCTGATGGCCGTCCCCATGGTCAACATCACCCACGAAGGTTTTGGGCGCGTGGTCATCACCGTTGGCAAATTAGTGGTCATGGACAAAGTGCTGCGCGACGTGCATCGCTATGGCTATGAAAGCCTGTCCAAAATGAAAGACGAAGGCGATAAATTGCTATCCGTCGCATTGGAAATCATCGGCAAACATCCAGAAGTGGCTGGATTGTAGATCTATGGTCGTTAGTCGTTAGCTATTAGTCGCTAGTTGGTCAATGCTTGGCGTTCAATCTCTGTCTGTTTAATAAAGCAGTGAAAGCAGAAATATAGGTGCCGACCACAAACTAGCAACTACCGACTAACGACTTCCAACTCACGACGAATGGATGAAGGAGTAACCATGACCCCTGAAGAATTAAAAGCCCTCGACAAAGAAGTCAAGAAGCTCAAACGCATTTCCAGCGAATGGGCAGCACAATTGCATGATTTGGTTGAGGATAAATTGCCCGCTGGGTATCAAGAAATTCCTGGCATTGCGCAATCGACTTACGATGCGTGTCAGGCTTGGGCAGAAGCAAACACAAGGTTAGCAGCAGCACAGCTGGAGATAACGAAATGAGCACTATTACAGGTATTACACGTGGCGGTACGCCATACACGCCCACTTTTGTCACCGCATTGAATCAAGCCACCTGCATCGGTTGCGGTCGCTGCTTTAAAGTGTGTCCGCGCAGCGTATTCGAGTTATTAGAACGCGACGAAGATGACGAAAATTTTGACGAAGACGAAGACAACATGATGGTGATGTCGATTACCAACGCGCTGGATTGCATAGGCTGCGGCTCGTGCGCGCGAGTATGTCCCAAACAATGTCACACCCATGAACCCATGCCAGTAGGAGCTTAATCATGCCAAAACCCGCTAGACACGTATTTGTTTGTTCACAAGCTCGTCCACCTGGTCACCCACGCGGCTCTTGCGCTCAAAAGGGCTGCCACGAAGTGGTGGATGAGTTCACCAAACAATGGCAACAACGCCAACTTTTTGCCGAAGTAGCAGTGACACCAACGGGTTGCATTGGTCCTTGCAGCATGGGGACGAATGTATTGGTTTACCCAGAAGGCGTGATGTACAGTAATGTGACCAAAGCGGATGTGACTGAAATTTTTGAAGAACATCTGATCGGTGGCAGACCTGTTACACGGTTGTTAACGCCCGCCAGTATTTGGTAATCCGTTGCGTGATGCGTGATATTCCTGTTGAATTTTCTCAACTGATCGCACAGCTCGTATCCGCTTTACAAGCTGAAGCGGATCGTTATGCCGCAACAGATTGCGCGCCAAAAATTGCGTCTGCCAAGCTGCATTTGACACAGATAAAGGATCCCTATAATCAGCTACCCAGCTATGAAGGGATTTGGCGCAATACGCGTCATGATCGTTGCGGCGCACTGACGATTAACAGCGACGGCAGCGTTTATGCCGAGTTCGATATGTTTTGCCCACATCCACGCGACAAACGTTGGTTTGTGGAAATGGTCACCGCATGGGGGCGCGAAGACGCGCTGCGTTGTGAAGCAAAATTGATTCCCAGTCTTGAGGAGTAAGGTCATGAGTAGATTTCAAATGGGCGATATGGTCTTTGCCGCACAAGACTTGTTTAACGAACCGCTGGAAGAAACAGGCGAAAGCGGGATTCCTGGGATTGCCCCTGGTGAATTGCTTGCCGCCACAGGTGCGCGTGGCGTGGTGGTCAATGTCGGTCATGTGCAAGAAATGCCCGACGAAGAAATTTATCTGGTGCGTTTTGAGCTGGACGCAGAAGGTACGCTGGCAGAACCCATCGGTTGTTTAAGTGACGAATTGACCGAGTCGATTGCCTGATGTCTGCTGACCGTGTCGCAACCGTGCGTGCTTATCACACGCGCAGCAAACACGCGCGGGATCGGTATGCGGCGGGGCCAGGCACCCTAGATTGGGAGACGCAACCCAATGCCTTTCGCGATTGGGTAGGCGCAGAAATCACGGCACTACCGCGTGACATTTCGGTGGGTGACATCACGTGGGGTGAACTTGCTGAACGCCGTGCGCCGTTGCCACTGAATCATCAAAATATCGGTTCGCTATTGCGTTTATGTGTTGGGCTCACGGCATGGAAGGAATATGCAGGTTCGCGCTGGTCGCTACGGGCGCATCCTTCGTCAGGCAATTTGCATCCTACCGAAACATGGCTGATTGCCGCCGAGGTGGCGGGATTAGCGGACGGCTTGTATCACTACCAAGCACGCGAACACGCATTAGCGCGGCGCGCATGGGGAAGTGGCACGCCACAAGCAGGTGTGTATCTGGGCTTCAGTTCCATTCATTGGCGTGAAGCATGGAAATATGGCGAGCGCGCTTTCCGTTATTGCCAACTGGATATGGGACATGTACTGGCGGCAGTCAGTTATGCGGCGGCCTTGCACGGTTGGCAACCACGTTTGTTGTCGCTAGATTCGGCAAGCACCGCGCACAGCTTAGGTACAGATCGCGCAACAGATTTTGCAGGCGTAGAAGGTGAAGAAGCAGAACTCATGCTTGCCTTGGATTCCCCCACTACACTCCCTGTAGATTGGCAACATTGGGCAGGCAAGCCCAGCTTATTAGATGCCAAGCCTTTGTACCAATGGCCTGTGATCGAAACGGTTGCGGAAGCAACACGCAGCACGGCTCCTGAAACCCAGCGACCACTTGTTGATTCAACCCTGACCAAGCCACGCAAGGATGCTATTTCTGCGGCGCAAGTCATACTTAAACGTCGCAGCGCACAAGCGTTTGATGGGCAATCGCTTATGCCGCACGCCGTGTTCCAACGCATCCTTGCCAGCCTGTTATCAGATGGCTCGCCCGTGTGGAAACTATGGACACAAACCCCGCGCGTCCATCCCGTGCTACTGGTGCATCGTGTCGAAGGACTGGCTGCGGGCGTGTATGTCATGCCGCGCACGACGTTGGCGCAAACCGAATTGCGTGAAGCTTTTCGTGAGACCTTTTCTTGGCAAGCTGCGGATACGGAACTACCGCTGTTTCAACTGATTGCCGCACGGGCAGGCAAAACCGCCCGCACCCTGTCGTGTCATCAAGACATCGCCACCCAATGTGCGGTCACCTTTATGCTGGTGGCAGAGTTTGCCGCGCCCATCCATGCTAATCCCGCCGCCTATCGACATCTCCATTGGGAAGCAGGCATGTTGGGACACATTATCACCTTGGAAGCAGAAGCCGCTGGCTGGCGCGGCACGGGCATAGGTTGTTTTTTTGACGATGCCGTTCACGAAGTGCTGGGACTGCAAGATGATCGCTTTCAAGTGCTTTATCACTACGCGGTGGGCATGGCGTTGGATGATCCCCGTATTTCCACCCTCCCCGCCTATCCCGCCATAAGCGCCTGCACCTAAATTTTCGGGTATTTTAAGCTGTTAGTCGTTAGTCGCTAGTTAATGCAAGGAAGCTGCTCGCTACTATATTTTTTACAATACATTCAATTAGATGAGAAAACACTTTCACTCCAGCAACTAAAAGCTAACGACTAGCGACTAACAACTCAATACCCAATTATTTGTATGCAAGACCTTACAGGAACAAACATGAACGATCACGAACTGAATGCTTGGCTATTACAAGCGGGATTCAAGCTATCCGAAACCTTATCCGACCCTATCAACGCCACAATTGCCAATGCCACCACACCCTTGATGCACGCGGCACGTTTCGGCAATGACGAAGTCGTCAATGCCTTGTTAGCGCGCGGCGCGAATCCAAGTTTATTGAATGCCGATCTCAATGGCGCGTTGTGGTTTGCTTGTTTTGCCGATAGTGTTTCCTGTGCCACCGCCCTGATCCAAGCAGGCGCGCCGCTCGACAGCCAGAACATCAATGGTGCAACCGCACTGATTTACTGCGCCTCGGCAGGCAAAACGCCCTTGGTGCGTTTGCTATTGGATGCAGGCGCGAATACGACTTTGATGACCTTGGACGACTTCACCGCATTGGAACTGGCCGCCAATCGTGAGTGTATGAAAATGCTGAAACAGATTGCCTCCCATGTCTGAGCAATTTGTCGTCAGCAGCGTGCAACATCGGGCATTTGGCAAGCTGATACAGGTGATATTCAGTGAGAAATTTCTGCTGAGACTCACCCTAGCAGAAGCCTCCAGCTTATCTTTTGCCCTCGTCGCAGTACGCAACGGCATCAGCCCAGAACATGAGATTTTTATGAGTCCCATCGCCAGCGATATGGCGTTTATCGGGGCAGTGGGAAAAGACGGCATACGCATCGCCCAACCAGAAGGCGAGCTTGATTTCACGTGGACAGATGTGGAAGCTCTCGCCGCCTCACTCGCAGCGGCAATTGGGTAATGGTTGCATCTCGTCATTAAGCGATGTGCGAAAAGAACGCTTATATTTAGCTGCATTCTCTCTTTTGAATAACGCTTGTCAAAGCATGGGCTAAGGTGTTTAATCCTGTCCGCATCGTGCGGTAGTGCAAAAAGACCTATTGATGGCGGCTTTAATTGGCAGGCGTTTTGATATAACCGCAGTGAGTGAAATTATGCCTACCTTATTCTGCAACCATATTCACATATAAAACAATGTGTTATCAAGCAATGAAAATTGCTATACCTTAGGAAGCATATGCGCCACGACCACACAAATTGGCTAATTCACTTTGTACGAGACCGCGTACCAGAACAGGATTTCCCTGGTGAAAGTGAAGATGAAGCAAATTTCTTTGCTGGCGGCGAACTTGAATACGATGCCAGAGCCTTCTCGGTACTGAAAACCATTGTCAGTTTGGGAGGGCTAATACCTGGACACTCGTTTAGATCAGGAAGAACTACGATATATGGTGGTCAGCCTGTAGTTTGCGTTACAGAAATGCCTCTCTACTCGTTCGCCATGTATGTGAAAAATAAGGCAAACTCCGAAAAGGTGTCTGCCTATGGAATAGCTTTCCTCAAGTCAGAATTTTTCGCGGCTGGCGGAAGGCATGCAGTTTACGGTCTTTCTGCCGAAAATATTTCTTATGTCCATAATGATAATTACTGCCGAATTATTGACCCAATATTTCTTCCAATAGAGGAGCAATATCGCTATGTAGCCTATAGTCCATCTGGTTCACACTGGATAGACTGGAGTCATGAAAGAGAATGGCGATGGAAGGTAAATAACTCCGACCTAGATTACGTCTGGTGTAGAGATGGGAATGGCTGCGATGGGCCAGTTGGCGGTCTGCCACTGTTTCGCGGCGCGAATGATGGAGGCTTCTTTTCGAGGTTGTGCATCATAGTGTGGAACCAGAAAGAGGCTATACAAATACAGGAATTATTGACGGGATTTTTCCTTGCAGGTCACAACAATTATGACACCGCATTCAGCCGAAGTGTTATTTCAAATAGTAGAATTATAATTTTAGAGAATGTTATTGCGGCCGTTGAGCAAGGGCACGATCTTGATGCCCAAACAATCGAAGGTCTTGAAGATGTTAATTTGGTTAGCCCAATTATTCTTCATCCTTCCCCAGTGAATGCACCAGAAATAATCGCACAGGCTTTCCAGCTTGCTTCTATTGCTGGAGAAAAAGCGGCAAATGCCTACTTGCAAAAACATCCAGTAGATTCGGGGCTGTGCGGTTATGCAGATGCGGTAACGTATGAAGTTACCAACCCGCTTGTTCAATACATGATTAATAATGGATTTGCGTCAACTCCATTTGATGGAATGGTTCATATCCATGTGAGGAGAAACTGGCCTTCTCAGCAGTCAATTGATTACAATGAATGCATATATCAAGCAGTTGTCGACATACTGACAAAGAGTCTCGGCGTTAAAGTCATGATGCGTGGCAGGCTCGATTGAATAATAATGCCTCACGAGCAAGGTTAGGTCGTGATTGTGGAGCGAGCCACGATCTGAACTGTTTGTTGGACAAGCCCAGCGATGCGGTGGTGAATATGGAAATATCTCGCTGACTGTGGCGGTGCGACTAGGGTGTGTTTGTCGTATCCCCCAAAATCTTCCCGCTAAATTTGCCCTTGCAGCAACCAATACATGAGGCATAACCAAGTGTTTGTCATATTACTAAGTTACATCAAGCCCCTATCTGAGGTTGATCGGTTTGTCGGAGAACACAGAGAATTTCTAGCGCGTTACTATGCTTCTGGTCACTTCCTGTTGTCTGGGCGCAAGGAGCCACGAACTGGTGGAGTCATTCTTTCCAAGGCGGAAACAAGAGCGGAGATTGAAAGCATCGTTCTGAACGACCCTTTTAATCGAGAACGTATTGCTGAGTATGAAATCATTGAGTTTTTGCCATCTATGGCTACCTCGCACCTTGCAAGCATCACGGCACCCTAAATGGCACTCAACCTCGCTCCCTTTGGTCGCTGGACGCTGCGCGATAAAGCCGCGCAGTGCTGGTGAATTTTGACGTTGGGTATCAAGCCCCTTGAAACCATGAATCCTTTCATTCAATTAACTCAGTGGATTAGCGAAGAGCGACTCGCAGGCACTCCTTTTAGTCATGGAGCTGTACTTGGCACTGTTGGACATGATGGTGCCCCCAAGACACGTATGTTGGGCGTGCATTTCGATGAAGCAGGCATTCCCCGCTTTCATACATCGCCCACCAGTCGGAAGGTCGCCGATATCGCACTTAATCGACGCGCGTCAATCACATTTGCATTCCAGAGCAGCCTTCGTTCAGTGTCTCTGGAAGGCGTGCTTGAGATGATTCCTCACGAACAGCTCATACCAGACTGGCTGGCTCTTGAGTCAAAGTTCAGGCGTAGTTATCTTGTTTTTGGTCGCTGCTCTGGGCAATCTGCTGACTCGGACGTTTTGCTTGAGCAGTTGCTTAAAGAACTTTCTCTGGGTGCTGAAAACGAAATGCCCCCTAGCTTCATTGGTTATCGCTTTGCACACGTCAGTAGAATTGCTTTCTATTCCGTAGGCAGTGGAAATTTTGCCGAACACGTAGTATTTACCCGAGAGAAAGTTGGGGAAAATTGGCTTTGTTCAAGAGTGGTGCCATGAAAACCTGCCCAACCCAACATTCAACCCAGACTCCGCACAAGCGCGAAGCCAGTTAATTTTGCGTTAGAACCTAAGCCCAGAACATGAGATTTTTATGAGTCCCATCGCCAGCGATATGGCATTTATCGGGGCAGTGGGAAAAGACGGTATACGCATCGCCCAACCAGAAGGCGAACTTGATTTTACGTGGGCGGAAGTGGATTTACTGGCGGCATCTCTCGCTGCTGAGGTAGGTTAAGCACGCATTTCACGACGATGATTCAACTCCCACAGGCAACTAGGGCAAGCCGAACGCAGGCGCGATTTGTGTTAACCAAGTCTGTACGCGCGCATCTGTGAGGATTTTTTGATTCTCTTGATCCAGCACCAATCCTACAAAATCATCATCAACCAAGGCTTTTGACGCAATAAAATCATAGCCCTCTGTTGACCACTGACCGACCACTTTCGCGCCCCGCGCCACCACGAAGTGATAAATTTCACCCATCGCATCGACAAATTCATCGGGGTATTTGTCTTGATTACCCAAGCCGAAGATCGCGATCGTTTTACCACTGAAATCAACCTCCTTGAGTTGCGGCAAAAACTCTTCCCAACCGCCGCCCATGCAATCCGTGGATAACCCTGGCAATTGCCCGCCCCCTAAGGTGGACGTGCCTAGAATCAAATGGGAATAACTGGCAAGCAGCGCGGGCGTGGCTTTGTTGACATTGAGTGCATCCGCCATGGTGTCATCATCAAAACGTTTTTTAATGGCTTTGGCGATGCGGCGGGTGTTGCCTGTACTGCTGGCAAAGAAAAGACCAATGCGTGGCATGATTATTCCTTTCTGAGAAGACCGATTGTCATGTTTACGACAATCGGTCGCAATATAACAATTAGATAGGGCCGCGTCCTGCACGGGTCAATGCGACGGTGCGAGTCAATGCTTCAGCTAAGGACACTTTATCGCCTTTGGACTTGTAATCCCCCAATGCCTTATAAACCGTCACGATTTTTTGCGTGGCAGATTGCCCCTTAAAATCACTCTTGTCTAAGGCGGCAAGGTCGATTAACTCGTTCCAAATCAGACCTTCCTGCATCCCAATAACGGGGATACTGAGACCATTGGTGTCGATAATTAAAGGCTTGTTGATATTCACCACAAATAGAATTATGCGAATATCTGCTGCAAAATCAGCCTGATAGTAATCTAGCACCTTGGGCAACAACGCCAAGTCGTCCAAGCTACCCACGTAGAGTTTGATCTTGCCATTCTCGGCTAGCACGATGGTGTTTTTGATGGTGGCAGTCGGGGGCATACGGTGTCCGTGCGCATCGCCCACTTCACCCAGCTCCAATACCAAATCACCGCGATACGCAGCATTGCTGCCCTCGGACTCTTTGAAGTTCATGTTGAACAACAGCCCTTTTTGTTCGTAATCATTGAATAGCATAATGCACCTTGTGGTAAATGAATGAAGGAGCCTCATTTCAGCAAGTTCTATACCAAGATAAATAAACAGGCTGGCAGTTGGCCGACGCGGGCATATAGTGTTCGAGCGGTCTGAATTAAGCTCATGGCGAAATCGGCAAAGATGCGCTAGTCGCGCTGCTCGTTGGCATCGGCTAACGTACTTTTGGCGATGTTGTCACGGATGCCCAAATGGTAGAGTTTGCTTTGTCTGGCAATCAGGTCATGCGATCGCGGTTGAGATTGTGGACTATCACTAGGAGAAAAACATGCAACGCGAGATTCCCTTAACGCATCCAGGCGTGATTTTGCTGGAAGATTTTTTAAAACCCATGGGCATTACCCAATATCGTTTAGCCAAAGCAATAGGCGTGTCGCAACGGCGAATCGGACAAGTCTGCACAGGACAGCGTGCGATTACGCCCGATACCGCATTACGCCTAGCGGCGTTCTTTGGCACGGATGCCCAAAGCTGGGTAAACCTACAAGCCCATTACGACACCGAACAAGCGCGAGATTCTATGGTAGAAGTGCTATCCCGTATCCGCCACTATGAACCTATAACAGCGCAAGCGGTCATGCGCCCCTAAACATCAGCAATTCTCATTTTGACCGTAGGTGCGAATTCATTCGCACGGTTTCTCGTGAATAAGGCAAGTTTTGTCGCGTTTTTCGCCCTTTCGGGCGATGTGCGAATCTGTCGTACCCACAAAACCCCACTGTTTAGTCAAAATGAGAATTGCTGCCTGAATCTATTGCTAATGGTGGATGCGCTGCATTTATCCACCCTACCTATCGTTCTAACTTGTGTAGATACCTATGTTCCTAGGTTCTTAGTTCGTACCTCGGTTAGGCGGGAAGACCAATAGAAACTGGCTGCCTTTGCCTTCTGTGCTGAGAATTTCTAGTTTAGCTTGATGACGAATCGCAATGCGCGAGACGATTGCTAAGCCTAATCCTGTCCCGCCTGTTTCACGCGAGCGGCTGAGTTCAACGCGATAAAACCGCTCGGTCAGCCGTGGAATATGGGAGGCGGCGATACCTATCCCATTGTCTTGTACCGAGAAAACCGCTTGCCCCGCCCGCGTCCACCAACGTAAATCAATGTTGCCGCCCGCAGGGGTGTAGCGCACGGCATTGCTAACCAGATTGCTAAAGGCACTGCGTAACTCCTCGCGATTGCCTTGCAGCTTGGCAATCCCAACGTTATCAAGATGCAGCTTATGTCGTCCGTGACTTAGCAGTTCGCCATCTTGATACACTTCATCTAATAAGTCAGACATCGTGATGGTTTCTTGACTGGGCGGACTTTGCTCATTTTCGAGACGCGATAAGGTCAGTAAATCAGATACCAAGGTGCTCATACGCTGCGTTTGCTCGGCGACCAATCCCAAAGCGTGACGCACTTGATCGTGGCTTAAATCGGTCATGTCTTGCAAATTTTCCACAAAACCATTGACCACCGTGAGCGGGGTGCGTAGCTCATGTGACACATTCGCCACAAAATCGCGCCGCATATGTTCGATCCGCTCTAATTGCGTAATATCGCGGCTAATCAGCAAGCGTTTATTGTCACCATAAGAAATCAGTTTAATCGACAGTATCATGTCTTCGTGACGAGATGGGTGCATCACCAGCGGGGCATCTGCCTCAGCGATTTGCAAATAGCTGATAAATTCGGGTTGTCTGACCAGATAGGTAATATCTTGCAGGATGTCGCGTTGCGCATTTAGCCCAAAATGCAGCTCCGCCAAGGGGTTGCACCATTCAATACGATTGGCGGCATTGAGAATGGCCACGCCTTCTGGCAACGCAGCGGTGGCTTGTTCGATATGTTTGAGTTCGGTCGCCAGCTCTTGCTTGGTTCGCTTATGCTTTTTGACCATTTTATAGAGCTTGGCGAATGCCTCTTCCCATATTCCCATGGCTTCAGGAATGGTTTCCAACTGGGCATCATTGAGCCAACGTTCCAGCTTAAAAAGCAGCCAAAGCTGGCGCAATAGCAAGAGCAGCAACATGGTCACCAGCGCAATGAGTGCGATGGTCGCGGAAAATAGTCCCCATATCAAGCCCGCCAAGGTTGCGCTGGCAATAATCGGTATGCTTGCGCGTAGCCAGAAATCTTGCAAGAAATACTCCCTATTGGGTAATACACGAAAAACGGTATCCGCTTCCGCGCACGGTTTGAATGAGATAGTCTAATTTGCTCGGCTCTAAAGCCGCACGCAGACGACGAATATGCACGTCCACGGTGCGTTCCTCGACAAAAACTTGCGTTCCCCACACTTGATCGAGTAATTGAGTGCGGCTATAGACGCGCTCAGTATGCGTCATAAAAAACTGCAACAAGCGAAATTCCGTGGGCCCTAGCTCAATACTCATCCCATGCGCGGTGACGCGGTGAGAAATCGGAGAAAGTTCTAATCCACCGATGGCAACCACTTCATCAGGCATCACAGGAATATGTCGGCGCAATACCGCCCGAATACGCGCCATCAGTTCACGTGGTGAAAAAGGTTTGGTAATGTAATCATCTGCGCCAGACTCTAATCCTAGCACCTTATCGCGCTCATCGCCGCGTGCCGTGAGCATGATAATCGGCACATCGCACGTGCGCGCATCGGCACGCAGTTGTTTTGCCAGCACCACACCGCTGGTTTCAGGCAGCATCCAATCTAGCAAAATCAAATCGGGTGCGTGCTGACGAATCTGTTGCCAAGCCACCTCGGCATTTTCTGCCCGCAAAGCGTAAAACCCCGCTTGCACCACATTAAACGCCAGCAACTCTGCAATCGCGGGTTCATCTTCTACAATTAAAATTTTTGCATTCATGTTGATTTTTGAATTCATCGTTGAGAGACGTTCAGGATATGAATGATTGATGACAATTACATGACAATGTTACGGAAAGTCGAAACACGAAGGGAAGGAGAAAAATACGACACCGTCACACCCTTTATTTTGCGTGAACAACGCGGTATTGCGACCAAAAGCTTTAAAAGCAGCAACCCGCAAAAGGGATGCGCGTAAATTTGGATTTTTAGAGAAACCCTTATTGAACTGACCAGATGAAGTGCTTACGCCGCCCATTTTACGCGAGAATCCTAAAAACATTTGGGGTTCTCTGTGCGCTTTTGGGTGAAATTTCCCAATCCTATCCCCACCGCGAAGTGACCTGATAGCGCGCCTACCAGTTCAAATCGTAAAGGTCTGATCATCGTGTGGCTATTTTATATGCCAATGCGATAATGAAAGACCTGCCCATTGCTTGCTTGTTTCCTCAGGTGGTACGTTCCAAAGGGATGGGTTTGGTTCCCAGCTCCCATCGACTTCTTGCTGCATAACCGATGCAACGGCAGCACCAAGCTGAAGACCTAGAATTTCAATTGCGGCTTCAAGACCAGAGTCGGCACTATTGGACAACAAAACAAATGCCTGAAATCGTTCCCAGTCCGCAGAAAAGTGAGCTACCAGGATTCGCGCTAAGTCATAAGAGAGCATGTTTCCATCATCGCTGCGAAGGAACGACTTTCCTGACCAGAACTCCTGTATCTCGGAGGCACCCCAAAAACGGAGGTGCTTCTCACGCATCTCAAGCGGTGAATAGAGCGGAGTGGGAGGTGGACAAACACGGTACTCGGTGTTGACGGCGATTCCTTCGTTTAGCCAAGTAGGAATTGGAAGGTGACTTAGGCATCCGTGGGTCATTTCATGGGCAATTACGGATTCAATTGTTCGAAGGTCTGACTTCGTAGTCACAAAATGACTGCATCCGTGCCCTATGTGCATTCCGCTGCTCATTGCAAACTCGCCCGCATCGGGATAGTAGCGAGAGACGTAGCTGTAGTAGGTTTCGTCCTCGTCAAAGATGATCAATATGTCGTGCCCCCATTCTGGCACTTGGGCAATTCCAGAAAGTAGCCGCAGGATGCGTTGACTTGTGCGGGCCATGAACTCGAATGTAGCCTTGAGGGAGCCAGCATCCAAGGACGACAAAATTAGCGTCTGTTCCAGTCGCATGAGATGGTATGTAGGGCCGAGAGCTTCGCGCAAGTGTTGTAGCCAAGCAAGCTCACACTCAGCCCATGCACTAGCGCGAGACTCTTCACTCGGAATTTCTTCGAGCCAGACGGAGAACTTCTGCCAATTTGGGAGTGGCAGTCCATGGGAAATTTCAAGTATCGTAGCTAGTGGGAATGGTTCCATTCCGTTGGATAGAACTACCTTAGGCATCTCGCGTGGAACCTCGTCAGGCACGCGGGAGTTTTTGCGTTTCGGAGCTAGCGAGAATAGTGATCGTAGTGTTTTTAACATATTCGGTAGGGTTTGCAACTTGTTGCACACGCGGTGAAATTGGGTGAGTTTTCCCAACATTATCCTTATTTTTCGCCCTGTCAAGCTAAGTAGGGTGCGCCATGCCCACCATTTATGCCACGTATCCCATGAAAATCATTTAATTTCAATGTGATGTGAATTTATGGTGCGCACGGCGCACCCTACGTTCATTAGGTGGATATGCGCAAGACCGCTCGTAGCTTGGGTTGAGGTACGAAGCCCAACGTTTACCGCGTGAATGTGTTGGGCGCAGTTTGCGCTCAACCCAATCTACCAATAAATTCTTACCCACGGTCAAAATGAGAATTGCGGGTGCGACAATTTGTCGCACCTTGTCATTTAGCCCAGCGTTTACAATGGTGAGATGAATATGCTTTCTTCTCTTCCTGGTCACGCCCAACTGCGCCGTTTGGTGATTTTGCGCAGTATGGCGATTGTGGCGCAATTGCTGACGCTGGCAGCGGTGTGGCGCATGTTGCAAATCGAGCTGGATTGGCAGCCCATGCTGATGACCATCGTCGTGTTGACCGTGGTGAATGTGCTGACCACCGCACGGTTGCGCAGCCGCAAACCTGTCTCGAATATCGAACTGTTCGCGCAGCTTTGCGTGGATGTGATCGCTTTGACCGCCTTGCTGTACTATGGCGGCGGTTCGACCAATCCTTTTATCTCCTTGTTTTTATTGCCATTAGTGATTGCTGCGGCGACTTTGCCGCAACGCTATACGTGGGCAATGGCGGTGTTGACCGTGACGAGCTACAGCGCGCTGATGGTGTATTTCATTCCGCTACCCCATATTCATCATGACTTTAACGAAGACTCAGCCTTTAACACCCACGTTATGGGTATGTGGTTAGGCTTTGTGATTAGCGCGGTGGTGGTGGCGTATTTTGTGGTGCAAATGGCGCAAGCCGTGCGGCAACGGGACGAGTTGCTGGCGCGGGTGCGCGAAGAAATTTTGCGCAACGAACGTATCGTCGCACTCGGCACACAGGCCGCCAGTGCCGCACATGAAATGGGCACGCCGTTATCGACCATGGCGGTGGTGATCGGCGAGTTGCAAGAAGACCGCAGCGACTGGGAGGGCAACCTTGCCGTCTTGAATGAACAAGTACGCGGTTGTAAACGCATCCTCGACAAAATTCTCGCCAATGCGCAAGGCAATGGTACGGCAAGCTTGCAAACCGCCGATCAACTGATGCGCGATGTGTTGGATGAATGGCAGTTGCTGCGCCCAACCGCACAATATGACTATCAAATGGCCGATGCCGAATCCACCGCTTACACGCTCAATGTGGATATGACCTTACGCGCCGCACTCATGAATCTGCTCAACAATGCCGCCGATGCCAGTCCTTTGCCGATACAGATTCGGGCGCGTTGGGATAAGGGATTGTTTACTTTGGAGATACTCGACTTTGGGACGGGACTGAGTGAAGACGCAGTACTCAAAGCAGGCTCGGCTTTTTTTACCACCAAAACCGAAGGGCGCGGGTTGGGACTCATGCTTGCCAATGCCACGATAGAGCGATTGGGTGGTACGGTGCGCTTGTTTAACCGCACAGGAGGCGGAGCAACCACAGAGCTTACCTTGCCCAGAGTCGCTTAGCCATGAGCAACACACCCGTCAACTGTGAAGAATCCGCCAGCCTGTTGTTGGTCGATGACGACTTAACCTTTTGTAAAGTGCTGAAAACCGCCTTGACCAAGCGCGGGTTTTGCGTGACGGTCGCGCACAGCGTAGAGCAAGCCATTCCCCTAGCCACCGCCAATCCCCCCGAATATGCGGTGGTGGATTTGAAAATGGGCGGTGCGCCAGGGCTGGTGTTGGTGGAAACCTTACACGCCCTCGACCCCAACACCCGCATCGTGGTACTGACAGGCTACGCCAGCATTGCCACCGCCGTCGAAGCGATTAAACTGGGTGCGACGCAATACCTCGCCAAACCCGCCAACACCAACGAAATTGTCGCCGCCTTTGCGCACGCGGCGGATAGCCAAGCTCCGTTGAAAGCCCTGCCCACTCACATTGGCAATCTGGAATGGGAACATATCCAACAGGTGCTGCGCACGCACGATGGCAACATTTCCGCCACCGCCCGCGCCCTCAATATGCACCGCCGTACCTTGCAACGTAAACTCAACAAACTGCCTGTGCGGGGTGAGTAAGCCTCATTTGCTGGGTATTTTGCGCACGCGTATTTAAGGGGTATCTAGTTGGCAGTCGTTAGTTGGCGGTTGGCAAATGTAATGTATTGATTTTTCTCCGCGATCTCCGCGTCTCCGCGTGAGACTGCTTTTTATAGGTTAATTTATACCTAGATACTCAGACATCAAAAAGCCGACTTGCGTCGGCTCTTTAAATGGTTTACTGCGGTTGCGCCAAAACTTCATGCAGCGCGTCGGTCTTACTGGGCGTTGCGCAGCGCAGCGATCCGCTCTTCCAAGGGAGGATGGGTCATAAACAGCTTGGACATCGCTCCACCACCCGAAATGCCTGAGGCTGCCATATCCGCTGGCAACGAGGCGGGTTCATGGTTCATTTTCAAGCGTTCCAATGCCGCAATCATCTTGCCGCGTCCTGCCAAATTTGCCGCACCCGCATCGGCACGGAATTCGCGTTGGCGTGAAAACCACATCACAATGATGCTTGCCAAGAAGCCCAAGACCAATTGCGCCACGATTTCGGCGATGAATGAACCGATGCCAGGACCGTGATATTCCTCATCTTTATTGCGCAAAAAGCTATCGACGATATTGCCGATGATTTTGGAAAAGAAAAACACAAAGGTATTCACCACGCCTTGAATCAAGGTCAAGGTCACCATATCGCCATTGGCAACGTGGCTGATTTCATGCGCCAACACGGCTTCGACTTCATCGCGCTGCATGTTGTACAACAAACCCGTGCTGACCGCGACTAACGCATTATTGCGATTCCAACCTGTGGCAAAGGCATTGACATCGGGCGAGTCATAAATCGCCACTTCAGGCATCCCTATGCCCGCTGCGGCAGCTTGGCTTTGCACGGTATTGACCAACCAACGCTCGGTCGGATCCGTCGGGTTTTCAATCACTTGCGCGTTGACCGAGCGTTTTGCCATCCATTTGGACATCAACAGCGAAATAAATGACCCCGTAAAACCCACGACAGCGGACATTACCAACAGACTGCCCATTTGAATCCCGCCATTGCGGTCGAGGTAATGATTCACTCCCAAAAGGTTCAAGGTAATGCTAATTACCAACATAATCGCCATATTCGTGGCGATAAATAAAAAAATACGTTTCATCATAAATCCTTTAAATCAGGGAAAATTGCGCTGTTTTCGCAGCTCGAAATATATGGGGCAAGGTAGTGGAATTTCAAGTCTTGCTGCTCATCTCAAGCCAAGCTTACCCGCTTTTTGATTGTGGAGGAGGAGACCGCTCTGGTCAAACCGACATGCGAGCCATGAGCATCGCCAGAATATAGCCAAAACAGCTGACGATTCGCTGACTATCCTTTAGAATCTCTTCCATGCCGCTGATTGCGGCATTCACCAAAGGGGCGCACATGGCAACTAAAAAGAAAACGCTGTATGAAATACTGAGGGTTGCGCCCAATGCTTCGCTGGATGAAATAAAAGCCGCGCATAAGCTCCAGTCCCGTAAATTGATGATGAGCGAGCTAGGTTTGAATCGCGAAGATGTTGATTTTCAACTACAAGTGTTGGATGTCGCGCTTTTTACCCTGTCCAACCCGCTATCGCGTGATGAGTATGATGCTCAAATCGCGCCACCGATTAAGCCTGAACCTGTCAATAAACTGCCGCTCAAGGTCAGTGAAAACTCGCTTAGCATTGCTGCCGCAATGGAAAGAAATAATCAACTCTCCGCTGCCATGTTGGCGAATCAGACCACCTCTTTCGATGTGGCGGCAACGACAGTCAAAAGCTCAATCAAATCGTTAAAGTACATTTTCAGATTTATTGCGGGTTTTATTGTGTTGCTCGTGGTCATTAAATGGGGCATTTCGTCCATGGCACCGCGTCACCCGCTGCTAGGTGCTGTAGAAATGATCGCTGCCGAGGAGAAAATGTCTGCCACGGAAGAAAAGCTGTACTTGCAAGAGTATTACCAAAAGCACGGGGTCAGACCTGCTAGCAAGACGGAGGCGGATTTGCTAGACGTTGAAAGACTGCGCACAGAAAATGCAGAGAGGGCGGCTAAATTAGAAAAGAAAAAAGAAGCCGAAGCCGATAAAAAATTTATTGAAGAGTCGCGGGCAATGGCGGCGAAAGTATCCGAAAACCTGCAACGTGAAGAAGAAAAAGCACGTTATGAAGCGATGCGCAAAGAGCGGCAGCTGGCAGAAGAAAAGCGTCAACGAGAGCAAGCCGAACGGAATCGCCTCGAAGCAGAAAAACGACGCGTCGCAGAAGAGCGGCGCAAGCTAGGATTGTACTAATTTGCGATCACCCAAAAACCTCCTCGGAACCCTCAAAATGGCTCATCTGTTCAAGTATCTCAAATGGGGCGTTGCCATGTTGTTGCTCGCCTCTTTATCGCTGACTGGCTGTTCAAATCGTGAACCTGTCACGGAAAAACATTTTATTGGCAAATGGAAATCGTCCAAACTGGCTACGCCCATTTATCTATATGAAAACGGTGAGTGGGAAATAAAGTCAGAGGCGGGCGCGGTACTGCAATATGGCGTTTGGGAGTTCAAAAACAACAACCTAATCTGGAGTTATAAGGTGGATGGTTTTGTTGGTCACGATCCTAACTTTATTGTATCCGCAACATCGCGTGAATTTCAACTGCGTGAGGGCGATGGCAAGGTCACGACCTTTAGCAGGTTGGATTAAACAATGCCCGTCAATCATTACGAAACATTAGAAGTGAGTGCTAACGCCAGCCCTGCGGTGATACGGGCGGCGTACAAAAGCCTGATGCAGCGTTATCACCCAGATAGACATCCTGATGATGCCAAAGCCGCTCAACATGCCTCACAGATTGTTCAGGCGTATGAGGTGCTGTCAGATGCACATTTGCGCGCTGCATATGACATTGAGTTAAAACAGCAAGCCGTCCTAGCCCCCCCGCTTCGCGCAAAAAATCAAGCCCGACCCCTCTCACAAGACAGCGAATCTCGCGGATACCCATGGAGCATCATCGTCCTGCTTCTGCTGGCGGGGGGATATTTTTTATCTTCCTCGAAGACTCCGTCGCCTGCGGACGAGCTGAAAACCCTACACGCATCCTTAAACAGCCAGTCGCTTAGTCAGCAGCAAATTCAAGCACAAACGCAGCGTTTAAATACCTTATTGCAAGCGCATCCAGAACTCGCACCGCAAGCGACACGCGCCAAAGATCAGGACAGCGTGAGCAGAACGCTGCCTCAATTTATTTCAAATCTAAGCATCAAACTTCGCGCGCCCGCTTCTGACACCGCTGAGCAATCTGCCATACCCGTTGAACGAACTTTAACGATAACGACTTTAAGTGTCGTGGTGGGTTCGTTTGATGCGGATAAATTTATACGACATATCGAAAGCAACCGCGAGTTTATCAGTCAAAAATTAGCAGAAAAACTCGTTGCTGCGCAATATGATAGGCTGACCAGAAACGATGCAGAGCTTTACTTGAAGTTGTTTATACTGGATGCCCTCAACGACATTACGCTCACCAACCGCAACGAAGACTATCCGCCCTCCAAAACTGAAAATCCAGGGCGTTATGGGGTGATTGCAGTTTCCTTACCCGCGTCCTTTTCCGTGAAATAAATTAATCACCCTAAGTACCAGTATATAAATTTTCGGGTATTTTAAGCTGCTAGTCGCTAGTCGCTAGTTTAAGGGTGGAAATCTGTCTGAAACTATATTTTTTGCAATATATTCAAATAGATAATAAAAATTCTCACTCCGAAAACCAAAAGCTAACGACTAGAGACTAACAACTCAATACCCAATTACTTGTACGTAACACCTTAACAACCACCTTATCATTCGCCCCATCTTAAAACGACGGTGGGCGGCATTTCCATGTTAAAACACGCCTGCAAGCGATGCCCAAGTTGTCGAACCCATAAAAAACCCCTATAACCAAAATGAAAATTGCGGCATCGTTGATGTAACGTTTGTGTGACGCGGCGCGCACGGCTACAATGCCGACATGTCAGAATTCAACCTTACCCATCATTTTCTCATCGCCATGCCCACCATTAAGGAGGGCTTTTTTGCGGGTGCGCTAACCTATATTTGCGAACACAACGAAAACGGTGCGCTAGGCATCATCGTCAATCGCCCGATCAGCCTGACGTTAGGCGAAATGTTCGACCAGCTTAGCATTCCGTTACACGCTATCGAGCGGGAAAAAATGCCCGTTTATTTTGGCGGTCCCGTGCAAACCGAGCGTGGTTTTGTGTTGCATGACGCACAAGGGGATTGGCAATCGACTTTGCATATTAACGAGACCTTGTCGCTGACCACATCCAAAGATATTTTGGATGCCATTGGTACGGAGAAAGGTCCGAACAATATATTGATTTCATTGGGGTATGCGGGCTGGGATCAAGGTCAACTCGAACATGAAATCACCCAAAATACGTGGCTGACCGTCCCTGCGGATCCTCATATTTTGTTCGATTTACCGCCAGAAGAGCGATTTGCGGCTGCCATGGCGGCGTTGGGCGTGGATTATTTGTCGCTGGTCGAGGAAGTGGGTCATGCTTGACGCAGCCTCCTTGCCGCTTCCACAAGGCACGTTACTGGCGTTTGATTTTGGCACCAAACGCATCGGCATCGCCCAAGGCAACTCACTGTTGCAACACGCTCACCCCCTCACCACCCTGCACGACGAAAAAACCGACACCCGCTTCGCCAAAATATCGACCTTGATTGGCGAATGGCAACCCGCTGCTTTGGTAGTGGGTATTCCCTGTCACGACGATGGCGAAGCACACGAATTGACGGCGTTGTGTCGCCGTTTTGCTAACCGACTCAAAGGACGCTATCGTTTGCCGATTATTTTGGTCGATGAGCGATTCACCTCCACCGCCGCCAGTGAACAACTCACCCTCGCAGGCGTGTATGGCAGAAAACAAAAAACTTTGTTAGATCAATACGCTGCGCAACAAATCCTCCAAGCCTATTTTGACGAACCCTCAGCGGGAAAAAGACTATGAGAAATCCTCAATTGAATCAAGACGGTGAGCTGCAACATTTACTCAGCACCGAAGGGTTGCCCGCCCGCATCATGCGCGACATTTTGAACAAAGCCGCGACCTTTTTAGACGGCAGCGAACATCCCGAAATTCGCAAAGTGCCGTTGCTGCACGGCAAATCGGTGTTCAATATTTTCTTTGAAAATAGCACCCGCACCCGCACCACCTTTGAAATCGCCGCCAAACGCCTGTCCGCCGATGTGGTGAATTTGAACATCGGCTCCTCGTCCACCAGCAAAGGCGAAACCTTGTTGGATACGGTCGATAATCTGTGTGCGATGCACGCCGATATGTTTATCGTGCGCCATGCCCAAAGCGGCGCGGCACATCTAATTGCCCGCCACGTCGCCCCTGAAATTCACGTCATCAACGCGGGCGATGGTCGTCATGCCCATCCCACGCAAGCCCTGCTGGATATGTTCACCATTCGGCATTACAAAAAAGAATTTCATAATTTGCGCGTGGCGATTGTCGGCGACGTGCTGCATTCCCGCGTCGCCCGTTCCCAAATCCACGCCCTCACCACCTTGGGCGTACCCGAAGTGCGGGTGATTGCGCCCAAAACTTTATTACCCACCATGGTGGAAAATCTCGGTGTACACGTCTATCACGACATGGCGAAAGGCTTGCGTGATGTCGATGTGATTTTGATGCTGCGCTTGCAAAACGAACGAATGCAAGGCGCGCTGCTGCCATCCGCGCAGGAATACTTCAAACACTACGGACTGACCGAAGAGAAGCTGAGCTACGCCAAACCCGATGCCATCGTCATGCACCCAGGACCGATGAATCGCGGCGTAGAAATCGACTCCGCCGTGGCAGATGGCCCGAACTCGGTGATTTTGTCGCAAGTGACCTTCGGCATCGCCGTCCGCATGGCGGTGATGAGTACACTGGCAGGCGGGCGATAATGTCACACGCTATCATTTCCTTCATTCGGAATTGATCGGGATATGAAGCCAGTATCGGTAGATCGCGCCGCAAAAATGGTAGGGGTTTCCTCTGCCACCCTGCGGAATTGGACAAAGGCGGGTCATATCACACCCGTCAACACAACCCCTTTGTCTTTTTCAGAAATGGCCGTGTTTGGTCTTAAAAACCAACTTAGCGCAGGCACACTACACAAACTCAAAACACGCGCCAATAAAGCGCGTTCTGAAGCAAGCATCTTGCCCAGTGAGTACGCCTTAAATGATGCCCTGCTTGATAATATCCAAGCGATTATTGCGCTTGTTCGGCATCATAAATTGGACACTGAGCGCGTTCTTTTTGTTGCAGCTTTGCATCTCTTAGCACTCGAACAAGAGCTGACGAGAGCAGCATCGCCCGACCTATTTGATTTAGATTCAATCACCTCTTGGCGACGCAATGCGTTGAGAATCGAAATTGAAAACTGGCGTGCGACATTGGGCGATATTGGCAACGCGGCGCAATACGCAACCCTTGATGACTTATTCACGTCGGTCGTTGCAGAGGATTATTTAGGCTTGCTGTATCAAAGTCTTGCGATTGAAGGACAAAAATCAGAGGGCGGTGCGTATTACACCCCTTCAGAAATCGTTGCGAATTCATTGCATCCCTTTGCGGAATCTCGCCAGGCTGTTTTTCTCGATCCTTGTTGCGGCACAGGTAAATATCTTATTTTTGCCGCCCACCTTCTGAAATTAAAGCCTGAAAATATTTATGGATTTGATATTGATCCCCTCGCCGTGAGGCTTGCCCGAATCAACTTACTAATCGCATTGAAGCAAGATGAATTTTCGCCGCACATTTACTGTTTAGATGCACTGAATGACCTCGCCACAGGAGACGTATTTTGCGAGACGAATAATTTGATTGGCAGCGTGGATATTGTTGCCACCAATCCACCTTGGGGCGCGTACAAGAATAGAAATTCCTCCTTGCAATTTGCCAATCAAATACAGTCGGGCGAAACATTCTCAATGTTTTTGGCAAAGTCTTTGAGTTTGCTGCGGGCGGGCGGTGAATTTTCGTTTGTGTTACCCGAAGCGATATTGAAAATTCGGACACATGCAGATATTCGCAAACTGATGCTGGCGCAAGGTAGCATCAAAAAGATCGTCAAACTTGGGCGAGCATTTACGGGAGTTTTTACGCCTGTTATTCGCTTGGATTTTATCAAGGGCGAGCCTGATTCGACTTGGCGAGTCGCCATAGAGGACGGTCAACATCTGTCGTATATTGAACAGAGTCGATTTCTGGTAAATGACCACTTTGCATTTGACATTGATGTGAGTGAGCACGAAGCCGTTTTATTAAATAAAATTTACGCTACCGCACATTTGACCCTTGCCAACCATGCCGAGTGGGCACTTGGTATTGTGACGGGGGACAACAAAAAATTTATTTTGGATGCAGAAGAAGCGGGGGCGGAAGCGGTGTTTCGCGGGACGGATATTCATGCTTTTCGTTTGGGTGAGCCACGGTCATTTATTCGTTTTACGCCTAGCCATTTTCAGCAAGTTGCGCCAGCACGTTTTTTTAGGCTGCCCGAAAAATTGGTTTATCGGTTTATTTCCAAAACCTTAGTCTTTGCTTACGATGATAAACAGCGATTGACGCTGAATAGTGCGAACATTTTGATGCCACAGCTTCCCAATATGCGCATAAAAGTCGTGCTTGCCTATTTAAACTCAAGCATCTTTCAGTATGTATTCCAAAAGAAATTTGCGACGCACAAAGTGCTGCGTGGCGACTTGGAAAAACTGCCTTTTCCTGTCATTACCCAGCGCGTACATGACCAAATTGAAGCGATGGTTGAAGCCATTTTAGCGGGTAGCGATATGTGTAATGATTTGAATACGTTAATTTTTTCAACTTTTAACCTGTCGAACGAAGAGATTGCTCACATTCAAAATGAAGTAACGGTTTGATATGGAACAACTAAAAGAAAAACTTATGTATCTTGTTGGTGAGCTTGAAAAAGAAAAACACGACCATCTGATGCAGCGACTAGATGATCTGGTATCGGTTTATCCCTTTAATGAATATGAATTTCTCATTGCATCGCTGATGGGAGATCAGAAAATTTCTACAGATGCGTACTACGAGCTTCGAGATGACTACATCGCACGCAATATGTTTATGTATGTCTTTGAAATCAGTGCGCCAAGAGGATTCGGTGAGGCTTGGGCACAAGGGCATTTAAAAGAAATCTGCCCTGAGTTAGTAAAACCAACAAAGAAATTAGACCCCGCGTATTCTGGGCAATATGATTTCCTGTTGGACGAAAAAATCCGAATTGAGGTGAAAGCATCCAGAGCAGTTGATTTTGATAGTCGTGAGGCGTTATATGTTAAAGCCCTCGCTTCAGATTCAAAATTGCGCTTTGACATGAATTTTCAACAAGTTAAACCCGCTTGCTGTGATGTGTTTATCTGGGTAGGTGTTTGGCGAGATGTCATTCGATATTGGGTGTTGTCATCAAACGAAGTGGCAAAAAACCAATACTATTCGCCCTTTATGCACAGAGGAAATACGGGAGAAGGTCAAATCCATGTCAATGATGGCAATATTAGTGCGTTTGCCCCGTTTGAATCTATGCCTAGAGAGCTGCTGGATAAAATCTATCTGGCATATGAAAGACAAAAAATAGTTGAGGTTTCCCAATGAATATCCATATCAAAAATGGTCGTGTGATCGACCCCAAAAATCAGCTAGATGCCGTGTGCGATGTGTTTATCGCAGCGGGCAAAATCGCCGCTATGGGCAATGCGCCTGCGGGTTTTGTGGCAAGCCAAACGTTGGATGCCACAGGATTAGTCGTCATCCCAGGGCTGATAGACCTATCTGCTCGACTGCGCGAACCTGGCAACGAATATATGGCGACGCTGGAATCCGAAATGTCCGCCGCTGTCGCGGGGGGCGTGACCAGTTTGTCCTGCCCACCCGATACTGACCCGCCGCTGGATGAACCTGGGCTGGTGGAAATGTTGAAGTACCGCGCCAAGAACTTGCATCAAGCCCGCGTCTATCCCGTCGGGGCATTGACCACAGGCTTAAAAGGCTTGGAACTCACCGAAATGGCGGAACTGGTCGATGCGGGTTGCGTGGCGTTTAGCCAAGCCAACGCGCCCTTGACCGACACCCGCGTGTTGCTGCGCGCCATGCAATACGCCGCCACGTTTGACTTCCCGCTGTGGCTACATCCGCAAGATTATTTCCTGTCCAAAAATGGCGTGGCGCATGACGGCGAAGTGGCGACGCGCTGCGGCTTGGCGGCAATTCCTGTGTGTGCTGAAACCATCGCGCTGGCGACCATGTTGACCTTGATGCGCGAGACAGGTGCGCGCCTGCACATCGGACGAATTTCCAGTGCAGCGGGCGTAGAGATGATCCGCGCCGCCAAACGGGAAGGTTTGCCGCTGACCTGTGATATGTCCATCAATCATCTGCACTTGTCCGAAATGGACATCGGCTTTTTTGATTCAAACTGCCATTTGATTCCGCCGCTACGCAGTTTGCGTGACCGCGACGCATTGCGCGCTGGCTTATTGGACGGCACGATAGACGCAATTTGCTCGAATCACAGCCCCGTCGATGAAGATGCCAAACAACTGCCGTTTGCCGAATCCGAAGCAGGCGCGACAGGTCTGGAGCTGTTGTTGCCCATGGTGTTGAAATGGGCGAATCAAGTTTCGTTGCCGCTGAGTGATGCCATCAGCAAAGCCACGCTGCAACCTGCCCGCATTTTAGGTTTGGATGCGGGACACTTAAGCGTAGGCGCGTCCGCCGATTTGTGCATCTTCAATCCCGAAGCTGACTGGGAAATCAAACCCGCAGCATTGAAAAGCCAAGGCAAAAACACCCCGTTTAACGGCATGAATGTATTTGGAAAAGTATGTTTCACCTTGGTGGAGGGATTGGTGGTGCATCAGATATAGCATGGCAAAACGTATTTCCATCTGGTGGCTGTTGCTTTCGGTTGCAACAATCGTACTGTCACTATTGCCAAATAGCTGGATGGGGATTCGTTTTGAATCAGATTTACTCAATGGTCTGTTTGAACTTTGCATCTGGTTTACTATTCCTTCCACAATTTTGCTTGGATGCTATGCATGGCTATCAGGCATCACAAGATGGGTGACCTTGAGTGCACTGAGCCTTATTTTCGTTGTTTTTTTGTGCGTTCCTATTTATCTCACGACTTCTGATGTTTTAGATATTGCGGAAACAGGTCAGGACAGAAATTTTGAGGAAATAGATGATCAGATGATGCGTGGGCATCACTATCGTTTATACAGAGCCAACTGGGGTTCAACAACGAAATTCGCTTTGGTATTGCGCCAAGAAAGCGAGCCGTTCCTTGGCATGAAAAGAGTTAGCGTTATTAAAACTGCCTACCCCGCAAGTGATGCAAAGCTTGAAATTATGCCTTCTGGTCTTGCTCGCCTGACAATTCAACCTTATGGTGATGGCAAGCAGTTAGGCGAAATTTTTGAATTTAAACCTGAGTGATAGTGAATTCTTTTTCGGCTTTTTAGGAGTTTAGCCATGACAATCAAACATATCGCCCAACAACATCATGCGACGTTTGAAAGCGTTCGCCAATTTGATGAGCATGGGCATGAATTTTGGTCAGCTCGTGATCTTGCCCCACTACTCGCTTATCAAGACTGGCGCAATTTTATGCAGGTTGTGGACAAAGCGCGTGTGGCTTGTGAGCAATCGGCGCGCGTTTTGGCAGACCATTTCGGTGATGTCACCAAAATGGTTATTGTCGGTTCGGGCGCGCGTCGTTCTGTACCCGACGTACACTTATCCCGCTACGCCTGTTACCTGATTGTGCAAAATGGTGATCCTAGCAAGCCTGTCATTGCCAATGGACAATCGTATTTCGCCATGCAGACGCGGCGGCAGGAGCTTGCAGAGGATGCAAAATTTACCCAGCTGAATGAGGATGAAAAACGTCTCGCCATTCGCAATGAGTTAGCCACACACAACAAATATCTGGCCGCTGCCGCTAAAGAGGCGGGTGTGGAAACCCCGCTGGACTATGCTATTTTTCAGGATCACGGCTATAAAGGCTTGTACGGCGGCTTGGGCAATAAAGAAATTCACGCCCATAAAGGTTTGAAAAAAAGCCAAAAAATACTCGACCACATGGGCAGCACCGAATTGGCCGCCAATTTATTTCACGCGACGCAAACCGAAGAAAAGCTGCGGCGCGATCAAGTACATGGCAAGGTACACGCGAACCAAACTCATCACGAAGTGGGACGCAAGGTGCGCGAAACGATCGCGGAGTTGGGCGGCACCATGCCCGAACATTTGCCCAAGCCCGATGCCAGCATTCAGCAAATTGAATCTGCTCAAAAGAAACTGAAAAAGTAAAGTGCGTGACAATAAACTCAATACACCCAATACCGAATTTTTAAATTTAAACCCTAATCAATCTCTATGAACCCTTTACTCGATTTTTCTGGCTTACCCCGTTTTGCAGACATTCTGCCTGAGCATGTTGCCCCTGCGGTTGACCAATTACTGGCTGACAGTCGCGCTTTAATTGCGCAATTATTGGCTGACACGACACCGCCCACTTGGCAAAATTTTGTTGTGCCGATGGAAGATGCGCACGAACGCTTAGCGCGGGCGTGGGGGCCTGTGGGGCATTTGAATGCGGTGATGAATTCGCCTGAATTGCGTGAAGTCTATAACGCCAATTTGCCGAAAATGACCCAGTATTACGCTGAATTGGGTCAAAATTTGGCGTTGTTTGATAAGTTTAAAGCTTTAAAAAATAGCCCTGAATTCAATTCATTAAGTGCGGCGCGTCAAAAAATTATTGCAAACGAATTGCGCGATTTTCGCTTGGGCGGCGCGGAATTACCTGACGATGAAAAGGCGCGCTATTTGGCGATCCAAGAACGCCAGTCCGAATTGTCCTCGCGCTTTTCCGACAATATCTTGGATGCGACCAATGATTACACTTTAGTGATTGAGCCCTCACCCCAGCCCTCTCCCGATGGGCAAGGGAGTGATGAATTGTCAGGCTTGCCCGCTGACGTGTTACAAACCGCGCAAGAAGCGGCGACGGCGGCGGGTAAAACGGGCTGGTTGTTTACCCTAAAAGCCCCGTCGTATATGCCTGTGATGCAATTTTCGGATAATCGTGCGCTGCGCGAAACGCTGTATCGCGCTTACAGTATGCGGGCGAGTGAGTTTGGCAAGGCTGAATGGGATAATTCACCTTTGATGACCGAAATCGTCGCACTGCGCGCTGAAGAAGCAAAATTATTGGGATTTGATAATTTTGGCGAGTTGTCGCTGGCGGCGAAAATGGCGGACACGCCAGCGCAGGTAGTGGAATTTATGCGCAAACTAGCACAGCGTGCGCGCCCATTTGCCGAGCAAGACATGGCGGAATTGCGCGAATTTGCGCGTCGGAGTTTGGGCCTGAATGAACTACATTCTTGGGACATCGGTTATGTCAGCGAAAAGCTGCGCGAAAAACGCTACGCGTTCTCCGAACAAGAAGTCAAAGCCTACTTCCCCGAAGATACCGTATTGACGGGCATGTTCAAGCTGATTGAAACTTTGTATGGCTTAACCATTCAAGCTGGCAGCGCGCCTGTGTGGCACGACACCGTGCGCTTTTACGACATTCGCAATAGCCAAGGTCGCCTCATCGGGCAATTCTATTTGGATATGTACGCCCGTAGCAGCAAGCGTGGCGGCGCGTGGATGGACGATGTGATTACCCGTCGCCGCTTGGCATCAGGTGAGATTCAAACCCCAGTCGCCTACCTCAACTGCAATTTTTCCGCCCCCGTGGGCGGCAAACTTGCGCAATTTACCCACGACGAAGTCATCACCCTGTTCCACGAATTCGGTCACGGCTTGCACCATTTATTGACCGAAGGCGAAGATTTGGCGGTGTCGGGCATCAACGGCGTGGAATGGGACGCGGTGGAATTGCCCAGCCAATTTATGGAAAACTTCTGCTGGGAATGGGACGTGGTACGCGACATGAGCCGCCATCAAGACACAGGCGAGTCCTTGCCCCGTGAGTTGTTCGACAAAATGTTGATGGCGAAAAACTTCCAAAGCGGCTTACAAACCCTGCGCCAGATTGAATTCGCGCTATTTGATATGCTGATGCACAGCCAATTTGAAGCGGGGGGAGGTAAAACGATCTTGCAATTACTAGACGAAGTGCGTCGCGAAGTCGCCGTGCTGATTCCGCCCGATTTCAACCGCTTCCCCAACAGCTTTTCGCACATCTTCGCGGGTGGCTATGCAGCGGGCTACTACAGCTACAAATGGGCAGAAGTGCTGTCCGCCGATGCCTACAGCTTGTTTGAAGAACACGGCATACTCAATGCCGAGGTAGGCGCACGCTTCCGCGCCGAAGTGCTGGCAGTAGGCGGCTCTCGCCCCGCCATGCAATCCTTTATTGCCTTCCGAGGACGCGAACCTGATATTGACGCACTGTTGAGGCATAACGGGTTGCATTAAGGACGCTTGGGCAAAATAACTGAGGCGAAAGAATTCAGTGGGTATAAACCTCAGGCGAAATTTTACACTTTAGGCATCCGACATCATTCATTCTGCTCCGTTGCGTCCATAAACTCGCGCGCTGACTTTCGTCGGCGCAAGGTTTCCGACAACAACAAACCAGCCTTGTTCACGAGAAACTGTACGAATGAATTCGTACCCACGGTCAAAATGAGCATTGCTGATACGGCGGGTGATGAATAGGTTGATAGGGTAATTCGTTGTACTATTCATGCTGGCATGATCGCATTACCCACGGCATTTCACATAAAGCCCATTTTATTTTAGGAACGTACTTATGGCACATAAACCCGTACTCTCCCTCGCGGAAGCGAAAACCATCGCGGCGGCGGCAGAGGCTGAAGCCTTGCGCAATGATTGGAAAGTGGTGATTGCCGTCGTGGATGACGGGGGAAATTTGTTGTATTTGCAGCGCGAACATGACACGTCTTTTGGCGCGGTGGAAACGGCGATTGCCAAAGCCTACGCGGCAGTGGCGTTTCAACGCCCGACCAAGTTATCGGAAGAAGCCGTGTTAAGCGGGCGGTTGATTCATCTGGCGTTGCCACGGGTCATTCCTGCCGAAGGCGGCGTGCCATTGTATTTGGAAGGCGTATTAGTCGGCGGCTTGGGCATCAGCGGCGTGCGCGCTTTTCAAGATGGACAAATCGCGGCGGCGGGTGTCACCGCACTCAGTTGCTAGACTTAAAAAGGTGCGTGGTAAGTCGTTAAGTACAGATAAACAGGTCGTTAGTTGGTAGCTTACCCCCAACTACCAACTACCAACTAACGACTACCCGCCTAATCCTCCTAAATGATTGAACAAACACCCCATGAGCGAAGAAATTTTAATTAACGTTACCCCGCAAGAAACCCGCGTGGCGATTATGCAGCAGGGCGTGGTGCAAGATTTGTACATCGAACGCAGCAGCAATCGCGGCATCGTCAGCAATGTGTATTTGGGCAAGGTCAAACGGGTGTTGCCAGGCATGCAATCCGCCTTTATCGACATTGGATTGGAGCGATCGGCGTTTTTACATGTCGCCGATATTTGGGAAAATAGCCATGCTAATCCCGTGCGCCCAATTGAAAAAGTGTTGTATGAAGGGCAAAACTTGTTGGTGCAAGTTATCAAAGAACCCATCGGCAGCAAGGGCGCGCGGCTGTCCACGCAATTGAGTATGGCAGGACGGCTGCTGGTGTATTTGCCACAAGAAACCCATATTGGCGTGTCGCAACGCATTGAAAGCGAAGCCCAGCGCGATGCTTTGCGCGCGCAATTACAAGCGGTTTTGTCGTCCGAACACAAAGGGGGTTATATTATTCGCACCCTTGCGGAAGCCGCCAATGAACTCGATTTCTCTGCGGACATCGCTTATTTGGATAAATTATGGGCTAATTTGCAAACCGCCGCTAAAACTGCCAGCGCACCACAATTGTTGTATCAGGAATTGAATCTGAGTTTGCGCGTGTTGCGCGACTTCGTCAGTGCGGACATTACGCGGATTTTGGTCGATTCACGCACCACACATCAGCGATTATTGGAATTTGCCGAGGCTTATCACGTGAGTGCGATGGATAAATTGGCGCATTATCCTGGCGAGCGTCCGTTGTTTGACTTGTATGGCGTGGAAGAAGAGATCGAGCGGGCGTTGTCCAAGCGGGTGGATTTGAAGTCAGGCGGCTATTTGATCCTCGATCAAACGGAAGCCCTCACCACGGTGGACGTGAATACAGGCGGATTTGTAGGCTTGCGCAATTTTGATGACACGATTTTCAAAACCAATTTGGAAGCCACGCAAGTCATTGCCCGCCAGCTGCGACTGCGTAATTTGGGCGGCATTATCATCTGCGATTTTATTGATATGGACAGTCAGGAGCATCGCGAGGCGGTGTTGAACGAGTTCAAAAAAGCCTTGGCGCGCGATCACACCCGCATCACGGTAAGCGGTTTTTCTGCTTTGGGGTTGGTTGAGATGACGCGCAAACGCACGCGTGAAAGCTTAGCGCATCTGTTATGCGAACCTTGTCCTACCTGCAAAGGACGAGGCGAAGTTAAAACGGCACAAACCGTATGCTACGAAATTCTGCGCGAAATTGTGCGGGAAGCGCGCCAATTCAATGCGCGAGAATACCGAATTTTGGCATCACAACACGTGATTGATTTATTTTTGGACGAAGAATCGCAGACCTTAGCACAACTCTCTGATTTCATCGCCAAGCCCATTTCCCTACAAGTCGAAACCGTTTATAGCCAAGAACAGTACGATGTCATTTTGATGTGAGCCTTTGACGGCAAAGGTCTGCTACACTTGCACCTGCGTTGATGTCCTTGGTGGCATAAACGTGAATACGCAAAAAAATTATTCAGTATTTCAAGGTGTTCGATCTAAATTTAACTCAGGGAGATGTTAATGAAGAAGTCGTTTTTGATGTCGGTTTTACTTGCTAGTTCTGTTGCAACCAGTGCTTTTGCGCATGAGCATGATACACACGCCGCACACGCAACACCCAATGCAGCCCCTCATGCAGCACCCAATGCCGCCCCTCACGCGGCACATTGGGCTTACGATGGCGCAGAAGGGCCTGATCACTGGGGTGATATGGAAGCAAAGTTTAGTATTTGTTCCGCAGGAAAGAATCAATCTCCCGTCAACTTGACCGATTTTGTGAAAGCAGATCTGGCTCCGCTTAAGTTCGATTACCAAGCCACGGGCAACCAAGTGTTGAACAATGGTCATACCATCCAAGTCAATTATGCCCCTGGTAGTACGCTGACGCTAAACGGGCATCGTTATGAACTGAAACAGTTCCACGCGCATGCCCCGAGCGAGAATCAAATCAATGGCAAAAGTTTTGCGATGGAAGTTCACTTCGTTCACGCCGATACCAATGGCAGCTTAGCCGTGGTGGCGGTGATGTTTGAAGAAGGCAAAGCCAATGCTGAGTTGGACAAAGCTTGGCAAGCCATGCCACACGATGCCGATCAGAAAGTCATGCTGAAAGAGAGCGTTTTGGGTACCGCGATTATGCCTGATGACAAATCCTACTATCGTTTCAATGGCTCATTGACCACGCCTCCTTGCACCGAAGGGGTCACTTGGTTGGTCTTGAAAACGCCCGTGACGGTCTCTAAAACGCAAATCGACAATTTTGCGCATGTGATGCACCACCACAATAATCGCCCTGTGCAAGCGATCAATGCCCGTGTGATTCTTGAGTAATCTATTCACAAGCTATTCAAGTCGCCCTCAAAAAGCCAGCGCAAGCTGGTTTTTTGACGTTAAAGGCTGACATACCTCTTGCTTACGATGGCTAGGTGTTGCGTTATTAACTGCTAACAACTAACGGCAACGTAGGGCGGTGTGCCAACAAGAAACTTTTAAACGCTAACGCTGCGCTGGACAGCCTTTTTTGGGTACGATGGGCGACGAACCAGTGGCGCAGCAGGGGGAAGTGTTCAACGTTGAGCATGACCAGCCGCCCTGTTTCGAGTTCTAATTCAATGCTGTTGAGCGATAAAACCCCCAGTCCCATCCCTGCTCGCACCGCTTGTTTGATGGCTTCATTGGTTTCCATTTCCATGCGAATGCGCGGTTGAATACGGTGTTTGGCAAAGACGCGCTCCATTGCGCTGCGTGTACCCGAACCGAGTTCGCGCGACAAAAATTGCTCGGTGGCGAGTTGGGCAAATTTGACTTGCGGGACGTGCGCCAACAGATGATTCGGCGCGGCGATGACCACCAGCAAATTGTCCATAAACCGTTCGGCGGTGATGTCTAGGTCATCGGGCGGTTGTCCCATAATGGCGAGGTCGGTGCTGTTTTCGGCTAATCGTTTCAATACGGCATCGCGATTGGCAACATGCAAAATGACGTTGATATTGGGATGTTGCTGGCAAAAATCGGCGAGCAATTGCGGGGTGAAATAGTTGGCGGTATTGACCACGGACAAGGTGAGCTTGCCTTGTTCCAAGCCTTTCATCTGATTAAACACCGCTTCCATTTCGGCAAGTTGTTGAGCGATGTTACGACTGTAGTGAAATAGTTCCCGCCCCGCTTCGGTAAGAAAGATTTTTTTGCCCATTTGTTCAAACAGCGGCAGCCCAATATGCCCTTCCAATTGCTTAATCTGCATAGACACTGCGGGCTGAGAAAGGTATAGTTCTTCTGCCGCTCGGGAATAATTTAGGTGGCTGGCGACTTTCTCAAAAACTTGTAATTGACGCAAAGTGAAGTTCAGCATGGTAAGGTTCAGATGGGTGGGGGCTATGGCTATTCTGCCATAATTTTTACTTATAGTTTCGATAAAAACAATTGACTATCGCTTATGAAAATAAGCCCTTATAGTGCTAACCATTGCAGGTCGTTGTGAGTCGGAAAGTCGCTTTTAAAGCGATGATTTATAAAATAATTTGGATTTAACTACAGGAGAGAAGGCAATGGATCAATCGAATCGTTATGCAGACCTGAGCTTGGATGAGGCAGAACTGATTAAGAATGGTAAGCACATTTTGGTGGCTTACACCATGACACCCGCAGCGGGACATGGTTATTTGGAAGTGGCAGCGCACGTTGCGGCTGAATCTTCTACAGGGACCAACGTTGAAGTTTCGACCACCGATGATTTCACCAAAGGGGTGGACGCATTGGTTTACTTCATCGACGAAGTTAAAGGCATTATGAAAGTGGCTTACCCGAACGACTTGTTCGACCGTAATGTCACCGACGGTCGTGCGATGATCGTTTCTTTCTTGACCTTGGTCATTGGTAACAACCAAGGCATGGGCGACGTAGCTGACTTGCAAATGCAAGATTTCTATGTGCCTCCCCGCATGTTGCAACTGTTCGATGGCCCCGCTAAAGACATTTCCGACTTGTGGCGCATTCTGGGTCGTCCAGTCGTCAATGGCGGCTACATTTCTGGCACGATCATCAAGCCAAAATTGGGCTTGCGTCCAGAACCGTTTGCCAAAGCAGCTTACCAATTCTGGTTGGGCGGCGACTTTATCAAGAACGACGAACCACAAGGCAACCAAGTTTTCTGCCCCATCAAGAAAGTCTTGCCATTGGTGTATGACTCCTTGAAACGTGCGCAAGACGAAACAGGTCAAGCAAAATTGTTCTCCATGAACATCACTGCGGATGACCATTACGAAATGTGTGCCCGTGCGGACTTCGCGCTGGAAACATTTGGTCCCGATGCAGACAAAGTCGCCTTCTTGGTTGACGGTTATGTTGGCGGTCCTGGCATGATCACGACAGCACGTCGTCAATACCCAAGCCAATACCTTCACTACCATCGCGCAGGTCACGGTGCGGTGACTTCACCTTCTTCCCGTCGCGGCTACACGGCGTTTGTGTTGGCAAAAATGTCCCGCTTGCAAGGTGCTTCAGGCATCCACGTGGGTACCATGGGCTACGGCAAAATGGAAGGTGGCAAAGACGACCGTATCATCGCTTACATGATCGAACGTGATAGCTGCACAGGTCCTTTCTACCATCAAGAATGGTATGGCATGAAACCAACAACCCCAATCATCTCTGGTGGCATGAACGCATTGCGTCTGCCAGGCTTCTTTGAAAACTTGGGTCATGGCAACGTGATTAACACCGCAGGTGGTGGTTCTTACGGTCACATTGACTCCCCAGCAGCGGGCGCGGTCTCCTTGCGTCAAGCGTATGATTGCTGGAAATCGGGTTCTGATCCTATCGAATACGCCAAAGAACACAAAGAATTTGCGCGTGCGTTTGAATCCTTCCCCAAAGATTCCGACAAGATTTTCCCAGGCTGGCGCGAAAAATTGGGCGTACACAAGTAAGCCGAATTGAGTAATCCGTAGTGAACGCGCCCCCACTTGTTGGGGGCGTTTTATTCCAGAAAGGGCAGTCCCCTCGCCCGCTTGCGGGAGAGGGTTAGGGAGAGGTTTAGGGGTGCATTCCCTCTCCCCCTACCCCTCTCCCACAAGTGGGAGAGGGGAGTATCTGATTGACTTATAAGGAAATCCAAGGAGTTTAAAATGACTAACAAAGCACAATATCAAGTCAATACCGAGCCGTTTTATCAGGCGCAAGGCGATGAAGTGGCGTTGTACGAAGCCGCTTACGCAGCGCGTTTGCCTGTAATGGTGAAGGGACCTACAGGCTGCGGGAAATCGCGCTTTATCGAATACATGGCGTGGAAGTTAAATAAACCGCTGATTACCGTGGCGTGCAATGAAGACATGACCGCCTCGGATTTGGTCGGGCGTTATTTGTTGGACGCAAACGGCACGCGCTGGTTGGATGGTCCGTTGACCATTGCCGCCCGCATCGGGGCGATTTGCTATTTGGACGAAATTGTCGAAGCACGCCAAGACACCACCGTGGTAATCCACCCGCTGACCGACCACCGCCGCACCTTGCCCTTGGACAAAAAAGGCGAGTTGATTCAAGCGCATCCCGATTTTCAACTGGTGATTTCGTACAACCCAGGCTATCAAAGTTTGATGAAGGATTTGAAACAATCCACCAAACAACGCTTTACCGCCTTTGATTTCGACTACCCCACCGCCAAAGTGGAAGCGGAAATTCTGGCAAAAGAAACGGGCATAGCATTAGAACTCAGCAGCCAACTGGTGAAAATCGGTGGCGCAGCGCGTAATTTGAAAGGTCACGGGCTGGACGAAGGCATTTCCACGCGTTTGTTGGTGTATGCGGCAACCTTGATTAAAGGTGGCGTTGCCCCGCGTGCGGCTTGCCGCATGGCATTGGTGCGCCCGATTACCGACGATGCCGACATCCGCGCCACGCTGGATCACGCGATTGATGCGGTGTTTGCGTAGTTCTCGCATTTTGTAAAATTGGCGGCACACAACACGCATCAACTGAGCATAAAATTCCCAGTTTTATGTGAGAAACAAAGCCCCCTCCCCTTCAAGGGGAGGGTTGGGGTGGGGATGGGGTAGAGAGCGCAATCATCGGCAGATAGCTTCAGCGAACATGCGTTGCCAGATGACCGATGCGGAAATACGGTTATGTCATCGGCTGCGTCGTTGGCAATTGGCGGGATATAAATTCCGCCGTCAGCCGCCTATCTGGATTTTGTTGCGGTTATACCCCCATCCCCACCCCTGCCCTCCCCTTGAAGAGGAGGGAGATCGTGTACTTGTGCCACTCGGATTCACATAGAGCCGTTAATTTTTGCCGTTCACGAAAGAATATGATGGAAGCGATCCCACAAGAATTTGAAGCCTACTGGAAACAGTTGGACTGCGGCTTTCCGCGTGTGCAGCCGATTTTTGCGGACTGTATGCGGGCGGGCTTGGCGGTGTTGGACAACGCGGGCATGACGGCGTACCTCGACAGTGCGCGCTTCCTCGGCAAGATGGGGCGCGGGGCTGAACCAATTCTGATTTTCTTGGAAGCATGGCCCGAAGTCGCCCGTTTAATCGGCGCGGGAATGTTGCCCGACCTGATGGACTTTATCCGCAAAATGTGGAAATCGCCCAATGGCCCCGCTATTACGCCTTTTTTGCAGTCACTGCCCACCACGGCGCGGCGATTGCATACGGCTGCACAACTCCGCATTTATTTGGAGATGGTGTTGGTCTTTATGGAGCGCACCACAGGTTCTGTTCATGGGATTCATCAAACTTTCCCCAGCCCTGGTTTGCCCGCATTTTTCAAACAAACGCCCGTGTTGCTCAGTCAACTCGCCTTAACGGGGCTGAAAAATTGGATAGATTACGGCATTCGCAATTACGGCACGCACCCCGAACGGCAGACGGAGTATTTCAACTTGCAATCGGCGGACAGTCGCGCCGTGTTGCAGCGCGAGCGGCACGGCACGTTGCTGGTCGATAGCGAACGCAAGCTGGATATGTATTTGCGCAGCTTGTGGCAAGACGAAGCCATGTTGATTCCTTACGCCACGGGCGCGGACGAAACCCACCAAGCCACGCCGTATTACGACGTATTGGGCATACGATTGCCCGATGTGTATGACGATTTTGTCGCGTCTTCAGCCGTTTGTGGTGAGCATTCAACCGTTCATGGTGAGCTTGTCGAACCACATCGCCCTTCGACCAGCTCAGGGCGAACGGTCGCGGGGATAGATCGTTATCGCGCCGCCTTAGCCCACATCGTCGCGCATCGTCGTTGGACGCGTCCGATTTTTGCCGACAATCTCAGCCCTGCGCAGCGCATGGCGGTGGAGTGTTTGGAAGACAGTCGCGTGGAACGGCTGGCGATGCGTGAATACCCTGGATTGCGGCGGATACTCAGCGCGCTGCATCCCACGCCTGCCGAAGATGCGTGTGATGAGACAAAAGAATCGGGCTTGCGTCACCGTTTGGCGATGTTGTCGCGGGCGATTTTGGACGAAAACCATCCGTATCAAAATCCGCATCTGATTGATTTTTCAAAACGTTTCCACGCCGAGCTGGCGCAAGGCGACAGCAGCACGCAAGCGATGGTGGATTTAGCCGTCACCTTTGTGGCGCGCACCCGCCGCCAAAGCGATAACTTTGCCCAAGTGCATTTCAAAGACACGGTGGTGAGTTACCGCGACGATAATCGTCAGATGTGGCAATTTATCGAAGAAGGTGACGAAGAAGCCGCGTTTGACCAAGAACGCAAAATCGAACCCAACGACACGCCGCAAGGTTTGCCGCCGCGCCATTATCACGAATGGGATTACCACAGCCAAAGTATGCGCCCCGACTGGGTCAGCGTGTATGAAGCCTTGCATCCTGCGGGACACGCGGCAGACATCGACAAATTATTGGACAAACATGCCGCATTAGCCAAACGCTTGAAAAAGATGTTGGATTTGTTGAAACCACAAAACAAAGTCCGCATTCGTTATCAAGAAGAAGGCAGCGAGTTGGATTTGGATGTGGCATTGCGTGCGCTGATTGATTACAAAAGCGGTTCATCGCCCGATCCGCGCATCAATATGAGCCACCGCAACGACGGGCGCAATATCGCGGTGATGGTGTTGCTGGATTTGTCGCAATCATTGAACGAAAAAGCCGCTGGTTGTGATCAAACCATTTTGCAACTCAGCCAAGAAGCGGTGTCGGTGTTGGGTTGGGCGGTGAATAAGCTGGGCGACCCGTTTGCTATCGCAGGTTTTCATTCTAACACCCGCCACGACGTGCGTTATTTGCATATCAAAGGCTTTAGCGAGGCATGGGACGACACAGTCAAAAGTCGCTTGGCAGCAATGGAAGCCAGCTATTCCACCCGCATGGGCGCGGCAATGCGTCACGCCGCGCATTATTTGGACAAACAGCCAGCGGACAAAAAACTGCTATTGATTTTAACGGACGGCGAACCAGCCGATATTGATAGCAAAGACGGGCGCGTGTTGATTGAAGATGCCCGCCACGCGGTGCAAGAGCTGGATCAGCAAGGCATTTACAGCTATTGCATCAACCTCGACCCCAAAGCGGACGAGTATGTGGCAGATATTTTTGGCAGGCAATACACCATTATCGACAAGGTGGAATCGCTGCCCGAAAAGTTGCCCGAACTGTTTATTGCGTTGACCAAGTAGTGGCAGGAGTTGACCTTAACCCGTTTGCCGTGAGCGATACCACAACCAGATACCCGTGCCGATGATCAGCAACCAGCCGATTAGACGCACGATACCTGCGATAAACGTATCGCCGCCTAGCATATTCCAGCGACTAAAAATTTCCGTCCAATCATGTTCACCGTTGCCTACCAGCGGCAAAATTTGCGCCCGCGCATCCGCCATGTAGCGGGCGATGTTGAACATATTTTCGCCTAACCACAGCAGCGAAAAGCTATATGACGCAGTGGCGTGCTGACGGCGAAACGACCACGCGGCGACCAACGGAAAGACCAATTGCCCCATCGTCCCGCCATATACCGTCACACTTTCGCCCAAGATGCTAAAAATTGGATGTCCCGCCTCGTGGAACACCAAATTGGCATTGTCTAGCAAAAACACCCATCCCTCACCCGTATTCGCCAACCACAAAATCAATGCAGCAGAAATGCTATATGCCATCAACGCAAACTGCGGCACGGGCGACCAGTCGGAATCAAAATCGTCTAACGGGGGCAAAGCCATGTTGTTCTCCTGAAATAAACTCACGGTTAAATGTTCCATCATGTGTGCCGTTGAGATCATGCGACTCGCGGAGCTAAAGGCGATGGAAAATTGAATGACCGCTATCCTGACCAAAATATGGCACAAAAGCAACGGGACGGCTGGATTTACAGCAATGCTCATGTTGACCGTGGGTACGACAAATTCGTACAGTTGCTTGTGAATAAGGCTGGGTTTTCGCCCTGTCGGGCGATGTACGAATTTGTCGTACCCTCCCCCTGTTTAGTCAAAATGAGCATTGCGGTAGATTGACACAATAACGACTTTTTATGCTTCACTCCTGATAAAATTACCGCCCCTTTTGCAATATCAAACCTGATAAAAAAGCTTCACTCATCAGGGTAGAATGTCCATCGCTATGTTTCCTTTTCCCCCAGCCCGCTTACGTACTTTGTTAGCGATAGGCTATGCCTTATTTATTGTGTATGCCAGTTTGTCACCGTTTTCAGGCTGGCGTGAGCAGGGTATTGTCTTTGTCGATGTATTGCGCGTAGCCCTCAATTCGCCTTACACCCTGTTTGATGTGATACTCAATTTTTTATCCTATATTCCTTTTGGGCTGCTGGTCGGACTCACCTTACGGGCGCGTCATACTGCCATTATCAGTGCTTTATGGGCGGTGCTGCTCGGCATTCTGTTGTCCGCTGGCATGGAGTATCTGCAAATGTATTTACCACTTCGCGCCAGTTCTAATTTGGATTTGCTGACCAATAGCGTGGGCATGGCGTGTGGTGCCGTGTTGGCGGTCAGTATCACCTCGTGGACCAGTTGGTTCGCACACTTAACCCACTGGCGCAATCATCTGTTTCATCCCGAAAAAGAAATGGATTTTGGACTGGCGTTACTGGCACTGTGGATGTTCGGGCAGATCAATCCCGCTTTGCCGATGTTGGGCAATTTGTTTATCCGCGAGGCGACTCGCCAACCTTTTGTGGCGAGTATTCCTGCGCCCTTTAATGGCTGGGAAAGCCTGACTGTCATGCTGAACTTACTGATGGTGGGCGCGCTGCTTGTCACCTTGCTGCGCATCCCGCGTCATATTGGCAATACCTTGTTGGTCGTGTTAGGCGGTGTCGCACTGGTCAAATTTACCATTGCCGCCGTACTCTTAAAATCCTCTGCCTTGCTGCTGTGGATTAACAGTGAAGCCATGTTAGGCATTGCATCTGGTATGGTGCTGCTGTTAATCGCCGTGCGCCTGCCACGCCGCCAACTGATTTATCTCGGCGCGGCGATGACCTTGAGCTACTTCACCTTGGTGAATCTGGATATTTCCCACAATTCGCCCGCGCTGGGTATGGCGATTTATCAATGGAATCAAGGGCATTTACGCAATTACAACGGGTTAGCCCAAACGATTTCACTGATCTTCCCTGTGCTTTTGCTATTCCATTTGTGGCGAGTGCGCTAAATACCCCCATTCGACTTATTTTCTAGGAGAACCTGATGGCTTTTTTCGATAAACATGTTTTTTTCTGTACCAACCAACGTGACGCAGGGGATGCCTGTTGCCAACAACACGGCGCGCAAAAAATGCGCGATTACGTCAAAGACAAGGTGAAACAATTGGGCTTAGATCAAGCCGACAACCGCATTCGCATCAACTCGGCGGGGTGCTTGGGGCGGTGCGACGACGGCCCTGTGTTGGTGGTCTATCCTGAAGGCACGTGGTATACCTATATCGACGAAAGTGATTTGGATGAAATTATCAGCGAACATTTACAACACGGACGCGTGGTTGAACGCTTGAAAATTTAATGGCGACGCAGCGCAAAGTATTCTTCATAGGCTTGGCGGGACAATTGCAAGGCATGGTACATCTGCCCGACAGTGATCCAGTGGGCATCGCCGTCATCGCCCATCCCTTGCCCACCGAGGGCGGCACAATGGAAAACAAAATTGTCACCACACTGGCGAGTACCTTGGTCGGCTTGGGCTATGCCACCCTGCGCTTTAATTTTCGGGGCGTAGGTCTCAGCGAGGGGAGTTATGACGAGGGCAATGGCGAAGTTCAAGATGTGCAAGCGGGGTGTGAATTGATGCGACAAGAGTTCGGTGAACTGCCATTGATTGCGGCAGGGTTTTCATTTGGCGGCTATGTGCAAGCTCGCGCCGCACAGCACACCCGCCCCACGCAGATGATACTCATCGCCCCAGCGGTCGGACGCTTTGCCATGCCCACCGTCCCCGCCAATACGCTGATTGTGCACGGAGATTGCGATGAAGTCGTGCCACTGGCAGATTTGTTAGCCTGGGCGCGCCCGCAGCAACTAGCCATCACCGTCCTGTCAGGTGCTGAACACTTTTTTCACCGTCGGCTCAGGCAGCTGCACGATGTCGTCCTCAAACATCTAATGTTATGATGCGCCTGCATTTTTCATTTGATACACCGAAGGAATCACTATGTTGTGGGTAAAAGCTTTCCATATTATTTTTGTCGTCAGCTGGTTCGCAGGGCTGTTTTATTTGCCACGTATTTTTGTGAATCACGCCATGGCAACTGAACCCGCTGAAATCGCCAGACTCAAGCTGATGGAAGGTAAGTTATATCGCTTCGTCACGCCAATCGCGGGCTTGGCTTTAATATCAGGCTTATGGCTATGGTTGGGATTTGGTTTCGCAGGCGGTTGGCTGCACGCCAAACTGGCATTGGTCGCGTTTCTGGTGGTCTATCATTTTTATTGTGGCAAGCTGGTGACGCGTTTTGCTCATGACGAAAACGTGCGTAATCATGTTTTTTACCGCTTCTTTAATGAAATTCCCGTACTGATCCTCACCGCCGTGGTGATTTTAGTCACCGTCAAACCCTTTTAGCCGCCGTTGGACTTTAACAAGTGGCGACCAATTGTTGGTAGCAAGCACGACCATCACATGCCCCAAGTCCGATGACTACTCACGAAGCACCTGCTTACTGCTTTTCGTATAGCTGAACCAGTTGGCGCGATAAATAAGCGGAGTGCTTCTGAAAGTCCCCATTGTAATTAAATTGCTGTATGACTTCTTTGTGCTTGCCCGCTAAGCTTAATTGCAATATCTGTCCCGCTTGCTGATGAAAATGACGATGCGATGCTAAAAGCTCAATAAATTCAGGGGTGTCGTGCAATTTCTCATGGCTATATAACCATTTTCCAAGCGCACATTGATTATCTTGTTCGATGATTTGGCTGTCGAAACTTTCGCTATTCATCATGGAACCACTGAGGGTCGCTTTCCCGTGGATGGATGCCGTCAAATAACGTTGAAAATTATTTCGCCATTGAGTATGTGCTTCAATTGCATATTGTAACTCCGCAAAACTAATCCTTTTTCGCTGGTTATTTGCGCGCACCTTGCTGACAATATAAACCATCGCAGACAACGAAAGCACAACAAAAACAAGATTACTCCATGAAATAGTGAGCATAACGAGCATTTCCTAAGGGATTTAGCTAATCATTATAACGAGCGATACGGTCAGCATACAAGCACCGAAGTTTGCATCCCGCAATTCTCATTTTGACCGTAGGTACGAATTCATTCGTACGGTTTCTCGTGAATAAGGCAAGTTTCGTCGCATTTTTCACCCTTTCGGGCGATGCTGGATCCCCGTATTGCATACGGACTACGGCGTGGTGCGCGCCCACCAGCGCGTAAATTTCCCATTCCATGCTCATCATGCCGACGATGATAAGGTGTTGTGAATTGAGCAGGGTGGTACAAAATCAAGGATGCCTTTCCATTCGCCCAAACACCCGCCCCATCTTGGTATATCATGCCGCCACTATGAAATTTGACCTGATTATTGTGGGCGGGGGGCTGGTTGGGGCGAGTCTTGCTGCTGCATTGCGACACAGCGGCTTGTCTTTGGCGTTGGTGGAAGCACTGCCCGCCCCGATTTTAAACGACCATGATTGGGACAGTCGCATTTATGCGTTTGACCCTGCGAGCCGCCGCTATTTGCAAGACATCGGCGCGTGGCAACACGTTGATTTGCAGCGCACCGCGCCCGTGGAAATGATGCGGATTTTTGGCGATACGGGCGCGGAACTGGAATTCAGTGCTTACGAAATGGGCGTACCAGAACTGGCAGTGATTGCGGAAAATCGGCTGATTCATCACGCGTTGTGGCAGGGGTTGCGCGAGCAAGACAACCTAACGTTTTTCCATCCTGCCCGTTGTGCCGCCTTGAATTTGGCGGACGATGGCGCACATCTGACGTTATCTGACGGGCGGGAAATCCACGCCAATTTGATTGTCGGCGCGGATGGGCGCGACTCTTGGGTGCGGCAGCAGGCGGGGATTTTCGCCACGCCCGTGGATTATCACCATCACGGCGTGGTCGCCAATTTCCGCTGTACTCGCCCGCATCGCGGCATTGCCCACCAATGGTTTCAACCCGACGGCATCCTCGCGTTGCTGCCACTGCCTGATAAGCAATTGTCGATGGTGTGGTCGGTGCATCCCGAACAATCCGCCCGTTTAATTGCGTTGAGCAACGAGGAGCTGTGCGCCGAAGTTGCTGCCGCATCGCAACACACCCTAGGCGATTTGAGCATCGTCACCCCCGCCGCCGCTTTCCCGCTGCGCTTGTTGGTACTGCCACACATCAGCGCCCCCCGCGTCGCCCTGATTGGCGATGCCGCGCACAATATGCACCCGCTGGCGGGGCAAGGCGTGAACACGGGCTTCCGCGATGCGCGCCAGTTGGCAAAAATCCTGTTAGAGCGCGGCGCGCAACCCGATTGCGGCGATGCCCATCTGATGCGTCGCTACAACCGTCAACGCAAAGAAGACATCTACACCATGCAGGCTGCGACCTACGGACTGAAGCAATTATTCGGCAATGATGATCCGACGATGAAATGGTTAAGGAATACGGGTTTGAGCGCAACCAATTCGATTAGCGCACTCAAAAAACAGCTGATGGGGCATGTGATGGGGTGAAGGGCAGGGTGGATGCGCTTGCTGGTCCACCCTGCGTCAAGCTGACAAATAGCGCGTTATTCCAATTTCATTTAAAAAGTGAAATAAAAATATCGTAGGGTGCGCCGTGCGCACCATGGTGCATGGAATGCACCCTCCGTCATTCTTGCTGTATTGAAATGAAAACGGAATTACAGAGCAGAAGCGCGATACTCGACAACCAAGCGATGTTGCGTGCCTGCGGGAACGGTCACCACATTTTCGATCGCGTTAGCAGATTCCACGCAGACCATTTCACGCCAGCCATCGGGTTGCCCCATATCGCCCATTTTGTTGGCTTTCTCAATCCACGGTGTCCACACCACGGTGGATAAACTCCCCGATTTATTGATGTGAATACGGCGATTCAGTTGAGGATCTTCAATCACGCACTCGGCAGCAGTATGGATATACACGCGGTCGGTTTCGCCTGAAAACTGGATGGCACCCGCTTGTTGACGCAAAGTCGAGCCGCCCACTTTATCCCAATAATCGCAACCTTCCAGTCCTGTGACCCTCACCGCAGCGATGTCGCTGATGTGCAAATAAGTATGCAAGGCTTCACCAATCACAAAATCCGTCGTGCCTGTATTGGCCGTCGCAAGCTCCATACGCAAGGTGGCACCCACCACCACGGTTAAATCCACCGTGCAGGATTGATTCCATTGCGCACGGGTTTTTTCGCTTTCGATCAGGCGCAATACCAAGCGCGTTGCGCCATTGGGTTCTGTACCTGATTCAATGACTTGCCACGGCACCGTACGTGCAAAACCATGTCCAGGGAAACCTGCTTCGCTGACATGTGCGCCAAACCATGGCCAACAGACAGGTGCGCCCCCGCGTATCGACTTGCCCACCGCAGGCTTGGTGTCGCGAGACAGCCAGACCACAGGCACAGATTGAGACGCAGGTTGCCAGTGCATCAAATGCGCGCCTTGCAAGCATAAACTGGCTTGTCCATTGTTGATGTCCGCAATGATTAAACCACTGTCATCGGTGCAAAAGCTGAGTTGGTTGGTGATGCCAAATTGGCTGTTGAGTTGTGCTACGTTCATACTGCTCTCCTTAAAAATTCATTACTCGACCTGTGATAAGTCGCTGCTCCAACGTTTTCGTGTATTAGCAGCGCACAAAATATGGGTGATAGACGTAGGCGCGCAATTTGTGCGCTCCTACCGTAAATGTGCCTGTTTTTATAGCACAAGGCGACTACTTCGCACCAAATTTACACGCCCATACAAACCACATAGGGCGCACTTTCATCTATCGCGGCGGTGGCGGTGGCACTGGTGCTGACGGGAGAGCCCATGGGAGCCGCCATCATCATGCCGCTGGCGGTGTTGCCGTCGTCCAAGGTGATGTCCAGCGGTTTGACGAACTTGCCTGTGATATTGTCAGAACAGATCAAATACGTGCCTCGAATGGCGACCCCCGCACTGTCTTTGATGGGGGTATTCGCCACCACAGCGGTACCACTTTGCACGCCCACCTTGCCATTGGCGGCATTATTGGGCAAATAAGTGCTGCTGGCGGTATCGGTGGAACCTGATAGCAAGCCCGCCAGACGAACATGTTGCCAGAAGACAAACGCTTCGCTGGCGGTGGTGCTGTCATTCCATCCGCCGTTGATAATGCCATTGCCCAAGGTCGCGACAGTGGTGGCATTGGTGCCGTTGATATGGGTGGCGGCATTGACATCGTCGCCAGGCAGGGCTTTGAATCGGTCCTGATAGGTATAAATAAACACAGGGATATTGCGAAAATCGGTAGCAAGATTCTTGACTTTCGCACTATTGATCAGCTCCTGACCTTTGAGTACCCCACCCAGTAACAAGCCAATAATGACCAACACCACCGCAATTTCGATCAGGGTAAAACCAGTTTGATGACGTTGCATATCCTATTCTCCCGATAAAGAATGACACATAAAAAAGTTGCGAAACTTGCGCAACCGATCGCCATCAAAGCGTGCAAATTCAATCCCTTATCAGGCAGCAGGATTTTATCTTAGATCGCGCCAGTTGAGGAGCATTTTTTAGGTGCATTTATCGACGATCGTGAGATTTTTCGCGGGAGCGACATTAAAAAGCCACGACATTGCGTGGCTTTTTATCACAACCTTAAAACCGTTTTAATGGGTTTTTGTTTTGACTTTCTTTTTTGGCTTGGCAGCGACAGGGGTTGGTTCAACGACTGGGGACTTGGCGGGTTCAGCAGCGACTTTGGGAGCCTCAGCGGGCTTGGCTTCAGGTGGCAAGCAACTGCTGTTGTTGGTCATGCCATCAGGCATCACAGTGTGGCAGAAAGTTGCGCCTGTCAGCGTTGCACCCGTTAGATTCGCGCCAGTCAGATCCGCATCGGACAAGTCCGCATTGAGCAAGCTTGCACCCGTTAGGTTAGCGCGTTCCAGTCTCGCACCACGCAGCACGACTTTGTTCAAATTGGCATCCGTCAAGTTGGCTTGCGACAAATTCGCTCGATCCAAATTCGCCCGTGCCAAATTGGCTTCGGTGAGGTTGGCTTTGGACAAATTGACGCGAAATAAATTGGCTGAGGCAAGATTCGCCATGTAAAGCTGCGCCGCCGTTAATTCGGCTGAAGCCAGATTGGATTCGGCTAAAGCGGCATTGGAACACACGGTTTGCGGCTTAATTTCGCAACCGTTGATGACTAGACCTTGCGGTTTTGTGGTCGAATTTGCAGCGGCATCGACTTTGGGTTTTTCAACAGGGCAGCCCGCATTGTTGATAATGCCGTCGCTCATGATGGTGCGGCAAAAAACGGTACGGAAAAATTTAACTCGACTGACACGCGCCCCTGCGAAATTGACATCTGTTAAATTCGCATCGGAAAGATTGGTGCCTTCTAATTGCGCGCCGTTCAGATTCGCACCAGTGAGATTGGCTCCGCTCATATCGGCATAAAACAAATTAGCACTGGTTAAATCAGCACCCGAAAAATTTGTTCCGACCAAGTTAGCTTGGTAAAAATTGACCTTGACCAGCTTGGCTTTGGAGAGATCGGATTTAGAAAAATTGCCCTTATGTAAATCCGTGCCACTGTAATCTGCCCCTGACAGATTTCTGCCCACCATTTCGGCAGAAGGACAGAGCGAATTTTGACGCGGCGTACAATCACCCCACGCCCACACATTGGCACCACTCAGTAAAGCGACTGCTGCGACACTCCAGACTAAAATTTTCTTCACTACCGTTCTCCCGTGTTGTTCAAACAAAATGCACTTGTCATTCAAGTGCAGTGCGGCTCAGATGCGTTACGCGGTAAAAAGTTCCATTCGGCAAGGTGTAGGGCGAAATACCAGCAATTCTCATTATTTATTGCGCGATGGCATCGAGAAAATCGCGCAATAAATTGCGCTCCTACATTCCGTTTTATACCTTTCGAGTGTTTTAAGTTGATATTTATATTGTGTATTTTTGAATTGAGAATTGCTAAGCTTTGCCGTTAAGTCTGGAAGTCCCGATGCTTTTGCGTCATAATTCATTGCGGTCTCCTGAGTTGGTTTGTTTGCAAGACAGCCATTGTTATACTCTTTGTGAGACCGTAATTGTTAATTAAATCATATGGTTGTATGGTTTTCTAGGGTGATTTTCGACCCCGAAATATTAGTAATTGAATCCGTTCGTCCTGAGGTTGTCGAAGGGCGAATGGATTTAATCAACTGGTGATACGTAATCTTCCGTTTATGGTTCGACAAGCTCACCACGAACGGAAGGTTAAGTCAGCATTTCCCAAATAAAACCTGATTGGAAAAATATGCGTTATTGGCTAATGAAATCTGAACCGAGTGATGTCAGTATTGACGATCTGGCGGGCTTTGCCGAGCAAACGGTGGCGTGGTATGGCGTGCGCAATTACCAAGCGCGGAATTTTATGCGCGACCAAATGCAAGTGGGCGACGGGGTGTTGTTTTATCACTCCAACTGCAAACCAGCGGGGATTGCGGGCATTGCGCGGGTCAGCAGCGTCGCGTATCCCGATGCCACGCAATTCGACAAGAACAGCAAGTATTTTGACCCTAAAGCCACGCCCGAACAGCCGCGCTGGTTTAATGTCGATGTGCAACTGGTGCGTAAAACCCCATTGATTAGCTTGGATGCCTTACGCCAACATCCTGAATTGGCGCGGATGCGCACCTTGCAACGCGGCAATCGTTTGTCTATCACGCCTGTTGATCCTGATGAGTGGCAATTTGTGATCAAAAATCTGCTGTGAACATTCGGATGGGAGCAGGATCAATAAGCCGCCATTTTCAGGTTGACTGTGGGTACGACAAATTCGTACAGTTGCTTGTGAATAAGGCTGGGTTTTCGCCCTTTCGGGCGATGTACGAATGAATTCGTACTCACAAAACCCCACGGCTTAGTCAAAATTAAGCCTTGCCAAACCTTAATCACATGACACAATATCCTCTCGGCAACGTAATATAATCCGAGTTCTATCCTGTTCACCGCGCAGTACATCCGCTGTCTCAATGAAATATATCCACAAACATCATTTTTTAGCCTTATTTTCGGGGGCGGTCTGCGTCTTTGGTTTTGCGCCATTTGGGGTATTTGTACTGCCCGTTTTGGCGTTAGCCATGTTATTTGCACTGTGGCAACTTGCCGCCACGCCTCGCATGGCCGCACAACATGGCTTCTTTTTCGGCTTAGGCTTGTTTAGTGCGGGCGTGAGTTGGATTTATGTCTCGCTACACGACTTTGGCGAAATGCCGATGTTGTTGGCAATGGGGGCGACGCTGGCGTTTGCGGCATTCCTTGCTTTATTCACCGCGCTCGCGGGTTATGCTCAGGCGCGTTTCCCACTTTCCCCTCGATTGCGCCTATTTTGGGTGATGCCTGTTGCTTGGGTGGGGATTGAGTGGCTGCGTGGCATGATTATGACAGGTTTTCCATGGCTGACTTTGGGTTATGCGCATGCGGAAAGCCCTTTGTCAGGCTATGCTCCCTTGCTCGGTGTGTATGGCGTATCGCTGGTGGCAGCGATCAGTGCGGCGTGTTTGGTCAGATTAGGGCAATTACTGTACGCGCGCACTTTTTCCGCTGCGGCTATCCCATTGATTATAATGCTAGTGTTGTGGGGCGGGGGTGCTGCATTGCAGCGCATCAATTGGACGCAGCCTGAGGGCGCGCCGTTTACCGTGGCATTGGCGCAGGGCAATATCGCGCAAGACCGCAAATTTCGTGACGATGAATTAGTCAGTACGCTGGAAACCTATCGCCGTTTGGTATTGGAAAGTTCAGCGCGTCTCATCATCTTGCCCGAATCCGCCTTTCCGATTTTTCGCTTGGAAACCCCCGAAAATCTTGTCCTACAATTACGCGATCACGCCCGTGAAAATCACGGCGATGTGTTAATTGGCGCGTTTGATGAAGATAGATTGGGCTACTACAACAGCGTCTTCTCCTTAGGCACCGCCAGCGAACAGCATTATCACAAGCAACATCTGGTGGTCTTTGGCGAATTTATTCCGCTACGCCCTGTTTTCGGTTGGCTGATTAACGATGTATTGCATATTCCGATGGGAGACTTAACCAGTGGACGTGACGATCAGCCGCCGCTTGCCGTTGCAGGACAACGCGTCGCCGTGAGTATTTGTTACGAAGATGTGTTTGGTGAGGAGATTATTCGTGCCTTGCCGCAAGCGACGTTGTTGGTTAACGTCACCAATGATGGTTGGTTTGGTCATTCCCCTGCCGCTGCACAACATCACCAAATGTCGCAATTTCGTGCCTTGGAAACAGGGCGCATGATGCTGCGCGCCACCAACACAGGTATGACTTCCATTATCGATACGCATGGTCACGTATTGCAACAAATTCCTCAGCATCAAGTGGGTATGCTGCAAGGGGTGGCGCAAGGTTATCAAGGCACAACACCGTACGTTCGCTGGGGAAATGTCACTGTTTGGGGTCTCTTCATCACGATGTTGTTAATTGCAACGGGATTGGCGCGTCGAGAAAAATCACAGAATTTATAAAGAAAGTTCACCATGTTTTTTAATCCTACGCGTGATGAAGCGCGATTGTTTTTGTTTGAAGCTTGGCGCAAGCGCGTATCGGGTGAGCTGCTGACCCCGCTGGAAGATTTAGCGGCGCAACTGATCGGCAAACATCCCGAATATCACGCCATCCTACAAGACAAGGAACGTTATCAAGACAGTGACTACGCCCCCGAACAAGGTGAAATCAATCCCTTCCTGCATTTGATGATGCACCTTACGATTGAAGAGCAAATTTCGCTCGACCAGCCCAGAGGCATACGCGGTCAGTTTATTCGCCTCACCCACCACTTTGAATCCGAGCATGACGCGCAACATCAAATGATGGAATGCCTTAGCGAAATGATCTGGCAAGCCCAACGCCAACGCACCCAACCCGATGCTCACGTTTATTTGACGTGTTTGGCAGGTGCGGGACTGAAATAGGCATAGAGCCTAGGACGGAAAAGCGGTAGAATCGCCCCATTAAAAATTTCAATATCCACGAGGGGGAAAATTATGAGTAAAGGTCTAATTCAGTTCATCATCGAAGAACAACGTGCCGCAGCACCAGGTGCGACGGGTGACTTCACAGGTTTGTTGAGCGACATCGTTGTGGCGTGCAAACGTATTGCACATGACGTGAACAAAGGTGCGTTAATCGGCGTGCTAGGAAGTGCTGGCAGCGAAAACGTACAAGGTGAAACCCAGAAAAAACTGGACATCATCACCAATGAAATTTTCATTGAATCCACTGTTTGGGGCGGTCATTTGGCTGCGATGGCATCCGAAGAAATGGACGACATTTACAAAATCCCTGCGCAATATCCAAAAGGCAAGTATTTGGTGGTGTTTGACCCATTGGATGGCTCTTCCAATATCGATGTAAACATTTCTGTTGGTACTATTTTCTCCATCTTGCGCGCACCTGAAGGCGTGGAAGATCCAACGGCTGACGACTTCTTGCAACCAGGCGTGACCCAAGTTTGTGGCGGTTATGTGTTGTACGGTCCTGCCACGATGATGGTCATTACCACTGGTCACGGCGTAAACGGCTTTACCTTGGATGGCGACATTGGCGAATTTATGTTGTCACACCCCAACATGACTATCCCTGAAGATACTTTGGAATTTGCGATTAACGCGTCCAACGAACGTTTCTGGGAAGCTCCTGTAAAACGTTATGTAGAAGAATGTGTAGCAGGTAAAACAGGTCCACGCGGTATCAATTTCAATATGCGTTGGGTTGCTTCTATGGTGGCAGAAGTACATCGTATTTTGGTGCGTGGCGGCGTGTTTATGTATCCTAAAGACACGAAAGATCCTACCAAGGCAGGTAAGCTGCGCTTGTTGTACGAAGCGAATCCGATGTCTTTCATCGTTGAACAAGCAGGTGGTGTTTCTTCGACAGGCTACGAACGCATTATGGACATCAAACCCTCTGGTTTGCATCAACGCGTGCCTGTGATCTTGGGTTCCAAGAATGAAGTAAATCGTATTATTTCCTACCATAAGGAAGCATAATTTATGAGCAATAAGCCGCTGGTATCCATTGTAATGGGTAGTGCCAACGACTGGGAAATCATGCAGCAAGCGGCGCGCGCGCTGCGTGATTTCGGGGTGGAATTCGATGCGCGCGTCATTTCTGCGCATCGCTCGCCTGACCTGCTATTCGATTACATCAAAGACATGCACGCGCAAGGTGTGCAATGTTTTATCGCAGGCGCAGGTGGGGCGGCACATTTGGCGGGGGTGATTGCGGGTAAAACCACATTGCCCGTGCTGGGCGTGCCGATTCCTTCCAAATATCTCAAAGGCATGGACTCGCTGTTGTCCATCGTGCAAATGCCCAAAGGCATTCCTGTTGCCACTTTTGCGATTGGTGAAGCGGGTGCTGCCAATGCGGCCTTGTTCGCGGTGGCGATGTTAGCGTTAAATGACGCGACGTTAGCGCAACGCTTAACGGCGTATCGTCAGCAACAAGCCGAACAAATTGCGGCGACCAGCTTGCCGTCACTCTAAATCGTTTTTGTTTTACCAGTGGAGCTGCTCGCTCCACTGTTCTGGTATCGTCCTCAGGAGTAAAAAATGTCCGCTTTACATGAATCTCATTTAACCAGCTTGCCCTTGTTGCATCGCGGCAAAGTACGTGACCTTTACGAAGTGGATGCGCAACATTTATTGATCGTGCAAACAGATCGCTTATCCGCGTTCGACGTGATTTTGCCTGATCCAATTCCTGGTAAAGGCGCGGTCTTAACGACTGTATCGAATTTCTGGTTTCACAAATTACAGCACATTATCCCCAACCATTTAAGCGGCATAGATCCTGAGTCCGTGGTTAAAGGGGCTGATGAACAAGCGCAAGTACGTGGTCGCGCTTTCGTCACCAAAAAGCTCAAACCCTTGCCGATTGAAGCCATTGTGCGCGGCTATTTGGTTGGTTCAGGTTGGAAGGATTACCAAAGAACAGGTGCGGTGTGCGGCATTGTCTTGCCTGTTGGCTTGCGTGAAGCGGAAAAGCTGCCAGAGCCTTTGTTTACCCCGTCCACCAAAGCCGCCGTGGGCGACCATGACGAAAACATTTCGTTTGCGCAAGCGGTTGAATTATTAGGGGATGTGCGCGCCAAGCAAGTGCGTGAGGCGACCTTGGCTTTGTATGTCGCGGCTGCCGACTATGCGGCGACCAAAGGCATCATCATCGCGGATACCAAGTTTGAATTTGGCGTAGATGAGGCGGGGACTTTGTACTTGATTGACGAGGCCTTGACCCCTGATTCTTCACGTTTTTGGCCTGCCGATCAATACCAAGTGGGCAGCAATCCACCGAGTTTTGACAAGCAATTTGTGCGGGATTGGCTAGAGTCCTCAGCTTGGAATAAACAAGCCCCTGCGCCGCATATTCCCCCCGAAATTCTGCAAAAAACGGCGGATAAGTATGCTGAGGCACTTCAACGTTTGACTGCACCATGATCCTGTGGCCGCAACCGCTCATTGAAGGTTTTTTGCGCTTTCGTCAGCAGCGTTTTTCGGTTGATGATGTCAATTATTTGCGCCTATTTGCCGAAGGACAAAAGCCCAAGTTTCTGATTGTGGGTTGCTGTGATTCCCGCGTGGATCCTGCGTTGATTTTTGATTGCGCACCTGGCGAACTGTTTGTGGTGCGCAATGTGGCGAATATTGTGCCACCTGCAGGTGACCGCACTGGGCATCACGGTACGACTTCTGCCTTGGAATACGGCGTTTGTAATTTGGGCGTGGAACACGTGGTTATACTTGGTCACGCGCATTGCGGCGGGATTCAAAACCTGATGCAGAGCAATGGTGTGAGCAATCCCGATTCCTTTATTGACGACTGGATGCGCTTGGTTGCATCAGCTCGCGTCAGTGTAGAACAAGACCTCGCTAATGCCTCACAAGATGAACGTCAACAAGCGTGCGAACAACGCGCCATCCTCGTTTCCTTGCAAAATCTATCCACCTTCCCATGGATTGCCGAACGCGTCGCGGCTAAGAAACTTGCCTTACATGGCTGGTATTTTGATATTCCTAGAGGACAGTTATTAGGCTACAACGCCAAAACACAAGGATTTGAGGCATTGTAACGGTTACGATTTGCTAGATGGGTGAGTAGAATGATACCAATCTGCCGTTTCGCATAGTCCTTGCGCCATGGTGTAAGGGGGCTGCCAAGCCAGTTCATTTCGGATCTTTTGGTCGTTGATGCGCAAGGAACCGAATAGTCGGTCAATCGCCGCTGTTCGCCCTAATGCCCCCCCAATCCGACGTAGCAGCCCAACGGGAAAGTAGAACGCAGGGTTGCGACAACCTAAGGCCGTGGCGATGTTGGCTACTAATTGTGCAGTGGAAATTGCCTCGCCATCGCTGACTAAGTAGGTTTGTCCCGCCGCATCAGGATGCGTGGCGCAGACGCGTAGCGCATCGACAAAATTCCCCACATACACCAAGTTGCGCGCATTTTGCGCACCTGCCAAGGGCAGCGGCACCCCCCGTTCGATTACTGAAAACAGGCTGATGAAATTACCCTTTACCCCCGCGCCATAAATCAACGGGGGGCGCACGATGACCACTTCTAAACCTGTTTCAGCCGCAACACGCTGCAATGCCTGTTCAGCCTCCCATTTGGATACACCGTAGGGATCTTGGGGATTGGGGATGTCTTGTTCTGTGTAACTCGTTATGCCAGACGTGCCTTCGCCATTCACCTTAATTGAGCTCACATACACCAGTCGTTTCACTCCAGCCAACACCGCTTGTCGCGCTAAATGTTCTGTTGCATCCACGTTCACATGGCGAAATTCTGCCAGTGGATCCGTTGAGGTGTCTTGCATCACATGCACCCGTGCCGCAACATGAATGACCACTTCAATGTTGTTCAACGCAGCCGCCCAATCGGTATAGGCATTTAATTCCCCCACAACGGCATTATCCAACCCCTCCATCCAAGCCTTATCCGACCGAACCGCCGCTCGTACCGTGTACCCATGCTGAACCAAGTCCGCGCACAAAGCCCGCCCGACAAAACCGTTTGCACCTGTGATTAAAAAATTAGCCACGATTCACCACCACATAATGAGAAGATTTGCGTAAAAAAGGCTTTTCAATCAAATGCCACAACAAGAAAGCCGCAAAGAGTATTGTGCCGCAGGCAACCCCTAGCATTGCCCACGGTTGTTGGTTAAACCAGTCTTGGGCAATAAATAATTGCAAAATCGGAAAATGCACAATGTAAATCCCATATGAGAAATCGCCGTATTTATCAAAATTGCCCAACCACGGAAAAATACACGCGGCATACACCACCAGAATTGCCAAGGCAATCGGTTGAACCGCAACCCACGGCAGCCATGATTGCGCAATGAAAGCCAGAATGGCAGCGGGGACGAGGTATTTTGCATAGCGAGTCAGGGTGTCGAGATAATAATACCCAGCTGCCCCCGCCACAAAAAAGGCAAGTTGCCCTGGCAATTGGCGTTGTAATTCCAAATAGAATCCCGCACCTGTTTTAATTGCCAAGGCGGACATGCTCATGGAATACACCACCGACGCGACGTATAACGCAATCAAAATCGGCAATCGACCGAATTTGCGAAATGCCAGCACAGCCAGCGGCACAGATATGTAAAACAACACTTCTATTTTTAATGTCCACAACGCGCCATTCATGGCTTGCCAAATGTGATGTTCAAATACTCCTGGTAAATTGGGCTGTAAGAAATTGAGAAACAGCAGATTCGCCGCCACATGTTTCAAAGTTGGTAACGAAAAATAATGTTGCCAACTTTGTGTGGTCAGCACACTACCCAACACCACACACGCGATGATGATGAAAAAGTAAGCAGGATAAATCCGCCGAAACCGCTTCGCCGCATAATGCTGGACACTACGCGAATGCTCGTAGCTCATAAAAATCAAAAAGCCACTGACGATGAAAAATGATTTGACGGCGATTTCAGAAGAGAGAATGTCGCTGAGAATTGAGAATGTTTCCAATCCAGACAGCGCGTGAACATGCACCAAACACACGACACTGGCGAATACAAAACGCAATAAATCAAAGTTATTTTGACGCAATCTTAAATCGGGGTTAATGGGCATACGTTATACCTTCAATCTGCACACCAGTTTCGCTAACGCGCTGGCAAGTAAAGCGGGCAGTGTCTGTACAAAATCAGCAACAGGCACAATGATATTAGTGATTACATACATTGACATATGGATCCCCCCCATTCTATTTTAATTTTTGGTATTGCCATTGCCAGAAAGCGGATGACAGAAAAAAACGCAGCATACTTTGCAAGTGCCAACGCAAGTATTTCAAATTGCGATGACTACTGCGTTGTGCGTGGTGTACCACTTGCGCTTGCGGGACAAGCATCACTTCATATCCTCGCAACCGTAGTCGCGCACATAAATCGACATCTTCGTAATACAAAAAGTATCGCTCATTAAATCCGCCTAACTGTTGAAACACTGCACGGCGGAACAGCATAAACATCCCCCCCACCCAATCAGGAGAAATTGGTGCATTGCCGACGATATAGTCACTTCCTTTACATTTACCGAATGCCTTACATAGTATTTTGAACGGGGTTGGAAAGTAGCGCGCACTGTCTTCCACTTCACCTTGAGCATTGCGTACCACAGGCGCAACCACACCGATTTTTGCGTCATGCAAGCATTGTATTAAAGACTGAAAAGGGTCGGAATCAAAGCGAATATCGGGATTGATAACACAGAAGAAATCACCTTTTGCGTGGGTAAAAGCTTGATTATGATTTGCTCCAAATCCCAATGGTTGAACGTTATCAATCTGTCGTATCGGGAAAGAAAATCCCTCCCGTACAAACGAAATTGTTTCGGGGAGATTTATGGTCAGTAGCAACTCAATAGAGGAGCTTTGACAGTGTTTTTCAATATCTTGTAGTAAATTGAGGACGAGATGAATTTGTTCGTGACTCACCACAGAAATTGACAATATAGGGCTATGCAAGTCTTTGCTTGGTTTGTTGCGCATCATTTATTTCTGAGCAAGAGCCCAAACAGAAACAGGGAAATCAGATTCATTCTTTAACGACTTAAACCATCCTTGTCGCGCCCAGCTTCCGAAGTTTGCTTTTACGCAAGCCCGATTTCCCCAAGACCCCGTGCGAATATTTTCAATGGGAAAGCCGCATTCAGCCAGCAAATGCTTCATGCCCAACTCAGTCCATCGTGAACAATCAACGGGGACTTGATGTTCCTTAATTAGAAAAGGGGTGGTCACCAAGAAATAGCCGCCAGGTTTCGTCATTTCATACACATTTTTCCCCGCACGATACGGCCAAACCAGATGTTCAAAAACTTGATCCGCAATGATGAGATCAAATTGTTGAGGCAATGCCATGCTGCATACGTCAAAATCAGGAAAATTAGCTTCAGTGTAGGACTTGAAGCCCAACGGTTGCCAAATACTTCCAGCTGATATTTCTAAAACATCCAGTTTTTCTGGATGCAAAGCTTTAACCCACTCAAAACAGGTGTGGTACATGACGGTTCGATTCCAGAAGCCATAGTCATAATGAACTGCTTTAAGCAGTTTTTGAATTTGAACCTTGTATTTTGGCGAATAAATAATGTTACGTATTTGATTGATCATTGTATGGCACTTAAAAGATGTCTCGCTTGCGAGACCAGCATTCGCTTAATATGTTTTAATAAAGAGTACACCCACAAAATCGCCACCCATCCTCGTGGAATTTTGCCTGCTTCGCCAAGTTGATAATAGTTTTCCAGTTCTGATTTTTCCATGAGCCATAGCCTGCTACTGAGACCCTCTTCACCGTAATCGGCCTTGAAGGTAAAAGCCAGTGGTATTTTCAATTCCGTGATTGCATAGCCCGCAAAGGCAATTTGCATCAACCACCATTGGTCTTCCATATATCGCTTATGTAGATCAAATAATACGGGCAGCTCACGACGAAACATCATGGAACGGCAAGAAAAGGCATTAGACAATAATAAACGAGAAGGCGATATGGGTTTCTCTAATATTTCCTTCGCGGAAAAGTCCGTTTCTTGTATGCGTTGACTGTATCGAATACTAAGATGTCCCGTCAACATAACGTCAGAATGAGTACGCATCCAGTTGTACTGAATACTGAGCTTCAGGGGATGCCAAGCATCATCTGAATCCAAAAAAGCGATGTAATCTTGGGTCGCCTGTTGCATCCCTTCATTACGTGCCACACCAGCGCCGACATTTTTTGATAGGCTGATTACCCGAATCCAACCTGGTGGATAATCGTGCGCTAACATTTGCAACTGGTTGACCGTGTCGTCATTACTAAAGTCATCTACAAGCAAGATTTCTGAGGGCAATGCGGTTTGCTGAGCAATAGATTCGATTGCGCGTTGAATCGTTTTGCCGCAGCGATAACACGGGATCACCACGGTAATGGGTAAGGCTGAGTTAAGCGTTAAAGGTTGGGGCATCACAAGCTAACTGAAATTTTGATTACGAACAGAAACATGGTTGAGAAATAATGATCAAAAAAGGGGAGTGATTATCTAACGCCACGAAATATTTTTAACTAACTGGGCTGTTTTCATGCCCAGCTTGGATAAACCTAATAAAATCAAAATGCGTAAAAAAACGCCACTCGCTAAGGTAACAAGTCCTCGACGTGTTTTGAAGGCAGCGTAGACTGCGTCCCAACTAAAGATGCCTTGCAAGTGTTTTTTCGCTTCAGCAGCCCTACCTAAACCCAGTAAGTTTAGCGCAAGTGACACATGTTCGTGACGTTCTAGCCAACGATAATGTCTCTGGTCCTCTGGTGTGAGTAAACTCAAAACATCTGGCTGATCAAGGTAATGATCCATCACCAAAAAGAAATCTGCTCGCTCAGTGCGCTGGCGATTCTGATGCGAGAATTGGGCGCGACTGATGCGATAACGCATCAACGGTTCATGCAGTACCGCAATCATGTGGTTGCGTGCTATTCGCAGCCACGTATCAATGTCTGCGCTCGATCTGAATCCTCTTCCCCCCCACGCTTTAATTTCATTTTGATAAATGTCGGTGCGCACCATGGCACTCGCACAAATCAAGAAATTGTGGTGCAACAACATACTTTGCAGTAGTTCACGAAACCCGAGACAAGCGACTGCCCCATGTTCATTTGGGACGCATCCTATATGACCAAATGGGACACCTTGTTCATCAATAGTGATAACCTCAGAAAAAACCGCGCCTACCTCAGGATGGGCTTCTAGAAAAGCGACCTGTTTAGCCACAATTTCGGACTCATAAATGTCATCTGCATGGAAAATGGCAGTATATTTTCCCGTCGCTAATTGTATGCATCGGGTGAAATTCCCTTCAGCTCCGATGTTTTTGGCTTGGGGGTGAACGTGAATTCTAGTCTCTTTCATAGACGCAACAACTTTTAGCGTCTCGTCGGTGGATGCGTTGTCTGAAATGTTTACTGTGATATTGGGATATGTTTGAGACAGAATAGATGCTAGCGTCTCCTGTACGGTGTTTGCCACATTATACGTGGGTACACAAATGGAGACTAAAGGGGGGCTTCCAGAAGCTGTCATGTTTGATCGAGAGTCCATCAATTCCTAATGCTCACAAATATCTTCAATTGAGTTATAAAACTTTGTCGCTGGACTACTTTGCAAAAAAGCGCGCCCAGCTTGTCGCATCGCCTCAATCCTTTCAGAGGGCATCGTCGCAACATCTGCCCACATTTCTGTCCATGTTGCATACTGACGGCAGTCCACAAAAACCTCCGAAGGGATGTACTTTGAAATATCTGGCGCACCCATGTACAAAGGGATCGTCCCTGCATACAAACAGTCGAATATTTTTTCGGTGATGTAACCATCCATCCACATATTTTCAAAACACAAACAGAATTGGTAGTTTTGCAGGACTTCAAATTTGGAGGCACATTTACCCTTAAAAATACGCATTAACGCATTTCGATTGCGCCAATATGGCCACCACAATGCACTGCGCGTCCACCACTTTTCCCAGCCCATGCCATACAGATCTACGACATTGAGTTTGGATAATTCTGCCATCGCCCAGATGCGCGTGCTGTACAGTTCTCGTGTCCTCGCACGTGGATTGTGACTGCCGTTTACCACCACCACACGCTTCATTCTTTTTTGATTGCCCCAATAGGGTTCAATCACATCATTATGGGGAATGGGCCAATATAACTTATAGAGCTTGCTGGCATCTACCCCATCCACCGAAAAACCATCCCCAGTAGTGTTATGTACATAAACTCGGTCAAATACCGCTGTCAGCTTAGGGAGTGCCGCATATAACAAAGGTGCGACCACGGGGGGCTCCATAATCACGAAAGCCGATAGATGTGCACGCCCTTCTTGCGATACTTGTTCATAATGCTCCAGCAGACCAAGCGAGTAATAACGGTTTTGTTGTGTACTTTGTTCGACGGATTTAAACAAATAATCTGCGGTATGTACCGATACACCTTGGTGAGCCATATGCTCACGCAAGCGATGAAAGGGCAGCAACTGCCCGTCGCGATTTAACACGGGATTGCTTAAATCAAATAATCCATCCGCATCAAACATACGATAGGACGGATCAATGTATATAGTTTGTGGCACCGTTTATTTCCTTATCACTTGGGTCATGTTTTCGTTTCTGTCACGCATTGCACCGTATGCTAGATGTTGTCGTAAGAGCAAATACTGCAAACACAGATAGGCCACCCCAACAGGGACTAAAGTTCCCACTACAGCGCGCCAACTAGCCACATTCAATAGGGAATGCAAAACATGCGCCATGCCCCATAGCACGACTGCCGCGATTCCAGAAGCCAGTAAGGGGCGCAATGGTACACCGCCGCCCACACGTCGTATCAATAAAATATGCATCATCATCACAACGACAAACCCAGAAAACACCAGTCCCATTCCTGCGCCCATCGCGCCGAATTGAGGAATCAATATCAAGCAACTACCGATTGATAAGGCAGCTCCCACCACGTTGGGTAGCACTAACCAGCGCGTTTGCATATAGACATGCGCAATCAAGGAGTACACCCCTGCCAGAACACGCATGGCCTCAGCTAATGCCCCCCAAATGACAAAAGGAGCAGCGGCTTGGAAAGCCTCACCTAGAAAAATGCGGGTCAATTCGGGAGCAAGAAAAATAATCAAAGCGATGGTGAGGAGTAGCGAAGGGATTACCGCAGCGGCATAGGTTTGCCAAGCCTGTGCTTGTTGGGCGGCATCATTCTGGTTGGCATCACGGTATAGGTGTGGTTGAAAGTAAGTGGTGAGTACTGACTCAAATCCCACAATCATGGCAGCACTAATGCCATACCCCGCAACAAACAGTCCGAGTTGTGATAAACCCAGTTGCCCTTCCAATAAATATCGATATCCTTGTCCTTGCACCCAGCTTAACCCTGCCGCTAAAGCGACGGGCCAGGCGAAATGAAACAGTGTGCGTAAGTGTGGTGTGCGTATCACACGGAGGGGCGGGGCGTCTTCTGTCTTTTTGAGTTGTGTGAAAAGCACTCGCGTTCCAACGATGCCTAGTAATGCTTGCCCAAAGATCAATCCCAGCAACCAATACTGCGCGGAGAATTGTAATGAATAGACTAATAACGTGGCACAAAAAAAACTAGTGGCGATCGTGGCGAGCGTTAATAAAACGAATTTCCCGTTAAATCCGAGCAAATTCAACGAAGGAATCGCTGTGTGGTTAATCGTATTGAAGAGTAGCGAACCACATACCAGCATAATCAACCAGTTGATCGACAATCCAAAATTAATGAATCGCTCAAAAACCAACAAAGTGATACCAGCAATCAAGGCAACCAATAACAGGTGTCGAACATAGTGCATCAGGTAATGACGCGCCATTCCATTGGCCTGCCAACTATGCAGTCGACGATTGATAAACATTCCCACGGGATTGATGAGAAACATGGAAAAGCAAGCCGTTGTTGTAACAACCAATGACACGCGTCCCATTTCTTCAGGAGAGAGCAAGGTGGTCGCCACGCGCATCATCATCAATGCCAGTACAAACTGTGCTGCACGACCAAAGATAATGGTAATCACGAACGCACCAACAATGTCATGGATTCTTGGACGATGCCTTGTAAAGAGGTTTTGGTGGGCTGATAGCCGAATGCTGCTGCTTTTTTATTCAATGAGTAGTAATGCGGTTTGCTCCCCGTGGCATTCACGGTGGCGGCTTGACTGATTTCATAGCGCAACCCGAATTTTTCCTGCATCGTCGCCAGCAAAGTGGGCTTGTCTACAGCGGCAAGGCTATAGCAATCCACCGCTGTGTTGCAAGTGGGAGCATTGAGCAAGGCAGTCACGAGACCATAAAAATCTGAGGGGTGTAAATAATCGCGCACCATAAAGTCAGACGAGGTTTGCAACACCGTATTGTCCCGAATGGCGCGCAGGATGTCGGTGATTAAAAAGC
>JBASWK010000066.1:0-14162 GCA_049276435.1 Gallionella sp. | reverse complement strand
GTCACATCACCTATCGCGCACCGTCGCGCAGGCCAAGGAATCTGGTCAACCAAGCGCGAAATCAAGCCCACCATTTCCGCAGTCACCCCATTCCGCACCAAAGTTGTTGTCTTCATAAATAGCACCTCTGTTTTTTCAATATGGAAGCATTATAAATGGAATTTATATGGGTTCTGAATCCCTTATCGAACAACTCACTGTCAGTTTAAATTTTCTCTTTCATCTTTAACCTAACAAAATAGGAGTGCAAGAATTGATTGAAAAGATGGTGGATGCGCTGCGCTTATCCACCCAACTAACTTTAATTTTGCGTAGTGGGTAATCCACGAAAACTTAGGTATAGGTGCTTATGAAGTTGTAGCGCATAAGTAATCGTGCATTTTGCATCTGACCAAATTTAATTCCCGCTCGCGGGAGACGGTATTTTGAATTGAGTATTGCGGTAAATTCTTTCACCTTTTCACCGCTTGCGCTCAATTTTGCTATAGTCCTAGTCCTTGTTTATTCATCGAGAACTAAATTGCGACAATTTGACACGCTTATTATTGGCAGCGGGCTGGCGGGATTGACGCTGGCGTTGAAACTGGCGGATATTCAGAAGGTGGGACTGATTACCAAAAAGTCTTTACTAGATGGTGCTAGCGGTTGGGCGCAAGGTGGCATCGCCGCCGTTTTATCAGCGGATGATTCGCTGGAAGCGCATATTCAAGACACGATGATTGCGGGTGCGGGCTTGTGTGATCCCGCCGCGACGGCATTTGTGGTGGAACATGGCAAGGAGTCCATCGACTGGTTGATTGCGCAGGGCGTGCCATTTACCAAAGATCACGGCAAAGACCAAGGCTATCATCTGACCCGTGAAGGCGGTCACAGTCAGCGGCGCATTATCCACGCGGCGGATGCGACAGGACATGTGGTGCAAGAAACTTTGGCGCGGCGGGTGTTGGCGCATCCCAATATCACGGTGCTAGAACACTATATGTCAGTGGATTTAATCACGGGCAAAAAGTTGGGATTGGCTGATAATCGTTGTTATGGGGTTTACGCGCTGGATACCGTCACAGATGAAGTGGTGACGATTAGCGCGCAAAACACCATTTTGGCGACGGGCGGCACGGGCAAAGTCTATCTTTACACCACCAATCCCGACACGGCGACGGGCGACGGCATTGCCATGGCGTGGCGCGCAGGTTGCCGCGTGGCGAATATGGAATTTATTCAGTTTCACCCCACGTGTTTGTATCACCCCCATGCAAAATCTTTCCTGATTAGCGAGGCGGTGCGCGGTGAAGGTGGGGTTTTAAAACTGCCAGATGGCACGCGATTTATGCCACAACACGATGCGCGTGCCGAACTCGCCCCACGTGATGTGGTGGCACGTGCCATTGATTATGAAATGAAAAAACGTGGGTTAGATTGCGTGTATCTGGATATTTCGCATCAATCTGTGGAATTTTTGCAGGAGCATTTCCCCAATATTTTCGCGCGTTGTTTGGAATTGGGCATCAATATCAGCCACGATCCCATCCCCGTTGTGCCTGCTGCGCATTACACCTGTGGCGGGGTGATGGTAGATTTACACGCTCGCACGGATGTCGAAAATCTGTATGCGGTGGGTGAAACGGCTTACACAGGGCTGCACGGCGCGAATCGTCTCGCCAGTAACTCGCTGTTGGAATGTGTGGTATTTGCTGATGCTGCGGTGCGCGATATTTTAAGCAAACCCGCGCGAGTGATGCCCGTCTTGCCAGATTGGGATGAAAGTCGGGTGACCGATGCTGATGAGCAAATTGTGATTGCGCATAACTGGGCGGAATTGCGGCATTTTATGTGGGATTACGTCGGTATCGTGCGCACCACCAAACGCTTGGAACGCGCGCAACATCGCATCGAATTATTGCAAAAAGAGATTCAGGAGTACTACGCGCATTTTCACGTCAATGCCGACTTGCTGGAACTGCGTAATCTCGTCACCAATGCCGAATTGATCGTCAATAGCGCGCTACAACGCCACGAAAGCCGAGGATTGCATTTCAGCAAAGACTATCCCGCACTCGCGTCCGACCCGTTGCCGACGATCTTGAGACCAGCTTGAAGGGTATACGATCTACACAACTTTTTGAGTTCCATAGGGCGGGTTTTAACCCGACTTTCACGTTATCGTAGGGTAAAGCGAAAAAACGAAAACGGTTCTATGTGATTTACAGTGGGTGAAACAAAGCTCCCTCTCCTTCAAGCGGATATACCCCATCCCCACCCCAACCCTCCCCTTGAAGGGGAGGGAGATTGCGCACTTGTACCACGATGACCCCACTATGATTCACACAGAGCCGTTAAAACCAGACCTACGACAAAACGGTGTCAATGTAGGGGCGGATTGCAGCAGCCCTTGTGGCGCGTGCAATGCGCCCCCCAGATTGCGGGATTTTTAGAACGAATATTTGAGGTTTAAACCCCAATTGCTGACTTTCCAACGATTACCCAATACATCCGTGGGTAACTTGCCAAAGTTTTCATACTCCAAACGCAACGCAACATTTCGGTTAAAGTTGTAACCCCCGCCTACGCCCCACATGATGTCTGAATGACTGCCCGCACCCGCAGCAGTGGTGCGATTTTCAGATGCGCCCAGTTTAGCCGAGACATCCCAATCAGGATTAACGGGCATGGTTCCTACCATGGCGATTGACCATGCACTTGCCGTGCCGCCGCGATAGCCGCCAAAATCATTATAAGCAACTTGAAAGCCAAGTTGCTCAGAGGTCTGATACCCCACAAATATCTTAGACGCGGTATTGCTGGTATCCGTTCTAGCGGCACCCAGACCTGCACCGATATAGGGGTCAGCAGATACTGATGTTGCAACAAATGCAGCGCCAATTGCCATTGCCATTAAAATTTTCTTCATTTTATTCTCCAGAATAAGGATAAATTACGGAATCTGGAGTGTAGAGCGGTGTTGGACAGGCGTATGTGCGTTGACGCACAAAACGATGCGATTAAAAGAGTAACCTGCCCGCCATTCTCATCACGACGAAAGCGGGCATCCTTTTATTTGAGAAAGCTAGGGTCAAACAAGTTATCAATGATGGGGTTTAAATTGGTGTTCGGTTTCACCAACGCTTCTTCTAGCAAAAAGGGTGCGACTTCTCGCAAGGCGGCTAGATGTTCCTTGCCGATGCGTGGATTGGAAAAATCGGTGCGCTCACTTAGTTGTAATTGCGCGGCGTTCAGCGGTACATTAGATTCTTCGGCTTGTAATTTGGCGGCTTCGGCAGGATGGGCAATGATCCATTTACGTGCTTTTTCATAAGCCTTAATGACGCTACGAACATGTTGGGGATATTGCTTGGCAAATTGTTCATTGACGCACAAAAAACCAGTGCTAATGAAGTTGATATTGCGATATAGCAACTTTGAACCCTTCTGCAATTGGCTGTCTGCCATATGCGGATCCAGTCCCATCCACGCATCTACCCGCCCTTGTTCCATCGCAATCCGCCCTTCTGCATGGGGAATATTTACAATTTCTACTTCAGATCTTTTTACACCAAATTGGTGCAAGCTCCTCAATAAGAAGACATACGCATCCGTACCGTTCGTGACGGCAATTTTTTTACCGCGCAAATCCTGCACCCGCTGAATCGTGCTATTTTTACTCACGACCAAAGCGACCCACTCAGGACGTGAAAAGACATAAATGGCTTTAATAGCATGCCCCTCGGAACGCGAAACCAATGCTGACACCCCCGCCGCACTCCCAAAATTTGCAGTGCCACTGCTCAAATAGTCTAATGCCCGATTACTGCCCGCACTGAACATCCACGCCACGCGAATGCCCGAAGATTTAAATTCTTCTTCTACCCAGCCAAAGTGCTTTAAGACTAAACTGCTGGGGGAATAATAAGCATAGTCTAATCGTATTTCACGTGGTTCAGCCGCCAGTGCGGGGGCAGCAAGCCATATCGCGGCAAGCCATAAAATCCAACGTGATTTGAGTAAGTTAAGGTGTTTCATGTAAGACTTCCTTTATCTTAGGGAGGTTAAAAATTAAACAATATGCGCGCTGTGCAAAGCGGTAAATACAAAAGCACGTTGTGCTAAGAGTAAGGTGTCGCGCCAACGTAAACTGCGCACCTCAATGCCGTGCAACAGGGAGTCGCTGGTTTTGCCCAATACAGCAATGAGGAAAATGGCGGCAATTACAATGTCGGGGCGGCTGGTTTCGCGTCCATCTGAGAGCAAATAGCCCAGCCCTTGTGATGCGGCAATCAGCTCGGCAGCGACTAAAAACATCCAAGCCAACCCCAATGCCGTGCGTAAGCCTGTGAAGACCGAGGGTAGGGCGGCGGGCAATAGGATACGGCGAGCGAGTTGAAATTTGTTTAAGCCGTAGATTTCGCCGACTTCAATCAATTTTCGATCCACATTTTGAATGCCGCACACCACATTCAAGTACACAGGGAAAAATGCGCCCAGTGCGATCATGGTAATTTTGGGGGTTTCGTCAATCCCAAACCACAACAGCAACAACGGTACCCAAGCTAAGCTGGGTACATTGCGTAATGCTTGAAAGGTGGGATCCACCAGTTCTTCTACGCGGCGGCTTAACCCCACCAACACGACAAAGCCCAAGCCCAAAATGGCACCGATCACAAATCCCGCTGCCAGACGCGCCAAACCAACCCCAACGATGCGATTAAAATAACAAGCTGCCCGCCATTCTCATCACGACGAAAGCGGGTATTTCTTTATTTGAGAAAGCTAGGGTCAAACAACTGATCAATAATTTGGTTTAAATTGGTATTCGGTTTCACCATCGCTTCTGCTTGCAAAAAAGGAATGGTTTCTCGCAAGGCTGCGGCATGTTCCTTGGTTATGCGTGAATTAGAAAAATCGGTGCGCTCATTCAGTTGTACTTGCGCGACGTTTAAAGGCACATTGGCTTCCTTGGATTGTAGTTTGGCGGCTTCGGCAGGATGGGCAATGATCCATTTACGTGCTTTTTCATAAGCCTTGATGACGCTGCGAACATGCTGGGGATATTGCTTGGCAAATTGCTCGTTAACACACAGAAATCCCGTGCTAATGAAGTCGATATTGCGATAAAGTAGTCTTGATCCTGCTTGCAATTGACTATCGGCCATATACGGATCTAGACCCGCCCACGCATCCACCCGTCCTTGTTCTAGCGCAATCCGTCCTTCGGCGTGAGGCATATACACAATTTCGACTTCAGATCTTTTTACGCCAAAATGGTGCAGGCTGCGCAATACGAAGAAAAGTGCATCCGTACCTTTCGGTCCAGCAATTTTTTTACCGCGTAAATCTTGCACCCGCTGAATGGTGGAATTTTTATTCACGACCAAAGCCGCCCACTCAGGACGTGAAAATACATAAACGGCTTTAATAGCATGCCCCTCGGATCGCGAAACCAATGCCGACAACCCCGCTACACTCCCAAAATTTAAACTGCCGCCGCTCAAATAGTCCAATGCCCGATTACTGCCCGCACTGAACATCCACGTGACGCGAATGCCTGATGATTTAAATTCTTCTTCCAACCAACCGAAGTGCTTTAATACCACGCTGGTGGGGGAGTAGTAAGCATAGTCTAATCGTATTTCCCGTGGCTCTGCCGCCAGTGCAGGGGCTGCAAGCCATATTGCGGCAAGCCATAAAATCCAACGTGATTTGAGTAAGTTAAGGTGTTTCATGTAAGACTTCCTTTATCTAGGGAGGTTAAAAATTAAACAATATGCGCGCTGTGCAAAGCGGTAAATACAAAAGCACGTTGCGCTAAAAGTGCGGCACTTTCGCGTTCACGTGGGCAGGGTAAGTCTATTTTAAGGTCTGCCATCACGGTGCCAGGTTGATTGCCAATAACCTTTCGGCTATTGAGATCAATAATGCAATTATTTTGCAACGTATAATGGTCTTATTCTAATTTCGGTTAAAAGCCTAAATTATAAATATCATCAATCACACTACGCATACTGTATATACCCATTCCACCTGAAAATTCCGTGTTTTCTGTAGGGTGGATAAGCGCATGCGCATCCACCGTTTTCCTTGGTCTGCGAGTGGATGCGTGCAGCTTATTCACCCTACGGCGTAACACTTGTTCTTCAATGTTAATGCCAGCAGCACAAACGCTGTCCGTAGTGCTGTTTGATAGGCTTAATTTTTACATTATATTATGCTTAGATACCCTCGTTATCATGCTTAGATATTATTGAAAACAAAGCACTTTCCGAGGTGGTGCGACGGGCGGAAGTCTAACAAAGACGGGGAAAAAGGACAAATTAAGTTGTTTGGGGGTGTGGGATTGCAGCGATATTTGGGTGTCAATTGCTGAGGGGGAAATGACGATGAATGAGGGGGCTTTTTGAGGGGTAAAGGCAGTCAGGTCGTTAGTCGCTAGTCGTTAGCTTTTAGTTGGCAGGGTGAGCGTAAAAAAATTGCTGATGCACTGGCTCATCCTACCAACTACCAACCAAGGACTTATTTTATAACCGCCTTTGCAAAGCTAGGGTCAATCAATTCATTGATGACTTTATTCAAATCGGTACCAGGTTGCACCAAGGTTTCTGCTAACAGAATAGGAGCGGCTGCTTGCAAAGCACTTTGATGTTCCTTGCCGATGCGCGGATTGGAAAAGTCGGTACGCTCGCTTAACTGTAATTGTGCGACGTTTAAAGAAATTTTTGCTTCATCAGCTTGTAGTTGCGCGGCTTCGGCAGGGTGTTCGATAATCCATTTACGGGCTTTTTCATAGGCTTTAATGACCGCACGAACATGCTGGGGATATTGCTTGGCAAATTGTTCGTTGACGTTCAGAAAACCATAAGTATTGAAAGCGACATTGCGATAAATTAACTTTGAATCTGCGTGTAATTGGCTATCTGCCATATGGGGATCTAGTCCCGCCCACGCATCTACTCGCCCGTGTTCCATGGCGATCCGCCCTTCAGCATGGGCTAAATTCACAATTTCAACTTCGGATCTTTTTACGCCAAACTGCTTTAGGCTGCGCAATAAAAACAAATAAGGATCCGTACCTTTCGCAGCGGCAATTTTCTTGCCGCGTAAATCCTGTACACGCTGAATCAAGGAATTTTTGTTGACGACTAACGCGGTCCATTCTGGACGTGAGTACACATATACCGCTTTGATCGGATTGCCATTGGCTTTGGAAAGGAGTGCCGCCAAGCCAGCGGTGCTACCAAAAGTTAAGCTGCCGCCGTTCAAATAATCCAATGCCCGATTGCTGCCCGCGCTAAACATCCACGTGATGCGAATGCCAGATGATTTAAATTCCTCTTCTAACCAGCCAAAACGTTTTAATACCAAGCTGCTGGGGGAGTAATAAGCATAGTCGAGCCGAATTTCTTGTGGTTCTGCTGCCCGTGCGGGGGATGAAAGGGAGATGACTGCCAACAAAACAAGCCAGCATAATTTAAAATGTTTCATATATTTTCCATTTTTTGGGATGCGCAATACACATGTTTTTCACGTGCGTATACTTGATGGACGCTTTAACTGACTGCGTCTATTCGGGTTGAATGCGCCCAAAAATTTAATTGATTTGCTTAGCTATTTTGACGAGAACGGATACCTACGATGAGGTTCATAGGTGGTCTGAAGTCTAACAAAGACGGGCGCAAAGGGCAATACCCTTCTTTATTGTAGTGATAGAAAGGCATTGCGCGGTGTTTGGGTGACGTGTTAAAAAGTGTTTTTAATCAGTCGTAAAATGGCCTTCTGGCAGGGCATGCTGGATGGCACAAAAAGTGGCTTGTTTACGGTCGCATCCTAAAAAGTTGCGATGTAGTTTGGATTTTTAGGCAAGTTTGATACAATGCCGAAGCTTTTTTGAACTTTAATTCAGGGTAGGAGATAAAAGATGTCTATTGAACAACGTGTTAAGAAAATCGTCGCAGAACAACTGGGTGTGGATGAAGCTGAAGTTAAGCTGAATTCTTCTTTTGTCAATGATCTCGGCGCGGATTCTTTGGATACCGTAGAACTGGTGATGGCATTGGAAGAAGCCTTTGAATGCGAAATCCCAGATGAAGATGCTGAAAAAATTACTTCAGTACAACAAGCCATTGACTATGTCGTGGCACATCAACCAGCGTAGTTTGCTGCCGTTATTCCCTCTTTTTAGGTCAACGGATGTCTAAACGTAGAGTTGTTATTACTGGACTGGGGATCGTCTCCCCAGTCGGTGTGGGTGTTTCTGCTGCCTGGCAAAATATTATTGCGGGTAAGTCGGGCATTTCCAATATTACGCATTTTGATGCAAGTCAATTTGCCAGTCGTGTTGCGGGCGAAGTTAAAGACTTTGATGTCACGCAGTTTATTTCTGCAAAAGATGCGCGCCGTATGGATCGGTTTATTCATTTCGGTTTGGCGGCGGGTATCGAAGCCTTTAAGGATTCTGGTCTGGAAGTCACAGAACAGAATGCCCCGCGCATTGGGGTGAATATCGGCTCTGGCATCGGCGGATTGCCCATGATTGAAGATACGCATGATGATTATCTGAAATCGGGACCACGCAAAATCTCCCCTTTCTTTATTCCTGGCACGATCATTAACATGATTTCGGGCAATTTGTCGGTGATGTTTGGCTTGCAAGGGCCGAACTTAGCGATGGTGTCTGCGTGTACCACAGGCACACATTGCATCGGCGAATCCGCGCGGATTATCGAATATGGTGATGCCGATGTGATGATTGCAGGTGGATCAGAAGCGACCATTGGGGCATTGGCAGTGGGTGGTTTTTCCTCTGCACGCGCCTTAAGCACGCGCAATGATGATCCCGCCACCGCGTGTCGCCCGTGGGATAAAGACCGTGATGGTTTTGTGATTGGCGAAGGTGCGGGGGTGATGGTACTCGAAGAATATGAACACGCCAAAGCGCGTGGCGCAAAAATCTACGCAGAATTATCAGGTTACGGTATGAGTGGTGATGCGTATCACATAACATCGCCCAATGCCGATGGTCCTAAACGTAGTATGTTGAACGCCTTGCGCAATGCGGGATTGAATCCCAATCAAGTGCAATACGTCAATGCGCACGGCACTTCGACTCCGTTGGGGGATAAAAATGAAACCGATGCGATTAAATTGGCATTTGGCGATCATGCTTACAAACTGGTGGTCAATTCCACGAAGTCCATGACGGGGCATTTGTTAGGCGGGGCAGGGGGGATTGAATCGCTGTTCTCAGTGTTGGCGATACATCATCAAATTTCTCCTCCCACCATCAATATTTTTGAGCAAGACCCAGAGTGCGATCTCGACTATTGCGCAAATATCGCCCGTGACATGAAAATTGACGTTGCGGTGAATAATAACTTTGGCTTTGGCGGAACAAATGGCACCTTATTGTTCCGTAAAATTTAGGGCAAAATTCACCTGATATTGCCTAAAGCAGCAATTGGGATGGGGGTTGAAAGTTTGCGTGAGTGCGGCGATTTCACCCCCGCCCTAACCCTGCCCCTGCTAGGGGGTGGGGATATAAACACCCGCCACGCCCTTATGCGTTGGCGGGTTGTTTTTTATTGTATTGACAATTTAACGAGCGAGTCCATGCTGGTCAATGGCGTAACAAGTGATTCAATTTCAATTCGCGATCGTGGCTTGTTATATGGCGACGGGGTGTTTCGCACCGTGTGTGTGCGGCAGGGTATTGCCCAGCATTGGGCATTGCACTATCAGAAATTGCATCATGACTGCACAGTATTAGCGATTCCTTGTCCTGATTTTGTGTTGCTGTCAGCTGAGTTAGCGACATTGTTGCCGCAGCATCGTGATGCGGTATTCAAAATTATTGTGACACGGGGAGTAGGAACTCGTGGATATGCGCCCTCTGCGACCGCGCAACCTACCCATATTTGGGATGTTGCGCCGTTGCCTGCGTATCCTGAACACCATGCGGCACAGGGTATCGCAGCGCGCTTTTGCGACTTGCGTTTAGGACATCAACCGCGCTTGGCAGGAGTCAAGCATCTGAATCGCTTAGAAAATGTGTTGGCGGCGGCTGAGTGGCAAGATGCCAATATCGCCGAAGGCTTGTTGTTGGATGTCGAAGACTATGTCATTGAAGGCACGCGCAGCAATGTTTTTTTGGTCATCAATCAACGCGTCGTGACCCCCGATTTGTCGCGTTGCGGTGTGGCAGGATTGCAGCGTGACCGCATTTTAGCTCACACGCCTGTGGCGATTCGGCGGGTGACGGTGGATGAGTTGTTGGGTGCAGATGAGGTCTTTTTGGTGAATAGTTTAATCGGGGTGTGGAGTATTCGAGCATTGGCAGACCGCCACTGGGAACACTTCCCTGTCGCTCACAGGATGCGTGATATGTTAGCCAAGGAGTAAGGAAATGTTGCAGAAATTGGTCATGCGGATCTTGGCGTTGCTGGGCATCGTCGTGGTGCTTCTGGGCTTGTTCGTCTATTACGCCTATTCTCGACCCGCACTGCCTTCAACGCCGTACACCTTTACGATCAAGTCGGGCAGCAGCGTTGCCAGTGCCGCACGGCAATTGCAGGAGGCGCACGTGATCCAGCATGAGCGTCTGTTTGTGATCTTAGTGCGTATCATGGGGCAGTCTGCGCGGATTAAATCGGGGCGTTATACCTTGGAACATGCTATTTCGCCCCGCGAATTGGTGACCCTGTTAGCGCGAGGTGCGAGTACACAGCGTCAGATCACCGCGATTGAAGGCTGGACGTTTAGGCAATTTCGCGCGGTGTTAAATGCTTCTCCCGATTTAAAACATGATTCTCTTGCCTTAACGGATGCGGAACTATTGCTGCGTATTGGTGCGGAATATGATTATCCAGAGGGTTTGTTTTTCCCTGATACCTATGCTTTTGAGGCAGGCAGTAGCGATTTAGCGGTACTCAAGCGCGCTTACCAAACCATGCAAAAACGCTTGCAAACCGCATGGGACAATCGCGATCCTGACTTGCCCTTGCAAACCCCTTATCAGGCATTGATATTGGCTTCCATCGTCGAGAAAGAAACAGGGGCGGCACGGGATCGGGATATGATCGCGGGCGTTTTTACCAATCGTTTGCGCCACGGGATGCGCTTACAAACCGATCCCAGTGTGATTTATGGACTGGGACCAAATTTTGATGGCAATTTGCGCAAGGTGGATTTGTTGACCGATACGATTTACAACACTTACACCCGCGCAGGGCTGACCCCCACGCCGATTTCCTTACCAGGGGCAGCGGCACTTCAAGCCGCATTACATCCCGCCCCCACTACGGCGGTGTATTTTGTGGCACGTGGGGATGGGAGTTCAGAATTTTCCAGCAATTTGGCGGAGCATAATCGGGCTGTGAATCGTTTTCAGAAATAACTTTTGCCACTTATGTGGGGATGCAAGGTGATTGCACACACATAAAAATTAACGAAACTGAGGGATAAATGAGTCGCTTTATTACATTTGAAGGGGTGGATGGCGCAGGTAAAAGCACGCATCTGGCTGGTTTTGCAGATGCGTTGCGCCAAAGAGGGTTGGATGTACTGGTGACCCGTGAGCCTGGTGGAACCCCGTTGGGTGAGCAACTGCGTGAGATGCTCTTGCACCATCCTATGGATATCAACACCGAAGCTTTGTTGATGTTTGCGGCACGCATGGAGCACATTGCCCAAGTGATACAGCCCGCTTTAGATGCTGGTAAATGGGTGGTTTCTGATCGCTTTAGTGATGCCAGTTTTGCATACCAAGGCGGTGGACGCGGTATGGACTGGGATAAATTGCGTCAGCTAGAACAATGGGTGCATCCAGAATTACAACCTGACCTCACGCTCTTCTTTGATGTTCCCGTTGAAATTGCGCGTCAACGTCTTGCCAATAATGTTTCCTTAGACCGTTTTGAGCAAGAACACTCTGATTTCTTTGAGCGTGTGCGCGCGGGTTATCATCGTAGGCTCGCCGAATCTCCCCAACGCTACGCTTTAATTGATGCGTCTCAATCGCCAGACGCAGTGGCGGAACAGTGTGGCGAAATTTTGAACCGTTTATTGATAGGCAAATGAGTCAACTCTACCCATGGCAACAGCAGGACTGGGCGCACTTACAGGCTTTGCGTAAGCGTCCGCCGCACGCCTTGCTTTTCAAAGGAACCCAAGGCATAGGCAAGCTCGAACTCGCCTTGCAATTTGCGCACGCGTTGTTATGTCATCATCCCAGTGAGGACGGTTTTGCGTGCGGCACGTGTCCCGCCTGCCATTGGTTGTCACAAGATTCTCATCCCGATTTTCGCTTGGTACAACCTGATACGCTGACCGCAGCCCCCCCAGAAGTCGAGGAGGTAGAGAGTACTAGCGAAGCTAGACCTAGCAAAAAACCCAGCAAGCAAATTACCATCGACCAGATTCGAGGGTTGTCGAATTTCTTATCCTTGTCTGCGCATCAAGGCGGGCGGCGCGTGGTTGTGATTCATCCAGCGGAAGCGATGAACCCCAATGCGACCAATGCGCTGCTCAAAAATCTCGAAGAACCGCCGCCTGATTTACTGTTTATTTTGGTGACGCACAAGCCCCAGTTATTGCTCCCCACCATCCTCAGCCGTTGCCTGTCTTTCCCCGTGACCATGCCCGATGTGGCGATAGCGACCCAGTGGTTAAAGCAACAAGGTGTGAATGACCCCTTGCCCATCTTGGCATCGAGTGGCTTCGCGCCTTTGCTTGCAGGCAAAGAAGATGAACAGCTAGAGCTGCGCCAAAAATTATTGCAAGCACTACGCCAACCTGCGCAGTTTGATCTTTTCGCGCTCTCTGAAGCCTTGCAAAAAACCGAACAAGCGTGGGTAGTACATCATCTGCAACAATGGTGCTACGACTTGCTGTCCCTGAAATTAGCAGGGCGGGTGCGCTATCATCTGGGCGAAGAAGCGGCGATGCAAAAGCTGGTCGCCTCAGTCGATCCTTTAAAACTCGCTCAACTGCAAAAACAACTCCAAACCGCCCGCCGTGAAGCGACGCACACTTTAAATCCAAAGCTATTTTTTGAGTCCCTGTTTTTGGATTATGGGCGGGCAGTTGCGGGTCGTTAGTTGCTAGTTGTGGCTAAATTTCCGTCAATTTTTGATTGATTGGTGAGGGCAAATAAGCTCAGCGAATTTTGTTTCTACAATATATTCAATTATTCCCGCTACCAACTACCAACTAACGACTAACGACTACCAACTACCAACTAACGACTAACGACTAACGACTACCAACTAACGACTAACGACTAACGACTAACGACTAACGACTAACGACTAACCGCTAACCGCTAACGACTAATCGCCAATAACCACCTACAAAGTTCAACATGCCCTTTATTGATTCGCATTGCCATTTAAATTTTCCCGCTTTGGCGGACAACATCCCTGATTTTTTAGCCCAGATGGCGCGCAACGATGTGGTGAACGCGCTGTGCGTGTCGGTCAATCTGGCGGATTTTCCGCAGGTGTTGGCGTTGGCGGAACAGCATCCGCATTTATACGCCTCCGTGGGCGTGCATCCTGATTATGAAAATGTGACAGAACCCACGGTGGCGGGCTTGGTCGCGATGGCTAATCATCCCAAAATTATCGCGATTGGTGAAACAGGCTTGGATTATTTTCGGTTGACGGGCGACTTGGATTGGCAGCGCGAACGCTTCCGCGTGCATATTCGTGCGGCGCGGGAATCAGGTAAGCCCTTGATTATTCACACCCGTTCTGCTTCGGAAGATACGCTACGTTTGATGGTGGAAGAAAATGCAGCGACAATCGGCGGGGTAATGCACTGCTTTACCGAAAACTGGGAAGTTGCCCAGGCCGCACTGGATATGGGCTTTTACATTTCCTTTTCGGGTATTGTCACGTTTAAAAATGCGATACAAATCAAAGAAGTGGCGCAACGCGTGCCGCTAGATCGCATCCTAATCGAAACCGACGCGCCGTATCTTGCCCCCGCCCCCCATCGCGGCAAGTTGAATCACCCCGCGTGGGTTAAACACGTTGCCGAAGAAATCGCCCTGCTACGCGGCATACCTGTGGCGGAAGTCGGCGAAGCCACCACGGCGAATTTCAAAAAACTATTTAAAATCAATTGATCGTGTAATGTAGGTGCGAATTCATTCGCACGATTTAACGAACAACGTG
>JBASWK010000065.1:0-3648 GCA_049276435.1 Gallionella sp. | reverse complement strand
GATGTGTAGATACCTATGCCTTCAAGGGGAGGGTTGGGGTGGGGATGGGGGTGTGTGCAGAGAACGAACCCATCCCCATCCTAATTGCCCCCTCGCTTCGCTCTCCCCCTCTGAAGGGGAAGGAACGGTAGTTCACCGCTTTTAGAGGATGGTGAAAAATGTTAATCCGTGCCGCATCGGGGGGTTTGAGCTTAAGTAAGTGCCATTCGGGTGTGCGATGGTTCGTTTCACGTTTTACAAGCTGCGGAACTGCGCGCCCACTCCCATCTCTCTTCTCTCTTCACACTTCCCAAATTGATGCGCCTGTCGGCACATCCTACGCGACTCGTTTGAATCACACATTCAACCCGCATAATCTAAAGGAAAAATCATGAAAAAAATCATCACCTTATTGCTGTTGTTATCCCTAAGTCACACTGCCCACGCGGAAGTGAATGTCTTCGCTTGCGAACCTGAATGGGCGGCACTCACGCAATTGTTGGCAGGCAAGCTTGCCACGATTTACACCGCGACGGGCGCGTTGCAAGATCCGCACCGCGTGGAAGCCCGCCCCAGCTTGATCGCTAAAGCGCGCCGTGCCAATTTGGTGGTTTGTACTGGTGCAGAACTTGAGGTGGCTTGGCTGCCTGTGATTTTGCGCGAATCAGGCAATAACGCAGTGCAATTGGGCAGTGCAGGCTATTTCTCAGCGGCTCAAGCGGTGAAAATGTTGGATGTCCCCACCCATTTAGATCGCGCCAATGGCGATGTTCACGCGGGTGGTAATCCGCACATTCAAACCGATGCGCGCAACTTTTTGCCCATCGCCGACGCGCTCAGCAAACGCTTGGTGCAACTCGATCCCGCCAATAGTGCGTATTACCAACAACAATTGGCGACGTTTAACCAACAATGGCGCGCCGCGCTGGTGAAATGGGAAAAACAAGCCGCACCCTTGCAAGGTGTGTCTATTCTGGTGCAGCACGAAGGTTTCCCTTATCTCAATCAGTGGCTAGGTCTGAAACAAATCGCCTCGTTAGAACCCAAGCCTGGCATGGAACCCAGTGCGTCTTACTTGAGCAGCGTGCTGACCACCTTGCAACAACACCCCGTTAAAATGGTACTGCGGGCGGCTTATCAAGACGCTCGTCCTAGCGTATGGGTTGCCGAACGCGCCCATATTCACACGGTTGTGCTGCCTTATACGGTGGGTGGCTCGGATCAAGCTGTTGATTTATTTAGTCTATTTAACGACACGATTGCGCAACTGCTCGCAGGATTGAAATAACATGGAACTCGACATTCTCATGCCTGCTTTTGTCGCAGGCTTATTGGTACTCACCACCCACATTCCGCTGGGCATGAAAGTGTTGGCGCGTGGGGTGATTTTTGCCGATATTGCCATCGCCCAAATTGCAGGCTTAGGCGTGATTATCGCGTCTTTGCTGAACTTCACTGCCTATCCTTTGTTGGTGCAACTCACTGCCGCCGCCAGTGCGATAGGGGGGGCGGCATTACTTAGCGTGATTGAGCATTATTTTGATGACGTGAAAGAGGCCTGTATTGGTCTGACCTTTGTGCTGGCTGCGTGCGCGGGGATTTTGTTATTAAGCCATGATGTACATGGAGATGAGCATCTCAAAGACTTACTGGTTGGGCAAATTCTGTGGGTGAGCACCCAGCAATTGATCGCCACTGCCGCCTTGAGTGCCGCGCTCCTGCTCTTTTGGCAATGGCGACGCGCGACCTTAGGACGCATGGGGTTTTATGGTATATTTGCCTTGGCGGTCACCGCGTCCGTGCAATTAGTCGGCGTATATCTGGTGTTCGCCAGCCTGATCGTCCCCGCACTCACCACCCATCACGTCACCCGACATCGCCTCGCCTATGCTTACCTCATTGGTATAGTCGGCTACGCTATCGGATTGTATTTGTCCGAATGGATGGACTTGCCGTCAGGAGCCGCCATTGTCTGGAGCATGACGCTGGTCGGCGGTGTAGTGGTATTAGGGTTGAAATTATGGGTAAAACCAGCCGAAAATGGGGGCGATTTAAACTGATGTGGGCAAATTTAACCTAAAAAAAGCAGTCTCACGCGAAAGACGCTGCGATCGCGGAGAAAAATCAATAGGTTAACCCCTCTTTAACATCCACCAAAAAATACCTATCTTAATCATGCAATTGGCGCGTACTAGTATTACAAGTGGCGAATTTGCTCGTAATTTGCTCGTTAGAGACCAGTAGGGTGCGCCGTGCGCACGATTTATTGCGTGCCGCGTGCGCACGACGCACCCTACTCACTTTGACTTGTGCATAAAACAGTGCCGCCTGAAAAATCTGCTGCCCGAACAAGGTCGTCAATGCTTCGATTCGGCTCCCGAATACATTGCCTAACATAAGCGGGAGGTCGCCAAACAGCCAGTCGCTGGTGGTTGACCAAAGCCGATCCCACATCCAATCACCATTGGCATCGCTGTAGCTGGAATAGGCATTGGTGCCTTCGTAGGCGATGACGATTTCAGTGCTGGTGCCTGTGCCTTTTTGGTACGCCTGCGCACCGAAGCCAGTGATGGAGTTGCTGGAGGTGGAGATTTGAGACCAGCCTGTGGGGGCTAAACTAATTTTGTTAAACACACCTCTGTGTGCATTGTAAGCGGCAGCAGAAAGCATTGCGTAGTCTTCTTTGGTAGCCATGTTATGTCTCCCTTTACTCAGTGATTAAATATGTTGGGTCGAGATGCTTAGTGGGAGGCATATATGTATCCTTCTTCATCATCCCAGCTTTATGTTCCAGTGAAACATGTTTCAATCGATACAATGCCATGTTATCGAAATACATGTTGCTATCGTAAATAGCTTTAGGAATTTCATTGAACAAAATACGCAGCCATTGCCCGTTGTCGTAGCGAAAGGCAACGTAAGCGGGAAAGGGACTCCCATATTGACGAAACTCCACGATCGACGGGAAATCTGAAATTACATACAGCTTGCCCTGATAAACATTCAGTACCTGAGTACCCAAGTTCTCATGCCAAACAATCTCCTTATCTCCAAACTCTGGCAATTTGAACGTCAGCCACGCCTCGCGCGGCATCTGCCCTTCGATACGCCGCTTCTGCGTGACGGTAATCACCCGCCCGTCCAGCAGCTTGACCTCCTCCGTCCAAGTAATCGTGTTGTCGCCGCAACCACCTACCAGTGGCACAACCGCCAACACCAAACTATAGTGGACCCCACTTTCCAGACACTGACACAGATAGTCTCCTGCGATAAAAAAGGAGCAAATAATGAGTGAAAGTAAGCGTAAGCAATTTACGGGTTCGTTTAAAGCTAAGGTCGCGCTTGAGGCGGTTGGGGGCGTTAAAACGGTGAATGAGATCGGTCAGACGCATGGGGTTCACCCGACGCAGGTGGGGTTGTGGAAGAGGGAATTGCAGACGCAGGCGGCAAGTTTATTTGAGGTCAAACGCGGGGTGAAGGCTGTGGATGAGGCGAGCAGTTCGGAGCGGTTGTATGCTGAAATTGGGCGGCTCAAGATGGAGCTGGATTGGCTCAAAAAAAAGTCTGGGATGTGCCCGTAGCGACACGCAAAACCTGGGTGAGCCGTGATGAGCCTTTGGCGGTGCTGCGGCAGTGCGATTTGGCGGCGGTCAATCGCAGCAGCATTTA
>JBASWK010000064.1:0-4950 GCA_049276435.1 Gallionella sp. | reverse complement strand
TATATAGACAAACCGCTCCACGCTGAAAAAGGGGGGGGTGGCCCCCCCCTTACCTGATAAAATGTTACAAAGTATTACCAGAAATGACTTGACATCCGTCTTTACACATGTCTATACTTCTCCTATGAAACAAGAGCTAGCTCACAGACCATACATGCGCCGCGCCCCAAAGACCAACCGCAAGGTCTACAAATGCCCAATCTGCGGTGCCTGGCACTTCGTGCTACCACAATCCCGCCCACGCTGTGCATCTTGCATCGACCGGCCGCGGCTAATACCAGCAGCCGACACGTACTCGGTACCCTATCAACCCGGCGCTACATTCTGCTACCTCTGCGGCCTCATGCGCTTCTCGCCGCCGCAGGCGTCCTGCTTCTGCAACCCGTCACGCCCCACACCACTGCACGCCATAACGGAGGATCAATGGGCAAGCGCCTGGTAAACCATCTTCTCTACGCGCTCCGCGAGGCACTTCCCTCCCGGCCGTTCACGTTCTACCGTTGCAACAACTGCCAGAACCTATTCTATCTGCCAGCAGGCCCCGCCCCCGCCTGCTCGCGTTGCGGTGACGGTGCCACTCTCACCGCCTTGAGTGGCCCGCCGCCGCTGTTCAATCGCTTCCTATTCACCTACTGCACTCACTGCGGCCTGCTGCACACCAACCCAACCCAGCCCTACTGCTCACGCTTCGCTTGCAACAGAGCACCGCTGGTCATCCTCCCGGAGCACGTATGCCAGTAATCAAAGAAGGTTCACTCCGCGCGCTCTTCTCAGAGGCCCTCTACCGTACTACTCACGGTCAGGCCACAGACGTTTTCATAGGCCGCCGTCAACACAGCTCAACCTACCTACTCTACGACACTCTAGACAGTATGAAAGCCGATGCGACACCGGCCGTCCACAAGGTTTCAATCGTGATCGCACTCTCACGCCACGAGGTCACTCAGATACTCTACAGCAGCCAAGCAACTCTCGACCTGGAGCCACCCCTTGTCTCATGACCGCCGCGTTTACAAATCCGGCAACTCCTACGTCATAGCCATACCGCGCGACTACGCAGAACGCCTCGAAATCGGGCCGGGGACCATCCTTAGACTGGAACTCTACAGCGAGGCCAACACCCCGGCCCCTAGAGAGGCACGTGCACACTTGTGCATCTATCACCCGCACAAGCCCAGGCGTACCATCCCTCTGCCTCCTAACTAGATGGCGCGGCTTCGGTAGCGTGTCCCTTTGCAGTTCCCTCACGCTAGCAACCGCCATGCCGACAGAAGCCGGACCTTAACACTCCGGCTTCTGCGCAAATGTGGATAACCTGTGGATAACCTGTGGATAACCTGTGGATAACCTGTGGATAACTGTGTAGACAATTCGCTGTCACACACTTATGCACATTCTGTCCACAAGTTATCCACATTCCCCGGCTCTGTAAGTCGCTGTGGTCTCGCCACTTCCCTTACTTATCCACATATCCACAGCCCTTATTACTACTCTTCTCTTAGATAGCTTAAAGAGAAGAATTAATAGGCAAGGACGGTTTGAGACAGATTTGGCCGAAAATATACTTGACACCCGGGTTTGAGCGGCCTACCTTGGGGCAAAACCAGAGGACCATATGGCTAACATCAAATCAGCGGACAAGATAAGCGCGAAATGGGCACGACGCGCCGGCTCCGCAACGATAGAGTACACGGAAGGGATCCAGTCGCCGAAAGCGGACTGGGCAACCCAAACCGGAAACGCCGAGAAAGCGTACGAGACCGGCGTCAACGCGGCGATCTCCCGCAAGTCTTTCGGCAAGGGCGTGAAGAAGACCGGCACGAGTGGATGGCAGAAGAACGCACTGGAAAAGGGCCCCGCCCGCTACCAGCAGGGCGTACAGGTCGCAGAGGACAAGTACGCGACTGCGTTCAAGCCCTATGGCGACGCCATCAAGGGCATGACCCTTCCCCCGCGCGGGCCCAAAGGCGACCCCGCCAACATCAACCGTGTGAGTGCCGTCGCCACGCTCCTCCACAACACCAAGCTGAAGCTGCAGGGCTAACACCCCGTAGCTCATAGGAGGACACACAGTGTCAACACACGCAATCGCCGTTACCGGCGCCGGTAGCACAGTTGTCGGCGCGACAACCCTGATTGGCGCCGGCATCACGCTGCCCGCTGGTGGACCTTGGTTGATTCACCACATCTGGGGCCAAGTGGCAAAAGTTACAACCGCGGCCAACGAAGGCTCTGGAGGTGACCTGCTCGTCCGTTCCGTCTCCGGCGACATCGACCCCGACATTGCACCCGGCGTCTACCCGCTCGTCGGCTCTCCGATCGCGCAGGGTGCCACTCCGAGCACCAGTGAAAACCCGCTCAACCTCTGGCCCGTCGACTGGCAGGGCGCAGGCAAAGCCGTACTCTCTCTGAGCTACCGCAACCGCCTCGCCATCACCACCGCATCGATGATAGCAGCCGGTGTCATCTTCGGCACCGAGCGGCCGGAGGTAAAACCCCTGAAATTCTGCGACGGAGTATTTGCATCGTTCGCGTCAGCCCTCGAGCAGCAGATCGGCACGATCACCCTGAGCGAAAAAGCAACCCGCATCGTCGGTATCTGCGCCGATCTCAACAAGGGCGACGCTCTCACCAGCGGTGAGGAAGTCATGGCGACCATCCGACTCGACTCCGCCGACGTCAAGCTGCCGCCGAGCCAGTACCCATGCAACCGTGCCTTCAACGCCGCGCTCGGTGCAGCCATCGGTCAGGCCGGTGGTACACCGACAAACTTCATCCCCGTCAACATCGATGTCATCGGCGGCTCCCGCATCAACATCTTTGCCACCACGACACGGAGCGTCACAGGTAACGCTGACCTCAGCGTTTACCTGGCCTACGAATAAGCGTATGCCGAGCACATCAACCACAGCACCCATAACTGCAGGCTACATTGCCTCAATAGTCAGTCTGCCCCTCGACAGGGGCAGACTCGTACACGCATCAGTCTCAATAGCGTCGCCTTGGCTCTCACAAGGCGACGCTTTCGCGGTGCTGTCACTCTATCACGGACAAATCGACAACAGTCACTTGATTGCACAACTCGACAGTGGCATCTGTGGCAGCCACCAAAGTCTAGCATACAAGGGCAACATCTCGCTAGAACCTGACTACATACTCGCCGCGACTGTCTTCTGTCTACCCGCAACCAACGCCCGCCTTTCCGTCATCACAGAGAACTAGCCACACAGTATGGACTCACAACACCGCAATACCGATTTCGTCCTCTACGACGTTAACATCGCCGACCCCGCACCGGCAACCAACTTCCAGATGATAGCGGGCCCTCTATTCCGTGACAAAATCGTCATGGTCAAGTACGATTTCACCGCCAGCGCCGCCGCTGGCAACCGCTTCCTCAACCTCACGCTCTTAAACGCCGTGCTCGGCAACCACCGTATACCCTCAAACCAGCTCGTTATTGCGAACAACACCATGTCACTCTACTGGTACGTGGGCCTTACCCAAATCATCGTTGACCCCGGCCTAGCATGGGCTTGCATACCGCTCCCGCAAGACCTCTGGCTTCGCAGTCCCGGCCACTTGGCTTCACTCATAGACGGTATGCTCGCAGGCGACCAAATCTCAGGCATACACGTACGCACGCTCCGCCAATTCTCTCTCATGGGATAGCTTCTACTCATGGCCGACGAGAAACCTACAGAAGAGAGCAAGGACAACCCCGACGCCCTACTCGAATGGCTGCGGAAACTCTGGCCCATCCGCAAGGTCGAAGAACTCGCAACCGGCCTGTGGCACAAAATAGGCTCAACCATCTTCGGCGGTAAGAAGAAACCGCCATCCACCAAACCACCGGAGAAAGGCAAATGAGTGCCGTCACTCGCAGACATCCCACAGGAGCTCTTGCACAGAGACTACAAGGCACGCTTCGTGATCTGGCTCCGTACACTCGGCGTCGATCTCAAGGTTAAGGCGGAGCTATCGGCCCTATGGCAACGAGAGTGCGACACCACATTGTCACTAGAGGACCACGAGACTATAATCGGGTCCAGAGAGTCCGGCACTTCGGATGGCGCGTTCTAGGTATCCACACCTCCTCACAGTTGACGTCCCCGTGTGGGAGCGATACCTTGCATCGGTCCCCGGCCTATACGAATCCATCGAGTACGATGTCCGAGTCGGCACAGGTCGCGATCCAGGCGAAGACACCCCTGCGAACATCCGGCAAATGGCCATCGATCTCTCAATGCGTCGCATTGATGCTGTCGGGTATACGAGCTCGAGTATTCACATCATCGAGATCACCCAGGTTGCGGGCCTCAAAGCCCTAGGCCAGCTCACAGCCTACCCAACACTCTTCGCCCTCAAATACCCGACCAACCTACCCATCATTGCCCTCCTCGTTGCAGAACGCTTCGAATCCGACGCCGAGGAGCCATTCCGCCGGTCCGGAATCCCCTTCCGCCTCCTACCCTAACCCGACTATACACAACCACACTTGTCCCGATTACATAGCTGCCCGTAGCGCCCCGATCCCAACTCCACTGGGGGGTTGACCACAATCAAATAGCCATCAAACAGCCCCAGCCACCACAGCCCCACTCCCAACCGGCCCTAATACCTATCACAACCCGCAAACGTACAGACATCCACCCCGAGGTAAATGTATAGACAATCATCCGGCTCCGTCAAATAAGGCACCCCGGCGAGACGGCCTACAGAGATCCCGGCACACGTCCGGCTGCTACGCAGTCGCGGCCGTGTGTCTCGGGATCCTCTGCACCTGCAGTCGGCGGCACGTGCCCGGCAGCAAAGCTGTCGCGGTCACGTGTCACGCCTGCTGCAGGTCAGCCGTCCAACGCCAGGTCAATCCGGTTCCCCACCCACCCACCCCAGAAAAGAGAAGACGGCGGCGGCGTGTGGTGGCGGAGTGTCGGCTGGTCAGTCGGG
>JBASWK010000063.1:0-48612 GCA_049276435.1 Gallionella sp. | reverse complement strand
GGTCTTCCTCTCCATGCTCGAAATCATGCAAAATTACTCCCAAAATGAACTGGAGGCACTCAAAACATCCGCCATGAAATTCTTCGACGGACTTGTGTAGATACCTATGCCTTGAAGGGGAGGGAGTTTGCCGATGATTTGGCTTAAGTAAGTGCCATTCGCATCATGCCTTGAATATGTTGCCATAATTGGCGCGCCAACGTGAGTTTGTCCGCCTTGGGCAAAGGATGACAGCCCGCATCATCAAAGAGCAACAGCTCATTGTCATCGCTGCCGATTGCCGTTTGGGCAAGGTTGCCCACCAAGAGCGGCAATTTTTTCGCACGGCGTTTTTGCTCGGCATATTCCATTAGATGCTGACTTTCGGCGGCAAAACCGACGCAAAACGGTGGCTGCGGCAGGCTGGCAACATACGCCAAAATATCAGGGTTGGGGACTAATTCTAGCGTCAAATTCTGATGGCTTTTTTTGATTTTTTGTTCACTGGGTGCGACCACGCGGTAATCCGCCACCGCCGCCACGCCGATAAAAATATCACACTCCGCCACGCGCTGTTGCACGGCGGCGAGCATTTGCGCGGCACTTTGCACATCCAAGCGTTGTACGCCCGCAGGCGTGAGCAAAGCGGTGGGCCCCGAAACCAAAATCACCTGCGCACCCAGCTCCACGGCAGCTTGGGCAATGGCATAGCCCATTTTGCCCGAACTGCGATTGGTGATACCGCGCACTGCGTCGATGGCTTCATAGGTCGGCCCTGCGGTCATCAAAATGGTTTTGCCCGACAAGGGCAGCGGCAAGCGTACAGGGTGCAAAAAATCAGTGATGGATTGCGTCAGTTCGGACACGCCCAACATCCGCCCCATCCCCGATTCGCCACAGGCTTGCAAGCCACTGTCAGGACCTAACACCTGAATGCCATCTGCTTGCAACTGCGCGACATTGCGCTGCGTGGCGGGATTGAGCCACATTTCACGATTCATCGCGGGGGCAAGCAACAGCGGGCAATTGCGCGCCAAACACAAGGTAGAGAGTAAGTCATCCGCCAGCCCATGCGCTAATTTCGCCATAAAGTCAGCACTGGCGGGGGCGATGACGATGGCATCAGCGGCGCGACTGAGATTGATATGCGCCATATTATTGGGTTCGCGCGCATCCCATTGGTCGATATAGACTGGCTTACCCGACAAGGCTTGAAATGTGGTGGGGGTGACAAAATGGCAAGCCGCTTCGGTCATCACGACTTGTACGCTGATGTTTTGCCGCATCAATTCGCGCAACAGCTCCGCCGCTTTATACGCCGCCACGCCCCCTGTCACCCCTAAAATCACTTGTTTATTTGTTTTCATGGTGGCGCGCATCTTACAAGAAAATCTCATTAACGTGAGACTCGCGTAACGATTCGTTTTTCGTACCCTGTCGGGTTGAAACCCGACCTACGGATGATTTTGTTTTTAAAGTAAAAAATTTATTTTTCCTTACTTTGACTTAACCCCTCGACTGACACCCCCTTGTTGCAAACAAGTTCGGAAGCGCGTATTGACGCGGGTGGCAAACCATTGCGTGGTTAGTTTGCGTTTAAATTTTGGACTCTTAATGTCGATCTCTGGCAAGGTTGCGCGCGGCATTTTGCCTGTTTTCTCCGCCAAGCCAAACACGCGGGTGTAAAGCGTGGTTTCGTGAAAATTCGGAGCTTTTTCCAGTAACACATCGCGCTGTATGTCGGCATCACTCATTTTCAGGGTCGTGGACATGGACAGTAGAATCTTCAGGGTACTGCTCGGTTCATCGGACGGACTGCCATTTTTGTAGCGTAACAAATCGCCATCACAGGCAATTTCCTGACCACTCACGCGGGATAAGGCGTGCTGAAAAGCCGCGTTGCGACTGCTGTAGCGACCCGCATTGAAATCGGCAAAGCGATAGAGGATGTCCTGATAGGGTACGGGATAATCCAGCAGAATCGCGGAGCCAAAATAAATCCCGCCGCGACGGGTAAATACTTCACTGCGCAAGCTACGTGGAATGGGATACGGGTAGGGGCGAATTTGGGCATGACCTTCGGCAAATGCCACGCTGACTTGCATGGGGCCACCCGTATGGACAGGGTTGTAGTTGTGAAACAACTTATTACCTGCGGGTACGCTTGCGATAATTTCCTCGACTAAATCGCTGAGTTCTTTCTCGGTTTTGAGCGCGTCTATGCGAGTACGATAGCTTCGCCCGTCCTGAGACTGGGTGTTTAAAGACCAATCCAATACGGTTTTAGGAATGCTGTATTTGTCACTGCGTTGTTGAATTTCGCGCCAAGCAATCGCGGGCAAATTCGGCACAACAGGATCGGCTTGAAAACCTGACTCTTGTCCAATAATGGCAATCACCGCACAGAAGTTTTCTGTGGTCGATAAAATCTGTAAGGATTTGAATGCCGTTTGAATATCATTTGCCCAACCGTCTTTGTACTGAACTTGGTCAGGAAACAACTTCACCACCCTAGCATGAATTTGAGGATCAGATACTGACGCAACGGGAGGTGCTGGCGGCACGCTCACTTTGGGTGGTACAGGTTTGGGGCGCACGGGCTTAGGTTTGGGTTGTTCAATGACAGCGGGCGCAGGCGGCACCACAGGTGGCGGTGAAGGCGGTTTCGGCGGCGGGGGGGTGGCGCACGCGGTGGCAAAAACGACCATCAGCAGCAATAAGAAAGGATTAAAATATCGCACAATAAAACAGTTGAAGTCAGTCAGATTCGACAGGATAGGGCAATGTGTCACAATCGGCAAGACCGTACGTTCACATCACCTGCAAAAAGGTTTCTTTATCGCTTCCGCTTAAAAGGAGAGCAAGATGTCCATTACCGATTGGCCAGAAGGGGAACGTCCACGCGAAAAACTATTACAAAAAGGGGCGGCGGCGTTATCCGATGCAGAGTTGTTAGCGATCTTTTTGCGGGTGGGCGTGAAGGGCAAAAGTGCGGTGGATTTAGCGCGTGAATTGATGACACAATTTGGCACCTTGACGCAGCTATTTGCCACCCCTGAAGCCGATTTTTGTGCAATTCATGGCTTGGGACAAGCGAAGTTTGTGCAACTACAAGCCGTGATTGAGCTGTCACGTCGGGCATTGCATGAAGAAATGCAACAGGGGGACGCGCTGAATTCGCCGCAGGTCGTGCGCAACTATCTGCAACTATTATTAGCAGGACGGCATCAAGAAGTGTTTGTGGTGCTGTTTTTGGATACGCAACACCGCGTGATTGCGTCAGAAGAATTGTTTCAAGGAACACTGGGGCAAGCCAGCGTTTATCCTCGCGAGGTGGTGAAACGCGCGCTTGCTAACAATGCGGCGGCGGTGATTTTTGCGCATAATCATCCCTCTGGCGTAGCCGAACCGAGTACGGCGGATGAGCGTCTGACCACCACCTTAAAGCAAGCCTTGGCGTTGGTTGAAGTGCGAGTGTTGGATCACTTTATTGTCGCCATGGGGACAACCATCTCCTTTGCGGAACGCGGTTTGCTGTAAAACCCGCGATTTGTGCAGTAAAGCACTAGCCGAGTACCCGCATTATGCGCGATACTTGCCGCCTCTTAATTTCCACCACCCGCGCGCATCATGCCGATCAAATCTCGCATCCGTACCATCCCGCATTATCCCCACCAAGGCATTATGTTCCGCGACATCACCACCTTGCTCAAAGACCCCATCGGGCTACGCACCACCGTGCAGGAAATTAGCCATCGCTATCAAAATGTAAAAATCGACAAAATCGCGGGGATTGAATCACGCGGGTTTATCGTCGGCGCGCCTGTGGCGTATAGCTTGGGCTTAGGCTTTGTACCGATTCGCAAAAAAGGTAAATTACCTGCGGAAGTGGTGGGCTGTGATTATGAATTGGAATATGGTAAAGACCGTATTGAAATTCATGTGGATGCGATACAGCCAGGCGACCGCGTGTTATTGGTCGATGATTTAATCGCCACAGGCGGCACGGCAGAAGCGGCGGTGAAACTGATCGAATCCATGGGCGGCGTGGTGGTGGAATGCTGCTTTGTGATTGATTTACCTGATGTGGGCGGACGGGCAAGATTAGAAAATCGCGGGCAAAAAGTGTTTGCCTTGTGTGAGTTTGCGGGAGAGTGAGGATCAAGAAACGTGTCTGTAGGTGCGAATTCATTCGCACGATTTTTGAACCGCGTGCGAATGAATTCGCACCTACCAAATCAACACCATGAAAATCAATAACCTTCCTTATCGCAGTCTGTGGACGACTGCGGACAACGCGGCGGTGGAAATCATCGACCAAACCCAACTTCCCCATGTTTTTACCACCGTAAAACTCCATTCCATGCGCGATGCCGAGCGGGCGATTCGCGACATGCAGGTGCGTGGTGCGCCGCTGATTGGGGTGACGGCGGCTTACGGCGTAGCGTTGTCCATGCGCCATCACGCGTCGGATGCGGCATTGCAAGCGACGTGCGATATGTTGCTGAAAGCGCGTCCCACGGCGGTGAATTTGCGTTGGGCAGTGGAGCGGATGCGCTCAATTTTATTACCCTTGGCAGCGGAACAGCGTGCCAAAGCGGCATGGCAAGCGGCGGGCAAGATGGCGGAAGAAGATGTGGCTTGTAATGCCGCCATTGGGCAGCACGGTTTGCCCTTGATTCAGGCGGCATATCAACGCACAGGCAAGCCCGTCAACATTCTCACCCATTGCAATGCGGGTTGGTTGGCGACGGTGGATTGGGGAACAGCACTTGCGCCAATTTATGCCGCGCATGAGGCGGGCATTCCGTTGCATGTTTGGGTGGATGAAACCCGTCCGCGCAACCAAGGCGCGAGTTTGACCGCGTGGGAATTAGCACAGCACGGCATCCCGCATACGCTGATTGTGGATAACACGGGCGGGCATTTGATGCAGCACGGCTGGGTGGATTTGGCGATTGTGGGCTGTGACCGCGCCACTGCACGCGGCGATGTGTGCAATAAAATCGGCACTTACCTCAAAGCCCTCGCCGCCTTTGACAACCATGTGCCGTTTTATGTCGCGCTACCGACTTCGACCATAGACTGGACCTTGCAAGACGGCGTGGCAGAAATTCCCATCGAACAACGTGCGGAGCAAGAAGTGACGCATATCACAGGACAAACGGACGCGGGTGAAATTTGCACCGTGCGGATCACGCCAGCAGGCTGCCGCGCCGCCAATTATAGCTTTGATGTCACCCCCGCCCGACTCGTCACAGGCTTGATCACCGAAAAAGGCGTAGTCGCAGCCCATGCAGAAAAGATGAGAAAATGCTTGATGTAGCCAGATGCCGTGAGCGAGAAATCACACCACATGCTGTTTTTACTTGGCGAGATAACTAATTTGAGCCTATATATTCCAAATTATGGCTCATCACAGCGCAGTCTTTTAGCGCATGATTTCGGACACGACCACCGCCGAATACGATCAAATTTTTCGCGCATCAAGCAAACCAGATCGTGATTTATACGATAATAATCAATTTGCTAAGCAAGGTTTATTGCTCACTGCAACAGCAGAAATAATCCCCCTTGCTTTTTATTTTTCGTGACAAAACCTCGCATCAATAAAAGTGGCACGCTATTTGCTTTGATAAATTTCACGATAAAGAATCTAGTTATTCTGCACGTATTCACCTCGTTAAGCACCCGCGCCTAAATTTTCGGGTATTTTAAGTTGTTAGTCACTAGTCGTTAGTTTAATGGTGGAAATCTATCAGGCACTATATTTTTTACAATATATTCAAGTAGATGAGATATATTTTCCATTCCGCCAACTAAAAACTAACGACTAGCGACTAACCACCCAATATGTGGTCACTTTTATTGATCTTTAAGCTTACGGAGGAAACTTGAAAGCGATATTTTTAATTCGGATATACCAAACCGTCATGCTGCTGTTGATGGCGGGTTTTATCCTACCCAGCTACGCCGCACGGCATTTACCGCCGCCCTCCCCTGCCAAACCCGCGCCACTAGATGGCAAAGCGGTATTTGCGGTGGTCAAAGATTCTGTCGTGCAAATTCGCACTTTGCTCAAAGGCAGTCAAGCACAAAACTCCACGGGGTCGGGATTTTATGTCAGCGATGATGGTTTGCTAATTACCAATTACCATGTGGTCTCTAGCTTTGCACTTGAACCCGAATCCTACGATTTGGAGTATGTCGCCAGCAACGAAGAACACGGTACGTTGACCCTGCTCGCGATTGATGTGCTACACGATCTGGCTTTATTGCAACGTAAAGGGAGTCATTTACCCTACCTACGTTTTCATACGGGCAGCGTTGAAAAAGGCGACAACCTGTTTTCACTCGGCAATCCCAATGATCTGGGGCAATCTATCGTGGAAGGCACGAATAACGGGCTACGCGATCACTCCTTCTATGACATGATTCATTTCACAGGGGCGATCAATTCAGGGATGAGCGGCGGCCCTGTTGTCACTGAAACGGGGGAAGTATTTGGTGTCAATGACGCGTCTATGGGCGAATCAAGAGGCTTTTTGGTCCCCGCACACTATGCCGCCCAATTACTCAATCGTTGGCGCACCAACCCTATCAAAGTCCCTCTGTTCCGCCCTGAAATTGCCCGTCAATTGAAGCTGCATTCTGCTGCACTGGTCGCACGATTTACAAAAAAACCGCTCCCCGTGCAAATGGATGCGGGCTATGCCATACCCGATTCGCCTGATCCTTACATCCGCTGTTGGGCGGGCAAAGGGAATCGCGAAAAATTCCTCTTTACCGTGCGTTCCTATTCTTGCAGTGGACGCTCCGAGGTTTATGTCGAAGATGGCATTGATTTGGGCAGCTTATTCTTTTCTAGCCGACTATTTGAAACCCAAAAACTAGATCCCGTACGTTTTAGTCGTGTATTGGAAAGATCCTACGAAATGCAGTACGAAGCCAACTATGATATTCCTAGCGAACATTTCAGCAAGTATGCCTGCAACGATGCCATCGTACAAATCAAGGGCAACAAGGTGAAAGCCGCTATTTGTTTACGTAGCTACCGTAAATTCCCAGGGTTATACGACATTAAATTCAAAGTCGTGACCCTGCGCAAAGATCAACACGCCTTAGTCTCCAATCTCAGCCTCTTTGGTTTCGCCTACGATGACGGGATGCGAATGGTCGAATTTTATATGGGAGCATTCAAATGAAACGCTTAGCTTGGATTGAAATACTCAATCAGCATGGCGATGTCACCGTGCGCCATCCTGTTTATGCTTGGCCTGTGAATGTGGGGCGCGCTTATCATAATGACGTGATGCTAGATGACCCCTACATTGCCGCTGGACATTTAGAAATTCAGCCTGCCGATGCAGGCGGTTATCAACTGAATGTGTTAGGCGGGGTGAATGCCATGACCATTAACCGCAAACGGGAGCGACATCAGTCCGCAAAAGTTTCGGCTGAAGATATTATTCACATTGGCAAAACAGCATTCCGCGTGCGTCCTGTTGATTACGACGTTTCACCCGACCAACCCTTACCCAAACATGCCTGGTTGCGCAGTTCACTTGGACTATTTATGGGTATATCACTGGTGTTGTTTGAATATATCCTGTCACGCTGGCTAAATTATGATCGTGAAGAAAAACTGACCATACTGGCCGCCGATATGATAGATAGCATTCCTTTGGAGTTTGGCTTAACGTGGATCGGATTCTGGGCCATCATAGGACGCATTGAAGTGGGAAAATCCCACTTTATTGAACATGCCACCCTTGCCACCTTGGGGGCTGGGGTGCTGATGTTGATCGGCGATATGTCTAGCTATGTCGCCTTTGCACTTGACTCTAGTTTACTGTCTTACCTGTTACACATTGCGGTTATTCCCTTTATTTTTGGCCTGATTATCTATCGACACCTCTGTTTGGCCAGCCGAATAAGTCATCGCAAGATAGGTTTCCTTGTGGCGGGATTGGTGATATTAGGCACGCACATTTCCGACCTCAAAAACCAATGGCATAGCGAAGATGACTTAGCTCGAATGCCCTACTCCCGAACCATAGGCTCACCCGCCATGGTACTCACCCCAGGTCAAACACCCGCCGAATTTATCGCCGACACCCAAAAGCTCAAAGCCATAGTAGATGAATAAGTGGTTGCGTACAAATAATTGGGTATTGAGTTGTTAGTCGCTAGTCGTTAGCTTTTAGTTGGCGGAGTGAAAATTTTTTCTCATCTGATTGAATATATTATGAAAAACATAGCATCAAGCAGACTCACAGCATTAACTAGCGACTAATAACGAACGACTAACAGCTTAAAATACCCGAAAATTTAGGCGCGGGTATTTAAGTAGGGCATCCACACTCAAACCGCAAGGGTAATACCCCCTTGCGACTGACCACGAAACCACACGATGACTTGCTCGTCGATACAAATTACCGAGTACGGGCAATAACACCGCTCACCCGCCCTATTCCTAAAAAGCATAGGTATCTAATCCCCTCTCCCGCAAGCGGGAGAGGGGAAAAAAGTGAGTAGGGTGCGCCGTGCGCACCCTTTATTTCGTGCCGCATGTACACGGAAAAATCACCTATTGCATTGAAATTAAACATTTTCCCGCGTGCGCACGGCGCACCCTACCAGGCTGTGGCGTTTCAGATCGCCGCAACGCAGAAATGCACTTAATGCCTTATCCTGCTAGATACTATTTTGTGATGATGAGTATGATTGCAACGCTAGAAACAAAATTTACCGCTATAATTTGACCCATCGGATGGGAAGAACAGATCACCCCCTATATTTAGCCCATCACGCTTTCCGAGAGGCAGTTCAGTCCAACAAAATTTATGCCTTCATCACTATTTCCAAGTTTAGCTGCGCGGCAGATAAACGCTATTCGTTAGCGTACTTATGTCCCCTCGTCTCTTATTCATCATGCGATTGCTAGTTCTTCCCGTTTTTGTATGGGCTGGTTTTGTTGCTTATGGCTATAGCTTGAATCTTGTTAGTGAAGTAATTGCCATCCCGAAGGACAGGTCGCTGATCTACGGGGTTTTATTGGCACAAGAGTTTCTCTCGGCTGCGTCGATTTCTATTCTGCTCTGTTATCCACTGGCGTTCATTTATCGAAAATCCGCTGCAACTGCGGCATTCGCAGTGAGCCTGCCTGTGCTTGTTCTGACCCTGCCCGATCTTATGGATTTTGACAGGCGTCCGATCGCCCTTGCAATATCCGCTTATGGCGTTCTCGCATACACGGTATTGTTGGTTGCGGGTACCTGGCTAGCACAAGAACACCTAGCGCGCGCTAACATTGCGACCAAGCGGGATGCGCCGCAAGCGGCGCGTCCCTTTCCTTAACGTTATACGTCAAACACATGAAAAACCCTGCCTTGGTACTACGTATAGCCATCATTTTAGAATGGCTGCTCATTGCTGTGGGTCTCGCACTGATCGCGGCACAAGTTGACACCCTTCCAACTGAGCTAAAGCCCTATTTCATCGGTGAGGCACCTTGGATGCCGATCATTGACTCGCTATCCGTGCTGGCTCTTCTCATAATAATGGTCTCCTCAGTCGGGCTTTGGCTCCTACGTTCGTGGGCTCGACTTCCATTTGCAGCGGGTACTGTCTGGCTGTCTCTTGCCACGCTTTTTGAAGGACCAGGTGCTAGTCTGGGAATGGTCAAAGGGTTCGAGGAGCTATCACTACTTACAGGTGGATTCATCATCGCATGGAGTTTTTTTCCGAGGGTATTGGGTGTCCAACAAGCGTAGCGGGGTCAATCCTCAAAAGCGCGTAGTTCCTCAATTCCACATTGAGCATCATCATGAATAAACCTACTAGCACAAATCTTGTTCGGCTTATCTATATACTCACCGCCCTGATGGCGTTAGTACTCATACTCCCCGCACAGGCTGGAAGTTTTCTGTGGGATGCAATTTCAAGTAACGACATTGGGAAAACTAAAACGCTTATCGCCTTGGGTGCTGACGTAAATCAAAAAAATCGTTATGGCAACCCAATCATTCATCACGCCGTATCTGAAGGAAATCAAGAGATCGTTGAGTTGCTCATTTCAAAAGGTGCTGATGTAAATGCGAAAGGTCAATTTGACAGGGTTGCACTTCACTACGCAAACAAGAAGGGCGTGGCGAAGATTCTTCTGGAATACGGTGCGATTGTGGATGCGCCTACCAATTATGGTGAGACACCTTTGCATTGGGCAGCTCAAGGTGTGAATGGTTTTGGCAAACAGGTCGATTTGGTAGCGTTCGCAGATGTTTTGATCGCACATGGAGCCGACGTAAATAGAAAAACAGGTGAAGGCAGATCGTACAAGACACCTCTGAATTATGCCGCCGAGTCGAACAACCTCACTGTCGCTAAACTGCTAATAGCTCGTGGCGCAGATATTGAAGGGGGAGGCTCTTCGCCCTTAAGTTCTGCTGGCATGAATGGTGATTTCGTAGAGATAGCACAGCTTCTGGTGGAAAATGGGGCGAAGGTAAACACAGCATCGCCAGCGGGTTGGCATCCACTACGGACGGCAGCGGGGCGAGGCAATATCAAAGTGACGAATTATTTGCTTGCGCAAGGAGCAGATCCAAATGCTACCGATCAAGCTGGATTCACAGCACTTTACTCCGCAGCAAGCAGTGATTACAGCGTTCCCACTGCTGAAACCCTATTGAGGCACGGTGCGAATCCTAATGCAAAGAATATGCACGGAAGTACTGCACTCCATCAAGCCGCCTCTCAATGTGCAGTAAAAGCGATCGAACTATTGCTTGCTAATAAAGCAGATGTCAATGCTGCTGATAACCAAGGCTACACCCCACTGCATAGAGCCATATCGTATGGGAAAAATGACACCCGAAAAATAGCAGTCGAAATTCTTCTAAAGAGCGGAGCGAACGTCAACGCGAAAACGACTCGTGATGGAGAAACCCCTTTTCACAAGGCAATAGATCGGGACGATGTTGAAATTATAAAACTACTTCTCAATTACGGGGCTGACGTTCATGCCGTTAGCAAATTAGGTGCATCATCCCTTCATTTTGCACGCAACTCACCAGTTGTTTTAGAGTTACTAAAGGAACATGGAGCCAAGTGATACATAACTGACCCTACCTACTAAGAAGACTCCGCAGCCTGCTTCGCCACACTGGCAATTAGGCGTTCTGGGGCGAGTCTTCTACCTAACAAATCACCCACACCGATAAAGCCCTGCGCGCTATATAGGGCGATTTTGCCGTCGGGAAGTCCTGTTTCTAAACCTAAGCGTTGACCTTGTGCCAAGCGGCGGATTTGTACCTCATCGACGTAAAATTTAGGCATATTGGGCATCAAACTATCGACGGGCAACACGCAGGCTTCGCGTGCAGTTTCGCTCATGTCGGCGAGCTGTTCCAACGTGTAGCCGCAGGCTAGATCAAAATGGGCGATGGCAGTGCGGCGTAGTTTGGTCAAATGCCCGCCACAACCGAGTGCCTCGCCTATGTCTTCACCCAAGGTGCGGATGTAGGTGCCTTTGCTACAGCGCACGCTGATGTCGAGTTGTTCACCGTCAAAATCATGCAAAATTAACTCGTGAATCACCACGTCGCGCAAAGCGCGTTCTATGGTTTCGCCGTTGCGGATGTATTCGTACAGCGGTTTGCCTTGGTGTTTGAGCGCGCTATACATCGGCGGCAGTTGTTGAATCGCGCCGCGAAATTTCGCCAATGCGGCATGGATGTCGGCGAGTTGTAAATGGGCAGTGGGGCGATGTTGCAACACGTCACCTTCGGCATCGCCCGTGGCAGTGGTTTGCCCCAGACGCACCGTGGCACGATAGGTTTTATCGGCTTCGAGTAAGGCGGTGGAAAATTTGGTGGCTTCGCCAAAGCACACGGGCAATAAACCTGTTGCCAGCGGATCAAGCGTGCCTGTGTGACCTGCTTTTTCAGCTTGAAACAGTCGGCGGGCTTTTTGTAATGCGGTGTTGGAGCTGAGTTCTAGCGGCTTGTCGAGTAACAACACGCCGTCAAACGGGCGAAAAGTACGCGCCATGGTTAATCCTGAGGTAGGCAGTTGTACATATCTTGAAGAAAAGAGTTTTATTTTCTCTAACTATTATGATTTGTAATTAAAATTATAGAAAACAGACTCCTTCCCCCTAGCAGGGGGAAGGGTGGGATAGGGGTTGAAAGTTTGCATTCGTGCAACGATTTCAACCCCCACCCTAACCCTCCCCCTGCTAGGGGGAGGGAATATAGCGTTGTGTAAATCGCTACACTTATTCTGCTAAAGGCTCGGCTTTTTCTGCGGACAGCTTGTCGCTGGCAACGGCTTTATCAATCAACTGCGACAAATAGCTCCCATTTTCGACCGACGCATCATAGACAAAATGCAGTTGGGGCATGATGCGTAGCTTGAGACTGCGTGACAGTTGGCTGCGCAAAAAGCCGCTGGCGCGTTCTAAGCCTTTGAGAGCCTCATCGTGTTTGCCATCCAAGCGGGTGAAAAAAATCTTGGCGTGAGAGTAATCTCGCGCCACTTCCACCCCCGTGATGGTGACCAGCTTCACCCGTGGATCGTTGATTTGTAACCGCACCAGCTCCGCGATTTCTCGCTGCATTTGCTGCCCGACACGATCGGTTCTGGCGTAGTTACTCATTGCAGTGTCCGCGCAACTTCAACAATTTCGTAAGCTTCGAGCTTATCGCCCACCACCAAATCGTTATAGCCTTTCAACGACAAACCGCACTCGAAGTTATGTTTCACTTCTTTTGCGTCGTCTTTGAAGCGTTTCAAGGAATCCAATTCGCCGTCGTGTATCACCAAGTTATTGCGCAATACGCGCACTTTCGAGCCACGTTTAATCAAGCCTTCCAGCACATAACAACCCGCAATCGTCCCAATTTTGGACACCGTAAAGACTTGACGCACTTCAACCAGACCGATGATGCTTTCACGTTTTTCTGGGGCTAACATGCCCGACAACGCCGCTTTGATTTCGTCCATCATGGCGTAAATCACGTTGTAATAACGAATATCCACACCCATGGTTTCAGCCAATTTACGCGCGGTGGCATCGGCACGCACATTAAAGCCGATGATGATGGCTTTGGAAGCCAATGCCAAATTGACATCGGATTCGGAAATCGGTCCTACACCACCGTGAATCAAATTCACTTTCACTTCATCTGTAGACAGTTTATGCAAGGTCTGCGCAATCGCTTCAGAAGAACCTTGCACGTCGGTTTTGACAATCAGCGACAAGGTACGGACTTCGCCTTCCGCCATTTGCTCGAACATATTTTCCAGCTTGGCGGCTTGTTGTTTTGCCAACTTCACGCCACGGTATTTGCCTTGACGGAACAAAGCGATTTCACGCGCCCGTTTTTCATCCGCCAACACCATCAATTCTTCACCTGCGGTAGGGACATCAGACAGCCCGTGAATTTCGACAGGGATAGACGGCCCCGCTTCGTTAATCGACTTGCCGTTTTCGTCCAACATCGCACGAACCCGACCGAATACCGACCCAACCAAGACGGCATCCCCACGGCGCATGGTGCCAGATTGAATCAACACGGTTGCCACCGCACCCTTACCTTTATCCAAACGTGCCTCCACCACCAAGCCTTTGGCGTGGGTTTCGCGAGGGGCTTTTAATTCCAACACTTCGGCTTGCAACAACACGGATTCCAGCAATTTATCAATGCCTGCACCTGTTTTGGAGGAAACTTCACCGAACATCACGTCGCCACCCCAGTCTTCTGACAAGACGCCTTCTACGCTTAATTCTTGTTTGACACGTTCGATATTGGCATCAGCTTTGTCAATTTTGGTAATCGCCACCACAATCGCCACACCCGCTGCTTTGGCATGGTGTATCGCTTCTCGCGTGGTGGGCATCACGCCATCGTCGGCTGCCACGACCAAAATCACAATATCGGTTGCCTTGGCACCGCGAGCACGCATCGCGGTAAACGCTTCATGCCCTGGGGTATCGAGGAAGGTAATCATGCCGCGCGGGGTATCCACGTGGTAGGCACCGATGTGCTGGGTAATGCCACCCGCTTCGCCAGAAGCCACACGGGTACGACGAATGTAATCCAGCAAGGACGTTTTACCGTGATCCACGTGACCCATGACGGTCACCACGGGCGCACGCGGGGTCAATTCCAAATCGTGATGTACTTCGTTGTCCATCAGATAAGCATCGGGATCATCCAACTTTGCCGCCTTGGCAATATGTCCCATTTCCTCTACCACAATCATGGCAGTATCTTGGTCCAATACTTGGTTGATGGTGACCATCAAGCCCATTTTCATCAATACTTTGATGATTTCTGCGGCTTTCACCGCCATTTTTTGAGCTAATTCTGCAACGACAATCGTTTCGGGTACCGAAACCTCATGCACGATGGCTTCAGTTGGCTGCACAAAAGACTCACCTGCCGCTGCGGGAGCGGGTCTGCCATGATGCCTATCATTACGCTTACCACCCCGCACAGGGTTTGCCCAAGCCCCCGCTTTGCCAGTAGGCTTACTATCGGTCTTGCCCACAGGACGTTTATGACCACTCGGTTCATCGCGTTTGGCAACTTGCTTGTCCGCTGTTTTGGCAGGCTTTTTGGCTTGCGCCACTTTGTCACCTGGCTTAGGCGCGGCGGTGCTTTTATGCAAAGTACCTTCTTTGCTCACTTTAGGCACTTCAGCCGCCACGACCACAGGCTCAACGACAGGAGGTGGAGGCGGCACGGGTTTAAAAGAAGGGCGCGCCACACGACGCAGCACGGGCGCGCCTATCATAGGCGTGGGTGCAGCAGAAGACGGGGCAACTGCGGCAGCGGGTTTCACTGCAACAGCGGGTACGACAACCGTTGGATTAACGGACGGTGGCACTGGTTTAACCATGGCAGGCTTCACTTCTTCAATCTGGGCGGGTTTGACCACGACCACAGGCACGGCTTCTGCTATCACAACAGGCACGGCTATGGGTGCGGCGACTTCTACGACTTCTGCCGCATCGCCCACTTTGCCTTTATTGCGCAACTTGCGTGCTTGCAACTCAGCCGCTTGACGTTCAGCTAACTCAGCGTGCAAACGGGCTTCTTGTTCACGAATCGCCAACTGGCGCGCATCCAACACCGAAGAGGTCTGCACCGCAGGACGAGGTATCGCTTGCGGTGGCGGCGCACTCACTTCAGGCGCGACCACGCGACGCTTACGCACTTCCACTTGGATGGTGCGGGGTCTCCCCGTGCTGTCAGATTTTTTGATTTCACTGGTTTCGCGACGCGCTAGCGTCACTTTTTTAGCCGCAGCGTCCGTACCATGCGCTTGGCGCAAGTGCGTCAAAAGCTGCGCCTTATCCGTCTCAGAAATAACATCTACATCACGCTGTTTTGTCACACCAGCTGAGTGTAGTTGTTCGAGCAGCAAAGCAACTGGCATACCCAGTTCAGCTGCAAATTGCGCTACGTTAATTGTTCCCATTGCCATCCTTTAGATTCTTTTCCGACCTTATGCAAACCAAGGTGCGCGTGCTGCCATAATCAAACTGTTCGCACGATTACCATCCATACCAGAAAGCTCGACCAGTTCGTCTTCGGCCAAATCGGCCAATTGTTCTTGTGTTGTAATGCCTTTATTCGCCAGCGCGCGGGCGGTTTCGTCGTCCATGCCATCCAGCTTTAATAAATCTTCAATACCATGTTCAACTTGCTCCTCAGAGGCAATCGCCGCCGTCAGCAACACATTACGTGCCCGACTACGCAATTCTTCGACCATGCCTTCATCCAGCCCGTCGATTTCCAGCATTTCTTCAATCGGCACGTAAGCGACTTCTTCTAAGGTGTTAAAGCCTTCATTGACCAAAATACCCGCGACTTCTTCATCGACATCCAACTTTTCGACAAACAAACCCAGCACTTTAGAAAACTCTTGCGTATGCTTTTCGTCTGATTGCGCCACGGTCATGATGTTCAGTGTCCAGCCTGTCAACTCAGAAGCCAAGCGCACGTTTTGACCGCCGCGACCAATCGCTTGTGCCAGATTTTCTTCTTCCACCACCACATCCATGCTGTGCTGATCTTCATCGACCACGATGCTACCGATTTCAGCAGGTGACAAGGCGTTGATGACATAAGTCGCAGGATCTTCTGCCCACAAAATAATATCGACGCGCTCACCACACAATTCATTGGTCACACTTTGCACCCGTGAACCACGCATCCCCACACAAGTGCCAATCGGATCAATCCGTTGATCGTGTGAACGCACTGCAATTTTGGCACGTGAACCAGGGTCGCGCGCGGCATTGATAATTTCTAGAATATTTTCTTCGATTTCAGGCACTTCCAGCTCAAACAACTTCACCACCAACTCAGGAGAAGTGCGAGACAGAATAACCTGAGGGCCACGTTGACCGCGATCCACACGCAACAAATGCGCTTTGACGCGATCGCCTACCCGCAAATTTTCCTTAGGAATCATTTGGTCACGTGGCAAAAAGGCTTCAATTTTGCCAAATTCCACAATCGCGTTACCGCGCTCGACGCGCTTAACCGTACCCGACACCAGATGCTCTTTACGCGCCATAAAGTCGCTGAGAATCTGCTCGCGTTCAGCATCGCGAATTTTTTGGAAAATCACTTGCTTAGCGGCTTGGGCACCAATGCGACCAAAGTCAATGGATTCTAGTGGCTCTTCGATAAAACCACCCAATTCAACGCTGGGATCATGTTTTTGCGCTTCTTCCAACTTGATATGCAAATCAGGGGTTTCAAACGTTTCGTCGTCCATCACTTCCCAGCAACGGAATGATTCATATTCGCCCGTATTACGGTCAATTGCCACCCGCACATCTGCCTCGTCGTCAAAACGCTTTTTGGTTGCAGAGGCTAAGGCCGACTCCAGCGCAGCAAACACCACTTCTTTGTCCACGTTCTTTTCACGCGACAACGCATCGACCAGCAACAAAACTTCACGACTCATACCATTCTCCGACTAATGACTTGTTTGCAACAAGCCCTAAAAACTAAAAGGTCGGCACTAAACGTGCCTTATCTACATTGGATAGATCAATGGCAACCTGCACACCATCCACATCCAGTTGCACGATGCCCTCAGACAACGCACCTAGCACCCCGACAAAAACTTTGCTGCTATTCAACGGCTTACGCAGCTTAAAACGCGCTTTTTCGCCTGCGAAACGCACAAAATCACTTTCTTTCTTGAGCGGACGATCCAAACCTGGGGAAGAAATTTCCAGACGCTCAAAGTCGATATTTTCAACGGTAAACAAGCGAGTCAACTGATTACTCACCAGCTGACAGTCCTCAACCGAAATACCCTCAGGCTTGTCAATAAAGACTTGTAACGCCCCACCACCATGACGTTCAAATGCAACCAGCTCATAGCCTAAGCCAGCAACCGTTGTTTCAACCAGACTCACGACATCCATAATTATCATTCCACAAATAAAAAACGGGCTTAAAGCCCATCTGAAAACGCACGCATTATAGCAAAATCTGCCGCCAAAGGGAATGAGTATTATTGAACAACAGCAATTCTCATTTTGACCGTGGGTACGAATTCATTCGTACGCTTTTGGGTGAGTAAGGTCAGTATTTTCAGAACAACCCTCTTGTTTTTCGCCCTGTCGGGCGATGCACAAATAAACTCGTACCCACTCAACCCCGCTGTTTAGTCAAAATGAGAATTGCTGATTGAACAACTGCAATGCGCATTTTGACCGTGGGTACGCACACCTGCCTACCCACAACAGCCTTGGTATTAAAAACCATCCTCATAGCGCATGGTAATGGGATACCGCCAATCTTTGCCATAGCTGCGTTCGGTGATACGAATGCCGACCGCCGATTGACGGCGTTTGTATTCACTGAGTTGAATCAGGTGCACCACGCGGCGCACGTCTTTTTCGGCGTAGCCCACTGCGATGATGTCGAGTATGGACCTGTTTTGTTCCACATAGTATTCGACGATGGCATCTAGCACTTCATAAGGTGGCAAATTGTCTTGGTCGGTTTGGTCGGGGCGCAGTTCGGCACTGGGCGGACGAGTGATGATGCGGTCGGGGATGACCTCGCCCAAGGTGTTGCGGTAGCGCGAGAGACGATAGACCCACATTTTGCTGACATCTTTCAATACGGCAAAACCGCCTGCCATGTCGCCGTACAAGGTGGCGTAGCCCACGCTCATTTCCGACTTATTGCCCGTAGTGAGCACTAACCCGCCGAATTTATTCGACATTGCCATCAACAACGTGCCGCGTATGCGGGCTTGTAGATTTTCTTCGGTGGTGTCGGCGGCGCGCCCCGCGAAAGTCGGTTGCAAGGTGCTTAAAAAATCTTCAAACATTGGCACGATGGAAAATTCGTCATAACGCACGCCCAAGCGTTTGACCATATCACGCGAATCGTCAATGCTGATTGCAGCGGTATAAGGCGACGGCATCATCACGGCATGGACTTTATCCGCACCCAAGGCATCCACGGCAATCGCCATGGTCAGCGCGGAATCAATTCCGCCCGACAAACCCAGCAACACCCTAGGAAAACGATTTTTGCCTATGTAATCTTGCACCCCTAAACACAAGGCGCGATAAATGCGTGCCTCGGTGCTAGGCAAGGGGACGATAGTGCCACGGGGTTGCCCATCTGCGGCAATTTCCAACATCAATAAATCGGTTGTAAAACAATCACTTTGCGCGGTGATTTCGCCCAAGCTGTTCATGGCAAATGAACCCCCATCAAACACCAACTCATCTTGCCCGCCCACCAAATTGGCATACACCACCGCCATGCCTGTTTGGGCGATGCGATCTCGAATCACCGCGTAGCGGGCTGCTTGTTTGTCCATGGCAAAAGGCGAGGCATTTAGCACCAGCAACACCTGCGCGCCTGCGGCGCGGGCGAGTTGAGCGGTATGTGGCTGCCAAATGTCGGCGCAAATATTGACCCCAAACTGGATGCCGTCTAATTCAAATACGCAAGCGGCATCGCCCGCCTCAAAATAGCGTTTTTCATCAAACACGGCGTAATTAGGGAGTTCGTGCTTGTGATAAGTCGCCACAATTTTGCCATCGCGCAATAAAGACGCGGCGTTGTAATGCTTGCCATTAACTTCGTGTGGATGCCCCACTAACACGCTGATGCCTGAAATTTGCGCGGCCAGGTCAGCCAATGCCTCCACACAGGCTTGATAAAATCCGTCGCGTAGCAATAAATCTTCGGGCGGGTAACCGCATAAAGCCAATTCAGGGGTCAACAGCAATTGCGCGCCCTGTTGTTTCGCCTGTGTAGCAGCCTGCAAAATTTGAGCAGCATTACCCTTCAGGTCACCGAGGATGCAGTTAATTTGAGCAATAGCGAGTTTCATAACAAAAAATAATTGGACAAGGCTCTACATTTTACCTTGTCACTTATCAATCAGGGGTAACAAAAAAAGCGGGCTGTCTCCAGCCCGCTTTCGCTACAAAACAATCAGTCAGTGCTTATTTTGCAATCACTTGTTTAGCTTGTTTTTCAACATAATTCACTTCAACACGGCGATTCAAAGCACGACCCGCCTTAGTTTTGTTATCACCAACTGGGTTTTCCATACCTTTGCCCGTTGCAGTCAAGCGTTTAGCGTCTACACCTTTTTTAACCAACAACGCTTTAACGGCATTCGCACGTTTTTCAGACAACTTCTTGTTCAGTTTGGCTGAACCAACGCTGTCAGTGAAACCAGTCACCGTAAATTGCGCTTCTGGATTTTGTTTTGCGAAATCAACTACAGGCGCTAATTTAGCTGTTGCAGCTGGTTTCAACTTAGCAGAACCTGTCGCAAAGTTAGCACCTTCGATCGTAACAGGCTTGTCAGTAAAGATGGTTCTGGTCTTAACAGGTTCTTGTTTCACAACAGGTGCGACAACAGGAGCCACTACGGGTGCAACAGGTGCGACTACTGGCTTCTGAACCACAGGAGCCACAACGACGGGGGCAGCCGCTGCCGCAGCAACCGCAACCGCTTTGGGTGCGGAACCAAAATAGTAGTTCAAACCAATGGTGAAATTATCATTATTCAATGTGGCGACATTCGCTTTGCTGCCTGTGCGAGTGTATTCACCTGTCACACTCCAGTTTGGCGCAAATTTATATTCCAACCCCAAACCTAAGTGCAGGTGATTGGTGTATTTGAATGAAGCATTAGGATAAGCCACTGTGCCTGTTGTGCGATCCAAACCTACTTTAGCGTAAGGCATCCAGCTTCCAGTTGGCAAACCCAATTTCAAATCCAAGCCCATGGCAGAACTACCATAATTAGCTTGTGCAGTTGGAGGGTTCGTCATAACGTGCGTCGCTTTTTGATTTAAATCAACGAAAAAATCAGCACCTAACAGGAAGCTACCCATATCCCAGTTATAACCTTCTTCAAAGCCAAAGGTGGTTGAATTTTTACTCGCAGCCGCAGGTGTACCCGTAATATTCGAATTATTTACACCCACTTTACCGCCCATATACAAACCATCAAATTCGCTAGCTTGTGCCGCAGTGACGCTAAACAGTGCCGCCGCAATTGCGATACTCATCGTACTTTTCTTCATTTCTTTCTCCACTAATTTATTATAAAAAAGTTAAAAACCACAAAAACAACAGCTCAAAGGGAGCCGCATTCTATCCGAACAATCGGTTTCCCACCAAGAGATAAATCCCGAATAGACAAAAAAACAACACATCATCAAAGGGCTTGCACCTCCTGTGCGTCCATTTCAACCAGATACGATGAAGCGCATTACCTACGTCCCATTATGCCGTGCAATGGCAACAACATTCCAATGCTTACCTTTAAGCCTTATCGTACCTCATTCTCATTTTGACCAATGCTACGACACATTCGAGGGCTGGTCACATATAAATCACTTAACGAATTGATTTTAAAGAGCATTGTAAATTCCAGTTATTTTAAAACTTACAGTATAATCAGCGGGTTAAGACACCGATCTCAAATGACAACATGATACAGGACACACCAAGCGCGCCTTCCCTCACCACATCGCAAAATAACTTTCGATTACTACGATTGATACTTATCGACTCGTTGAGTGCAGGGAAGGTAGTGGAATTGCCCTTGGAGGGCGGGGCAGTGTTGACGGGACGTAATGGGCGGGGCAAAACTTCGATGCTGCAATTGTTGCCCCTGTTTTATGGGGAAAGTGCCAATCGCATTGTCACCAAAGAGGGCAACAAAAAATCCTTTATCGACTATTACCTGCCGAATGCCACGTCCTACATCATTTTTGAATACCAACGTTCAGCGGAACAAAAACGTCTGGTAGCGATTTATGCCGACCCCAGTGCAGAAAACTTGCGCTACCGTTTTGTGCGGCACGGTTTTGCGTTGGGTCAATTTGTCACGGTCGGCGATGAATTAGTCGAATCCGCCAATTTGGTGAAACATCTCAAAATGGGCGGCTATCAGTGCAGCGAACTGCAAATAAGTTCGTTGGCAGAATATCGGGCGATTATTCAAGGGGTTGCCAGCGGGACGCGAGACCGTGATCGACAAAAACAGTTAAGCAATTTAACCCGCGACTATGCTTGCACCCCGATTAACAAGCCCTTGGGACAAATTGAAAAAATCGTCAGCGGGATGTTTAAGCGCAAAACCAACTTTGAAGATTTGCAAAGCATGGTGGTGGATTGCATTTCTGAGCAAGAAGGCAGCGTGTCGCTGTCGGGGGATCGCAGCAAAATCGAAGATTGGCCGCGCCATTACCGCGCTTATCGTGAGGTGATGGCACTCGCGCCCACGATGGAGGCGGCGGATGAAACCGATCAGCAATGGCAAGCTGCGGAGCAAGTATTGGGGGGCATTCGGGCGCAATATCAAAGTTTGCAAGGCTATCTGGATGAAACTTATCGTGAAAAAGATGCCGAAAAAAGCACTTTAGAAACAAAAGGCAACCGTGCATTAAGCACATACAACACCGAACGCAGCAGCCTATCTCAAGCCCAAACAGATGCCCGCAAAGAAGCGGAGTTTGACGAGAAAAAAGCCGAACAATTGCAGCAACAGCACGATGAATATGAACGCAACGGCATGGCGCAAAAGGCAGAGCAGGTTGCGCGTGAGGCACAATTCAAAGATGACTTTGAATCATGGCAAAAGCGCAAAGCCGCTTTATTGGGTGAGCAAGCCGATATTTCCAATCGTTACTATGAGCTAAAACAAAACGAGCGGGATATTTTCGGTAATATACGCGACGAATTACAAGCGCGGCGCACCACGATTGCTGCCGAAAATGAAAAAGCCGTACACGGCTTGGAAGCGGATTTTCAGCACACTGAAAATGAAATCGCCGCAAAAAATGCGGTGGCACGACAGCCTTTACAAAAGGCTGTTGAGGATGCCCATGCAGACGATGTGCGATGTGAATATATCGCCCAAAATGCCTTGCCTGATCCCGCCGTCACCGCACGCTGGGAAGAAAAGCGTGAACAGTTGGATAAAGCGCGCAAAGAAAAAGACGAACATATTCAACAACAAGCTGGGTTGAATGCGACATATCGTCAAGCCAAGCAAGCCTTTGAGGAGCAAGAGCGGCATGTTGCGACGGCGCGAGCTACGGTTGAAAAGGCGGGAGCAAACCTCGCCGAAATTCAAAAATTTTACGCGCCCGAAGCGGGGACATTGCTGCATTACTTGCGCCATGCGCATCCCGACTGGACGTTGGATATTGCCAAAGTCATCCGCCACGATATTTTTGAGCGCAAAGATTTAACCCCCAGTGTGTTGGAAAATAATGCCAGTTTGTACGGATTGCGGCTGAATTTGGATAAGTTGGAAGCGCATCCTTTGGCGAATCAACAAGACGCATTGCGGGAAATTGGACAGGCAGAAGCGCGCTTGCAAGCCGCGCAGGCAAAGCTGAAAGCGGATGAAGAGCAGTTGTTGAAGCTGGAGAACAAACGTCAAGAAGCAGATGCGGCTCGGCTTGCCCAAGACCAGCAAGTACAGCGCGTACAAAATCATGTGCAGCAGATTGAAAACGAAGTTAAAGAAGCCAAGCGTCAAGTTGAACACAGTAAAAATCAAGCAAAAGTCCAAGCCGATCAGGCGAAGGCGGCTGCCGCGCAACAGCTTGAAATCCAAAAACAGGCTTTAAAACAGTTGGATGCAGCAATCAAACTTGCCAGCGATGAACGCCAGCAATCTTTCCAAGATTCGCGCAAAAAATTGCTTGTGCAACGCGATGCCGATTTGCGCCATTTGGATGAGCAACAAGCAACAGCCAAAAACAATTTGGATGCCAAGCTCCGCGAGTACGACCAAGAGCGCGATGCGGCGTTGCAACACAAGGGCGTGGACACGGCGCAATTAAACCGCATTGAGGGCGAAATAAAAGCGTTGAATGAAACTTTGTCGCTGATTCGCCAAGACCGTGAAGCCGTCAGCCGTTGGCAAAATTGGTGTGAAAACGATTGGCCGAATCACGGGCTATACCTTAAAACTGCCGCGCAACATCGTGATGAAGAGCAACAGCATAAACTTGCCATCCAACGCTTGGATAGTGAATGGAAAAAAAGCCAGCAGGATTTCAATCACGAGATTGCACGTTTAACCAAAGAACTCAACGCACTGGAAGCCCAACAAAAATCCGTGCAAAAACATCTGGATGGCTTGCTTACGTATCCTGAGCTGCCCACGCCCGTATATGACCCAACATGGACGCTGGACAGTTTGACCGAGCGCACCAACGCACAATTGAAACAAGTGGCGGAGTTAGAAAAAACCATTAAAGAACATATTGCGATATTGACCAAGCCTTTTAATCTGCACCCGAACACCGCGCCTTTTGATTATTTGCAAAACCATCGACACGAATTGGCGATGTCGCCAGACCGCTCGTGGTTGCCGCTGTTCAAACGCTGGTTTAGCGCGGAACATCAGCAATATCAGCGTATTTTGCTGACCGAAGCCAAAACCATCGCGGGCAGTATTGTGTCGTTTTATCAAGAGATGGAAACCTTTCATCGCAAAGTGCAGCAATTTAACCGTGAGCTACAAAGCAACTTGGATACCAGTATGCTGTTTGAAAGCATCACTCACGTTAGCGTAGAAGTAGTTTCGACGATTAAAGAATTGAAATACTGGGATGCGATTCGGGAAATGGCGGAAGCGAATCGCACTTGGTTGGATGGGCTGTCCAACGAGCTGCCGCCCAGTGAATTTGCAGAAACCTTGGGCAGGTTGTTGGCGCATTGGGATGTCAAAGCAGGCATTCGTGCGGATTTAAAATCCCTGATTCAAATACGCGGCGAAGTGACTGAAAACGGCAATCTGCGCCGTTTCCGCAAAGCCTCGGATTTGGAAGCGGTGTCCTCCAACGGCTTATCCTATCTGGTGTTGGTGACGATTTTTGTGGCTTTTATCAACCGCATCCGTCGCCAAGCACCTGTGAATATCGTTTGGGCATTGGACGAATTAAAGGATTTGGATAGCGGCAATGTTCCCGCCTTGTTGGAATTGCTGCGCCGCAACAACATTACGCTGGTGTCGGCATTCCCTGACCCCGATCCTGAAACCTTGGCGTTGTTTCAACATCGCTTTACGGTTGACCCAGACCGCCGCCTTGCTGGCGTGAGCATTGATTTAACAGGGGAGCTTGAGCATGTTTAAACAATTGATACCCAACCTGTTGGCGGGCAAATTTATTTGCGCTTATACCGATCACGATGCCTTTCATTACCTAAGCGACGGACAGAATTTTGCTGAAGTGGATGATTATTTAGCTAAAATTGGTTTGAAATTATCCACCACCCGACATGGCGGGGCGTTTTTCTGTGCGCATATCGACATCAATAGCGAGGAGAAAAAAGCGGCGAAAGCGACGTTTAAAGACATTAAACACAACTTGCGCCCCTTGGTTGGTTTTCTGGATTTGCTGATGCGCACCATGCAGCGCGATGAGTTATTGGTCGCGGGCGCGCTGATTGAGGTGAACCAGATGATGACCGTTATTGATGGCAATCCCAGTTTTCGCAATGAATTGCAATCGCTTGCCAATCAAGCCTCTATTACCGACAGCACGGATCGCCGCCGCTTGGGCAAACTATTGGAAAAATTTAAAAATAGCGGTTATCTCAACTTGGTGAATCCCGAACGGGAAATTTACTGCGTGACGGGCAAAATCGAATATATTCAGCAAGTCATTGAATTTTTAATGGAATATGGCGAAGTGCGCGAAGTGGAAGAAACCGACACGCCACAAACAGGTGGGCTATTTTGAATCCGAATACCGCAACCAGTGCCGAAGGGATTGCGAGCTATCTTGCGGTATTGCACAAACACCGCTTGCTGATTGCCGATGCCTATCACGGCAACACCCTCACGCGCAGCGAAGAAAATCATCGCGCCATCAGTGAGTTGCAACAGCATCGGGCATTAATTCCGTATTTGCAGGATGAATTTCGCCTGTCGCCGAGTTTGAGTCGTCATCTGGATGAAGTGTCACAACGGCAACGCAATTACGCCGTGAGCAGCAATTTTGCCGATCAAATTGAACGTTTGAAAAAATTAGCCGATGAGTGTTTAAAAGCCAGCCATGAAAATCGTCCTGAAGATCGTGATAACTACGAAGGGGACTTTGATTCAGGGGTGTTTGAGCTGGGGGAAAGCATCAGCGAGCATTTGTTGCTGCTGCGCACCCTGACGGATAACCGCTTTGCCAACGTCAATACTCTGGCGGAAAAGCAACGGCAAAACGAGTATTACATCAAGCAAGCCGAAAAACTGGGGGAGGCGTTGTCGCTATTGCAGACCGATGCAGCTTTACGGGAGTTGCTCGATAGTTCGACTTTACTGGATCAACTTGCCGCGATTTATCAACGTCAGCTCCTTGCCAAACTGCCCGAATGGCGGGCGAATTTGTTGGACATTACCCAGACGCTGCGCAAGTATTTGTATCGCTTACGAGAAGTCGCACCCGAAGCACGGCGGTTACGCAATTTTGCGCATTTCCTCAAACGCAATCCTGACTTTACCTTGCCAGAAGTAGAAGCCTTGCCGCATTTACCCGATTGGGCGGGGTGCGTTGGGAATAGGACGATTCACGCGCACCCTGACCTTTCCACCAATGCCACACGCGAAGCCTTGATCGACGTTGCCGCCAGTTTGCCGCCTGCACCGCCGCATTTTGTGCGCGAACGCAGCGCGGGCAGTCGCTTTGTGACGCATGAAGCTCCCTTGGTGCAAGTGTTGCAAGCCAAACCCGTGCAACAGGCTTTTCAACAGTATTTACAAGCCGCCCAACTCGCCGAAGCACCTTTATCCGCCTTGGATTGGAAGCGACAAACCACGCGTTTTGCGGCATTGGATGAAGAAGCGTGGTTGTTATATGCCCTGCACGCGGTGCAAATGTTACCGCAACATCGCGAAGAAGCACTGCGCCAGTTGGCGTGGCAACGCGTGGAAGCCCCCGTTCGTCATCCCCATGACGGCAATATCGTGGTGAGGGACATTGTGCTATGGAAAAAGCCCTGATTAAAACCTTGTTGAGAATTTGCCAAAGCAATGAAAGCAGCTACGCGCACAGCAAAATGCTGGCGGATTTTGTGCGGGAATACAACATCGGACAGGCTTACGGCAGAGTGTTTAACTTTACCTCCCAAGACAAAACCGAGATTTCAATCCTGCTCGAAAAAATCGAAAGGGTAGATGAAGTCACCTCGCCGACGCAGTGGGATGGATTAAGTCGCACGGAAAGTTTGGCATTCGGCAGCAATGAAAAACTCAGCACCGCCGCCGTGCGTGACCATCGTGTGGCGATTAAGTCTTTGCCCAATCAGCCTTTATTGCTGAATGGGCAGCGTATTTTTTTACCCCAAGGTTGTAATCTGGATATAGACGGGCGATGGGTAGCGCAACATTGCGCCCATCAAACGGTGCTGGTGGTGGAAAACTGGGAAGCCTTTGAGCGCGTTCATCAAGTGAGTTTTGATCTTGCCGCTGCGGGCGAAAATCCGTTGGTGGTTTTTCGCGGCAGCCCTGTTTATCAACAAAATCATCTGGTTGCTTTATTGCAAGCATTGAAACGACCTGTTTTTGCTTTTGTCGATTTTGATCCTGCGGGCTTGTTACTGGCGCAAAGTTTGCCTTATTTCCAAACCTTGCTGATGCCACCGCGTGAAATTTTGCTCACTGCCTTAAAGCAATGCACTAACCATGCGCGCTATCAAGCGCAGTTGCCACCAGCCGCCAGTGTATTAGATCAATCCACTCACCCGACGATTGCTGAAATTTGGCGCACACTACAAACCGTAGGCACTGCACTGCCGCAAGAATATTTTCTACGGCGAGAGAGGTAGGGTGGGCACGTTTTTATGCCCACGCGGATACCAAAGACCGCGTGGGCTGACGATAAAACCGTCAGCCCACCCTACGATTTTGAAAGTACAAATTTAACCTTTAACCCCTATCCCTTCGAGTACCTGTAGAATTCCCAACGCTCCAAATGCCAAAATATCTGGAAAATCCACAATCCTTTTTTCAACCTTTAACAGGATAAATAACCCGATGAAAAAACGTACTTACCTCTTTTCCGCTTGCATGGGTTTATTCAGCCTAAGCGCGCACGCCGCCAACCTCCCAGGAATTCCTGACTTTATTGACGAAATGGTCAGCAAGCACCAGTTTAATCGCACCGAACTGACCGCCGTTTTTGACGCGGCGCAACACAAACCCAGCATTATTGATGCGATTACCATGCCTGCCACCAAAAAACCTTGGGCGGAATATCGTGCCGTGTTTGTCAATCCGCAACGGGTTCAAGCGGGGCTGGTGTTTTGGGACGCTCACCGCGCCACGTTTCAGCGGGCTGAACAGCAATATGGTGTGCCGCAGTCCGTGATTTTGGCGATTATCGGGGTGGAAACGTCTTATGGCAAAAACATGGGGAAATACCGTGTGCTCGATGCCTTGACCACCTTGGCATTTGACTATCCCAAACGCGCGCCATTTTTCCGTAGCGAGCTGGAAAACTTCCTGTTATTGGCACGTGAGCAACGCTTTGATTATTTAGAACCACTGGGTTCCTACGCGGGGGCGATTGGCATTCCGCAATTTATGCCCAGCAGTTACCGTAAACATGCGGTCGATTTCAACAGCAATCGGGTGACGGATTTACGCAACGAGTCTGAAGATGCCATCGGCAGTGTGGCGAATTATTTGAAAAACTATGGCTGGCAGGCCAATGAAGCCATCGCCCTGCCCGCTCAAGTCAGCGGTGAGCTAAATCCCACAGCGGATCCTAAAGCCACGCAAAACCTAGTACATTGGGCAAAACAAGGCGTGCGTGCTACTGAACGGGTCGCGTTTGATCGCACGGCGCGCTTAATGACCTTTACGCTCGCAGATGGGCAAGAATACTGGTTGGGATTTAACAACTTCGATGTGATTACGCGCTACAACAACAGTGACTTTTACGCCATGTCCGTGTTTCAATTAGCAAGCGCATTGGAGAACGCGGCGAAATAAGAGAAGGGTGAGGGTGAAAGGGGGGAGGGATAAAAGTCTCTCCCTTCCCCAAGCTCACTAATTAAATGCCGCAATACGGCGCGCGCCATTCCAGCGGGGTTGCCAGTAAGCGGTGTGCAAACTATCGACGCGCACGCCACCGTGTGAGGCAGCGTGAATAAAACGCCCATTGCCTAAGTAAATACCGATGTGGGAGAGTTTACGACGCAAGGTGTTGAAAAACACCAAGTCACCAGGGTTAAGTTGCTTCACCGTGACTTTTTCGCCTTCGGTCCAAATGCTTTTCGCACTATGTGGCAACTTAATTCCCAAGGTCTCACCAAACACATGGCTGACGAATCCGCTGCAATCAAACCCAGTCACCTCGCTGATGCCACTGTACTTGTAGCGCGTATTCGACAAGCTCAAAGCATAATCAATCATCTTATTCAAAGTGCTTTTTTCTGACGCACTTAACAAACTATCCGCAATCACCAAGCTCGGTTTCACACTTTCATCAGCGGATAAAAGCGGGGAATTCAACGTCAGTGTTTTCAAAGCGGGAGAGGAAATTTGAGCAGAAAGCTGTAGTTGCACGCCATCGTCAGCGTAAACTTGCCCAGAGCAAAAGCATAAAACGAGTAAAAGTGATATTGTCTTCATCTGTATGATTAACGGGTAGGCTAGCAAAAAGTGTCGCGATTATAAAATAAATACACGATTTATGGTAACACTTTTTTAGCGATGGATTATTGCCACACTAAAACGATCAACCTATTGAATTTTAAATAAATGTTAAGCAAACTCAACGAAGCACAGCGCGAAGCGGCGCGCTATTTAGACGGTCCGCTGTTGGTTTTAGCGGGGGCGGGCAGCGGCAAAACCCGCGTCATCACGCATAAAATCAGCTATCTCATCGAACGTTGCGGCTATCAAGCCCGCAATATCGCCGCAATTACCTTTACCAATAAAGCCGCCAATGAAATGCGCGAACGGGTGGCAACCTTGCTGCCTGGCAACCAAAGTAAAGACCTGATCGTCAGCACCTTTCACTCCTTGGGCATGACTATTTTGCGTTCAGAAGCTAAATTATTAGGCTATAAGCCCAAATTTTCCATCTTCGATAGCAGCGACAGCGCGAAAATTTTGGCTGAACTGAGTAACGCCGATGACAAGCAAATGTTGCGCGCTTTGCAAAGCCAATTGTCCAACTGGAAATCTGACTTTATCTCGCCCGACATGGCGATTTTAAATGCAGAAGATAACGAAACGCTGCTCAATGCCCGCATTTACGCCCGTTATCAGGAAACCTTAAAAGCCTATCAAGCCGTGGATTTTGATGACTTAATTCATCTGCCCGTGCGCTTGTTTAACGAACATCCCGAAGCCCTGTTGCGCTGGCAAAAGCGGCTGCACTATTTGCTGATCGACGAATATCAAGACACCAACGCCTGCCAATACCAATTGACCAAACTACTGGCGGGACAGCGCGCGGCGTTCACAGCGGTGGGCGATGACGATCAGGCGATTTACGCGTGGCGCGGGGCGAGTGTGGAAAATTTACACCAATTGCGCCACGATTTCGCCAATCTGCGGGTCATCAAACTGGAGCAAAACTATCGCTCCTCGCAACGCATTTTGACCGTCGCCAACCATCTGATTAACCGCAACACCAAAGTGTTCGAGAAAAAACTGTGGAGTGACCACGGCATTGGCGACCCGATTAGGATTTACGCCGCACGCGATGACGACAACGAAGCGGAAAGCGTGGTCATGCGGTTGATGTCGCACAAATTTGAACACCGCACCCAGTTCTCCGATTACGCCATTTTGTACCGCAGCAACCACTTGTCCCGAGTGATTGAAACCCATTTGCGCGATCAGCGCGTGCCTTACACCGTCAGCGGCGGCACCTCGTTTTTTGATCGCGCCGAAATCAAAGACATCATCGCCTACCTGCGCCTGATTGCCAATCCAGACGACGATCCCGCCTTTATCCGCGCCATCACCACACCCAAACGCGGCATCGGCAACGTCACACTGGAAAAACTGGGTAGCTATGCGGGCACACGCCATATCAGCTTGTTTGAAGCGGCTTTTGAAACCCACATCGAACACCAATTGCCGCCCGCGCAATATGCCGATTTGATGACTTTCTGTCGTTTTATCAACCGCTTGCAAGACCGTGCCGAAATCGAATCGTGCAGCGAATTGTTAGACGAATTGCTGCGCGCCATCGCCTATGAAACCTGGTTATACGACAGCAACGAAGCGCGTCAAGCCGAGGGAAAATGGAAAAATGTCAGCGACTTTATCGACTGGCTAAAACGCAAATCCGAAGCAGACGGCAAAAACTTGCTCGACATGGTGCAAACCATCGCCCTGATTACCATGCTAGACGGCAAAGACGAAGAACCCGATGCGGTCGCACTTTCCACCCTACACGCCGCCAAGGGACTGGAATTCCCACACGTGTTTATCATCGGCGCGGAAGAAGACATCTTGCCTTTTCGCGACAGCGACGAACGCGGCATCGAAGAAGAACGCCGCTTAATGTACGTCGGCATCACCCGCGCCGAACGCAGCTTGCAAATCAGCTACTGCAACCGCCGCCGACGCGGCAAAGACTGGCACGCCTGCGAACCCAGCCGCTTCCTAGACGAAATGCCAGTCAGTGAATTAGTCTATGCAGGCGCGCACAAAGAAGCCGTCACCACCGTCACCAAAAGTGAAGGATTGGATAGACTGGCAAATATCAAAGCCATGCTGAATCGCGGCGCGTGAAAGAAACCAAGCCGCAACACCCCTTTGCTCTACATCTTGGGCGTAGCCCGTATGCAATACGGGATTTATGCGTGGCGCATCAGCCCACTCCCGCAAGCGACAAACTCCTTCCCCCTAGCAGGGGGAAGGCTGGGATGGGGGTTGAATGGTTCGAGACAAGTGAACGTTCCTACCCCCACCCTAACCCTCCCCCTGCAATAGGGAGGGGACGAAACCATCACGCCCCCCTTCCCGCTTCTCCCATATTTTTTACGAGGTAAAACCCCTGCGTAGGACGGCAATAAACAAAGCGCATTGCGCCGAAGGGTTGATTTCAAGACGAATCACATACGGCGCAATAACGATTGCGCCCTACGAGCTGCAAAATCGGGTGGTGATGGCACCGATGACGCGTTGCCGTGCGTTGGGCAATGTGCCGAACGCGTTGATGGAAACCTACTACGCCCAACGCGCCACGGCGGGGCTGATTATTTCTGAAGGAATTGCCCCGTCGCCCAATGGTTTGGGTTATGCGCGGATGCCAGGGCTATTTACCGACGCGCAAGTGGCGGGTTGGAAGCGTATTACGGACGGCGTCCATGGCGCGGGCGGCAAAATTTTTGTGCAACTGATGCACTGCGGGCGGGTGAGCCATGCGGCAAATATGTTGCCCGAAGCGCGCATCGTCGCGCCCTCGGCGATTGCCTCGCAAGGCGAATTGTGGACAGACAGCTTGGGACAACAAGCCTTGCCCGTGCCTGAGGAAATGAGCGAAGCCGACATCGCGCAGACCATCGCCGAATTTGCCGCCGCCCGTCGCGCCATTGAAGCGGGTTTTGACGGCGTGGAATTGCACGCCGCAAATGGCTATTTGTTGGATCAATTTTTAAACGTCGCCAGTGAGTAGGGTGCGCCGTGCGCACCCTTTATTTCGTACCGCGTGTACACGGGAAAATCACCTATTACATTGAAATTAAAGTGTTTTCCCGCGTGCGCACGGCGCACCCTACCAAGCTAGCGTTTTTTACCCATCGCCACAGGAAACCCTTGCCCCGCCAAGCTGGCAAATGGGGTTTGTTTATGGTGAAAGATTTTATCGGTGATTTCTGGCACTTGGTCTTCAATCCACACTTTCAGCAGATCGGTGGTGATGAAACCTTCCGTGTTCGCCGCCGCGCCTTGCAACCCTTGCAGCAGCGCGTAGGTAAACACCCCATGCCCTTGATACCCTTCCAATGCCTGTTCCGAGGTTTCGCTTGCCATCAACACCGTCGCACCTGAACGGCGGTTCATGCGTTCGATGATGTCTTGCTCATCCATGCCGCGTGATGCCAACAACGTGCCCGCATCCAAACTTTTGCCCGCATGGCAAGTGTCCAACAACGCCAATTTTTTACCGCTGCGAATCGCCGCTGTAGGGTGGATAAGCCTAGCGCATCCACCATTTTCACTGTCAATTCAGGTGGATGCGCTACGCTTATCCACCCTACTCGCTTTCGTCGGAATGACGAGTAAATCAGTATTTCCTTAGTTAGCTACGCTATCCTTACTGCAAGTTGGAATTTTGATCCACTTGGCGAATCGAAACAGGTCGTCACCTTCGGTTGCTCCATCCAGACCAATACGTAAAATAATTGCAACCCAATATCCTGGTGGTGCAGAGACCTCATAATTGACCGTTGAAAATGCTTCGTCTTTTGGTCTAATAACTTTTGTAAGCAACCCTCCATCTGAGAAATGGAAAGCTGTCTGCTGTAAAGCATCCTTTGCTTTTGTCCCTGGGTACACATAACCACTATTTCCCATCAGTTCCCAAGCGATAGAACCCGAAGTTTCCTTGTTGGTATACGCATCAGGAGGTTCATTTATTCGACGCATCGAAATTCTTTTTGTTGACTCTATTGCACGTGGAATCCCAATGTACATAGAGCGCAACTCCCACGATATTTCCACTTCTTTTTTGTCCGATACATTTTCAATCTTAGTATCAAAAGTCACTTCATATTGATTCGCTGCTGTGGTGCAGTTTATTCGTAATGCGGTAGTTGTTGCTATACGGCTTCGTTTTGCGCCAAGAAAATCAATATTTTTTAATCCTTTATCGAGTTCAAGAATTGATTTCGATAGTTGTTCCCTGTCAAACTGCAATTGCGCTAGTCGAGTGGATTGTTCGAGATTTAGTCTCTGCTGTTCAAAAGAAACCTTATTTCGCTCTGTTTCACTTTGTGCTCTTTCTGTCTCACCTTTAGCAGCAAAATTTGCCATCTCCAAGGCTATGTACTGCTGTTCAATTGAGAGCTCCTTACTTTCTTTCTCAATCTTCGCAAGAACCGTTAGTTGATTGTTGCTAATCCGTTTTGATTCGATATCAAGCTCTTTTTGTTCTCTATCATGTGACAAGTACGAGAAAACAACCCAAAATGTGGCTCCAAGCATCGTAATTATTTTAAGCCAATCTTGCTGTAATATAGTTCGTCCTTTGGGTTCGGGTGATTTTATCTCAACAGATCGACGGGCTGGCATTTGACGAATAGACATTGCAACTGCTGGTTTAGCTGTTCGTCGATATGTTGGGTTTGTTTTTTTCATGATCTTGTTTGCGTGTCAATCATAATTACTTTGCGCCCCTTTAAATTTACGCAGTGAGTACTTATTTTATCGTATCCGCACTCTTGTTTTTCGGAACAACTATTTCAGAGGGCAAAATAGCTTCCCTCGCTGCCAGTTTTGTTTTCCAAACCTAGTCAGTTGAAGTTGTGAGGCTAATTTTTATGTCCTCAACTGTGTATCTTTGTAAATTCTCTTGATTAAGAATGCTCTCTACAGTGTCAGAATATGAGGGAGATGAAAGGAATTCCTTAAGTTTATCAACGGGGAGTGCCTGAATCTTAGCCCATGCCTTTAGTGCAAATGGAAAATCAGATGGAGCAATAGGTGATAAATCCCAGATTACAGTGAACTGCGTAGATTTAGTTGTTGGAGTACGACTTGATGATTGTTCAAATGAAACTAGTAGAGGTCCTGATGAGCTTTTAAACAAAGCGTCATCAAATAGACCTGTAAAAGTTGAATAGTCATATCGTTGCAATAGTTCATTGCAGTCCGATTTGTCAATGGATTGATTTTGGTTGTCAGTAAAAGTCCAATATAATGTGCTTAAGGGAGTTCCTTCCCTTGATCCTTCTTCAGATTGCTGCTTAATAAAGGCCTCAAGGAATTTTGAGCAAAACAGGAGGTTTCTTTTATGCTGAGATTCTTTGTCTAACAAAGCGACAAATCCCTTGTTTCCTTTAAAATCACCCGTTCTGGCTTCAAACGTTGTAGCGATCCTTAGTGATGTAGATAAAGTATTTGAATTTGTATCTGTATTTCTCGAAGACGTTTCTTTCACCCTATCGACAATACTACTTCCGAATATATTTGCAAGCACGATTACAGCACCAATAACTCCAACAGCACCTCCAACAGCACTTCCAACTCCATTACTACCACCACCTCCTCCTCCGCTAGATGAGCCGCCACCTGTCCCCCCCCCACCACAGCTTGCAAGTTGAACTGTTATTATCATCATAACGATGATACGAATAAACTTATCCACACCGCGTTCGTGAGTGATACGCATTTCATCGGTGGTTCTCGCAGTCATTCTCAAGTCAGTCATGGTATTTTTCTCCTTATAAATTGAAATCAATGTGGTCAGGCTGAACTTATTTTAATTCATGAGCAAAAGGGGTCAGCTTTGTATTTAATTCATAACTCGTAAGGCGATCCGCCATTTTCACCCAAAATCAGCGGGTTGCTGCGCGAACCTGCCCTACACCCCTTGTTTGCGTGAATTCCGTTTGGACTGAACGGCGAATTCCTGTGTTTCTTGGGCGAAAAGCAGCATACTCGCCAAGGCTTTGTTGACGGCTTCTGAGGTGGGAAAGGCTTTTTGAATTTCGGGTTGCAAAACAACGACATTGCTGCCTTGGCTAATATGTTTGAGATACTTTCCCCGCACGCCCACGCCGAGTTGCTCGCGCTTTAATTCAGGAATATCTAGCTCAGATTTCGTTGTAAATGCTTTTTTCATATCGAGTTGCCTTTCGTGCGCTGATGATCCGAACTTGATTGCGACGTTCTGTGTGAACCACCACAAGCAGTCGCCCCTTATTTGAAATGCCGTAGGTACGGCTTCGATCTTAGGTTTCAAAGTGATCGGTGTCTGCAAAAGTCAATGCCATTTCGTCCGAAAATACGGTGACCGCTTCGTCAAATGAGACACCATGTTTCTGAATGTTGCTCGCCGCCTTTTGATTATCCCACTCAAATTTGAACATACCCGCTTACCTTCAATGCTTAAGTTAAAATTGGTTAGGTGGACTTGCCGTGAGGCAATCCACCATTTTTATCGTTAAATCAGGCGGATGCGCTACGCTTATCCACCCTACAGACTCCTTCCCCCTAGCAGAGGGGGAGAGCGAAGCGAGGGGCAACTGGGATGGGGGGTTGAAAGTTTACATCCGTGCGGCGATTTCAACCCCCACCCTAACCCTCCCCCTGCTAGGGGGAGGGAATAAACATTAGAACGCCATCCGTTGTCTTGTGACCAGAACCAACGGCAGGCATTGGCTGCGCGGGCAGGATTGTCGGCTTGACACCCAAATTTGTCCAGCTTTTGTGCAGGGAATTTTTACATCTACCTGATACAACGGTCATTTTTTAGCCCGTAGCCCGTAGCCCGTATGCAATACGGGAAATTTGTACGATAAAATCCCGTATTGCATACGGGCTACGGTTGCAAATCGTTATTGTGCTGCATCTAAAACCATTTAAAATCAATCAAGTGGAGGGGTTTACCAATGAGCAATATCCAATTTATTGAACGCAATGGGCAGCGCGAATATGCGATTGTGCCGATGCCTTTGTTTTTGCGCATGGCGGCGTTGTTGGAAGAGTTGGACGACGAGGCGTTGTATGACCAAGCCAAGGCGGGGGATACGGGGTTTGGTGTACCTAGCGCGGTGGTGAATCAATTGCTCGCGGGAGCGCATCCTGTGAAAGCATGGCGCGAACATCACCAATTGACGCAAGATGCGTTGGCAGCCCAAGCGGGGATTAGCACCGCTTATTTGTGCCAAATTGAAACGGGAAAACGCCAAGGGGCGGTGAAAACGCTTAAAGCCCTAGCGCGGGCGTTGGGGGTGTTGTTGGATGATTTGCAAGGGTAACTTTGCCCGCTGTTTTGTCTAATTCCATTTCAACTCGCCTACGCATTCATCCCCCTCAATTCCTCAGGCGAATGCGACTTCAACCAATCCTCCAGTGCGGCATTCATCCGCGTTTGCCAGCCTGCGCCTGACGCACGAAATGCGGCTAATACCTCAGTGTTAAAGCGTACCGAAACCTGCTCTTTATTGCCGCTGCCCACAGGTCGTCCCGCCCGTCGTTTGGCAAGCGTGGCGCGCATCAGGGCGGTAGCATCGGGAGAATCTTCATCTTCCGCAGGGTCAATGCCCGCTGCGGCATTACGCCGAATCAAATCAAAATCCGATTGATCTGCGCCGCGTTCGCGGGCGGCGCGCATGTCATCGGCAGTCATCAAAGTCGTTTTCAAGCCAGTCATGGTATATCTCTCTTTCGGTTTGTTTGGCGGGGCGGAAGCTGATGATATGGGGTGGCTGATTAGGTGCATAAACCACCGTGAGTACCGTCAACACTTCAAACACATAAGCGAAGGCTTGGCGGCGCAGTTCGCCATTTCGCACGGAATCCACTGTCCAACAATAAGGGCTTTCTAATACCAAGTCAGCAACTAAAAAATCCAGATGATGCTTCACCAGATTTTTCAACCGCTTCTCTTCGTGCCATCTGTATTTCGTTTTCATGTTTATTATTGTGGATGCGTTAATTAGAGTGGTCAAGTGATTTCTGTTGACTGCTTTAAGTTCAGTGCTTCCCTAATTCCATTTTCATTTCAATACAGCAAGAATGACGTAATGTAGGTTGGGTTGAACGCAGTGAAGCCCAACATTTTTCGCGAGAGTTTGTTGGGCTTCGCTGACGCTCAACCCAACCTACGCGCCATACTGACTGATTTTTCATGTATCAATGACAACTTTAAAGCAGGCTTGGTTCTTCTTGTCAAAACCTACAACAAGGAAAAAACTGATCCCTACGTTCCAGAAAAATGCTTTTTCAGCACCCGTATCAATCAACTGTTTGCAGGTGTGCGGGCTGATGTCCTTACACCACGGAGAATCACCCATCTCAAATGAAGTCGGCTTTCCCAATTGCGAGATGACTTGATTTGAGTTCATTCCAATGTTTATTTGGTCTAGCAAGTAGAATGGTCTGTTAGCAAGCCCGACTATCAGCAAAAACAAAGCACCCACGATTAAAATCACTACATTCTGAAGTGCCTGAGTGATTCTTTTGTAGCCAACACTCATATTATCGTAGCTACTCCCCATAATTTTCACCCCCCTCAAAACATATCACTTTCCCTTGAAACCAATACCTTTTCGGTTCAATGCACTTCGCTTATTACGCCCCTACACCAACCGCCCGTTTTTCATTCTTCTGCCCGCCAACGCCCCACTATGCGCATGACAAATCGCGCAGGCTAGGGCATCGGCGGCATCGGGGCTGGGGATGCCTGATAAACTCAATAGCCGTTGCACCATGAGTTGAACTTGCATTTTTTCGGCGTGACCGTGTCCGACCACGGCTTGTTTGACTTGCAGGGCGGTGTATTCGGCGACGGGGAGTTGTGCTAAAACCGCCGCGCAAATCGCCGCACCTCGCGCTTGTCCGAGCAATAAAGTCGATTGGGGATTGACGTTGACGAAGACTTTTTCGACGGCAACTTGGGAGGGGGAATGCTGGGCGATGACTTCGCCCAAGCCTTGCAAAATCACACTCAAGCGCGCGGGCAATTCCCCTGCGGGGGTTTTGATACAGCCGCTGGCAACATAAAAAATCTGCTGCCCGACTTTATCAATCACCCCAAAGCCTGTGATGCGCAGGCCAGGGTCGATGCCTAAAATGCGTTGGGAAGGGGGAAGGGAGAAGGGGGAAGAAACGGGGGGCGCGACGAGCATCGCACTTTTTGCGCTGCCCAACGGCGGAACGGAAAGCGAAGCCGTATCACTAGACACACCCGCGTTTTCCCCCTTCTCCCTCCCCCCTTTTCCCTTCTCGGTCATTACTCTTCAATCACCGCCGTGGTATAGACTTCTTGCACGTCGTCCAAGTCTTCCAGTGCGTCGAGGAGTTTTTGCATTTTGACGGCATCGTCGCCTGTGAATACGACTTCGCTTTCGGGTTTCATAATCACTTCTGCGAAAGCCGCTTTGTAACCTGCTGCTTCTAGGGCTTGTTTGATTTTGGCAAAGTCGTGAGGGGGGGTAATGACTTCGATGCTGCCGTCGTCGTGGTTGATGATGTCTTCCGCGCCTGCATCCAAAGCGGCTTCCATCAGCGCGTCTTCGTCAGTCCCTGGGGCGAACAACATTTGTCCGCAGTGGTTGAACATAAACGCCACCGAACCATCCGTGCCAAGGTTGCCGCCGTATTTGCTAAAGGCATGGCGCACATCGGCGACGGTGCGGGTTTTGTTGTCGGTCATGCAATCGACCATCACCGCCGCGCCGTTGATGCCGTAGCCTTCGTAGCGCAATTCCAGATAAACCACCCCCTCCAACTCGCCGCTGCCGCGTTTGACGGCGCGTTCCACGTTGTCTTTGGGCATATTGTTGTCATACGCCTTGTCCATCGCCAAGCGCAGACGCGGGTTGCCCGTGGGGTCGCCGCCGCCCATACGCGCTGCGACGGTGATTTCTTTAATCAGCCGCGTGAAAATTTTGCCGCGTTTGGCATCTTGTTTGCCTTTGCGATGTTGAATGTTTGCCCATTTGCTATGTCCTGCCATGATGTTCTCCAGAAAAGTTTGCGCGATGGTATCATTTTCGCCTCTTTAACCCAAGGATGCGCACTATGTCCACGCCATTGCTAATTGCTAAAAACACCGAACTTGACCTTTTTTTATTGCCACAGATGGCGAATCGCCACGGATTGATTACGGGGGCGACGGGGACGGGCAAAACCGTCACGCTGCAAACCCTCACCGAAGCATTTAGCCGCAGCGGTGTGCCCGTGTTTGTGTCCGACATCAAAGGCGATTTATCGGGCATTAGCCAAGTTGGTGGTAACAACGCCAAAGTCACCGCCCGCGTGGAAAAATTGGGCTTAGAAGACTTCGCCCATCGCGCCTATCCCGTCACGTTGTGGGACGTGTTTGGCAAACAAGGTCATCCCTTGCGCGCCACCATTTCGGACATGGGGCCGTTGTTGCTGGGGCGGATGTTGAATTTGAACGAAGTGCAACAAGGCGTGCTGGCGTTGGTATTTAAAATCGCTGACGACAACGGATTATTGTTGTTAGATTTGAAAGACTTGCGCGCCATGGTGCAAATGGTGGGCGAAAACGCCAGCGACTTCACCAGCGAATACGGCAACATTTCCACCGCCAGCGTGGGCGCGATTCAACGCGGGCTATTGCAAATTGAGATGCAAGGCGGCGACAACTTGTTCGGCGAACCCATGCTCAACATCGCCGATTTGATGCAGACCGATGGCAACGGGTTCGGCATGGTCAACATCCTCGCCGCCGACGCGCTGATGACTTCGCCCAAAGTGTATTCCACCTTGCTGCTGTGGCTGTTGTCCGAGTTGTACGAAAACCTGCCCGAAGCGGGCGATCTGGACAAACCCAAGCTGGTGTTTTTCTTCGACGAAGCGCATTTGTTGTTCACCGACGCGCCCGCCGTATTGCTGGAAAAAATCGAACAAGTGGTGCGCCTGATTCGCTCCAAAGGTGTGGGTGTGTACTTTGTCACGCAAAACCCCGCCGACGTACCCGACAAAGTGCTGGGGCAACTCGGCAACCGCGTGCAACACGCCCTGCGCGCCTTCTCGCCGCGTGACCAAAAAGCCGTCAAAGCCGCAGCGGAAACCATGCGCGACAACCCCGATTTAGACGAAGCCAACGTCATCACCCACTTGGGCGTAGGCGAAGCACTGGTTTCTTGTCTCGACGAACACGGCACGCCTGGCATCGTGCAACGCGCTTTCATCGTCCCGCCACAAGCGCAAATCGGACCAATTACCCCAGAACAACGCCGCCAATTGCTCGCCGAATCACTGATTGCGGGTTATTACGAAAAAGCCGTTGATCGCGAATCCGCTTATGAATTGCTCAAAGGACGCACCGAACCCGCTGAAACACAAGCCGAACCGCCCGCGCCCAGCGGATTTACCCCCGCCGCCACGCCAAGCAGCTACCGCCCCAATGCACGCGAAACCGCACCCGAAGCTGAAAAATCAGGCTTCTTCGACAATCTACTCGGTGGCTCAGGCGGATTATTTGGCGGCGGCAACAGCACCCGCAGCAACCGCCAAGGACTAGGCGAAACCCTCGCCAAAAGTGCCGCCCGCTCCATTGGCTCCGCCGTAGGACGTGAGATAATTCGCGGGGTGCTGGGGTCGTTGTTGGGGGGGAAAAGGTAGAAAACTGCACTGTAGCCCGTATGCAATACGGGAAGTGATATGTGAGCGAGAATTCCCCGTATTGCATACGGGCTACGATTGGTACTGCCGTCCTCTGAATTTTTGCAATTCCAACAACAAGTTAGGAATGTCATCTTGAATGATGCTCCACAACGTGTCGTTATCAATGCCTAAATAACCGTGAATCAGGCGATTGCGAGTGGCAACCACTTGCCGCCACGGAATCGCGGGGCAGGCATCCCGTTGCGCATCGGGAATATGCGTTGCCGCTTCGCCGATTAACTCCAAATTCCGCACCGTCGCGTCGTAATTTAAACCACTGGCAACAAAGGTTTGCTGATCGAGACCGTCGGTGTAAAGCAACACTTTTTCAGAAAACTCAATCATATCATCGAGATAAAAACACCATTCACGTTCAGACATTGACCAAATCCTTTTCAATAAAGGGGCGCAACTCAGGGCGCAAGGCTTTTTCTGTCACCAAATCCACCGAGCAATGCAATAAATCCTCAAGGTAAAACTGCACCCCAAAATACCGTTTCGAGGTCGCCGCCCCGTCAAACGCCACCAACACATCCACATCACTATCCGTCCGCGCCACATCCCGCGCCGTTGAGCCAAACAACGCAAGGCGAGTAACGCCAAACTGCGCCACTAAGTGCGCTTTGTGTTGGTGGAGCAGTTTTAGGGTTTCGGTGCGGGTCATAGTGAGTTTTATGAAAAATAGCCATAGGGCGACAATAAGCAAAGCGCATTGCGCCAATTATTTGATTTAAATTAAATTTCACATACAGCACAATAACGATTGCGCCCTACGCGGGCTAAAAAACAACAGCCTTGTTCAATATATCGACTGGTGTATATGTCGAGTGGTAAGGGTTAATTTCACGAGCGATTGAAGTGACGAGATCAGCAACTTCCGATCTGAGTATATTTAATGCTTCTATTTTTTCTGGGGAATCGAAAATTTTTCGAGTTCCATCGGGAACATCAAGCCTGAATCTATATTGTGAGTTGTTAGCAATATAGTCCAAATAAATCCTTAGTTTTTCAATGAGACCTAATTGGAAGTATTGAGGAACCCGTAACTCACTATCCATGTGATAACAAATTGCCGCAATGTCATAGCTGGATAATTTTTTTGCTTTTTGATTTTTGTAATCAGGCATATCTGCAATCATGTTTTTTATTAGACGAATGAGGGATTTGAGACTTCCTGAATATATTTGGTCTCGCTCTTCTACTTTTTTGATATGCGTAAAAGGATAGTTTGCAAGTAGCTGAGGTTTGCTTCTGTCATATATTTGAATTCCCCTATCATGCTCTTGTCTCGAACGTTGATAATCATGGCTGTCATGCCAAATTGCGGGGACTATATCAACCTTACGAGTCAAAGAACCACCTTCGACAACAATTGATTTATTCCCTCGCTTCACGGACGCAGCATAAAATTTTGATGAAATAATCCTTTCGGAGTTGGTTGCGATGCTATCTACTATTTCGTGGATACTACGCGGGTCTTTGGAATCAGAATAAACGCTTGGATTAAGATGAGGGCGTTGTGTTGATATTGGATTGTTGCAGATGATGAGCATATCCACATCTGAGAAACCTTTGATATGAATATCGAGGGCGACAGAACCTTGCAGCTTTGAAGTTACAGACTCTCCAAGAGTATGCAACCCTGCGGTGACTGCATTTGCCACCCTGTAGCCTTCGTTAATGGATGTGTCAGTGTATTTCTTGCCTACAGAAGCCATTGCCCCAATTGCATATTTAATTCCGTTAAGCTCCCGAAGAGCTTCAAAAGCATCCCTCTCATTGGATAGAGATTCTAAAGCTTCAGAAAACTCGGCTCTCTTGCTTAAGGCCGCAATTTCTTCAGCACCGTGGCGACGATTCTTCAGTGAAGTTAGTCGTTTTTCAAAATCAATCATGTGTTCTCCTGTGGAATGCGTGAAAGTTCAATTGTTCCAAAACTGCGCCGCCCGCCGCTGTTGAAATACGAAGCCTGAGCAATTTTTAGTGCTGTATCGAAATCAATTTCACAATATCCTTTGTGTGAATTCAATTCGTGAGCCATTGAGATTTCAGGCTCATTCCTATAGCTATAAGACAAAAGCCATCCACCTGTAGGTCCGTGTTTTTTTAGAATGGTGGCCGTATAGCTAACACTTTGACTGTGCTTGGTTTTTTGATGGATAAGAATTGTTTTCCAATTTTGCTCAATGCCAATCTCTGAACACCACTCATAACGTGTTGAACCATCTTCAGCAAGCGTTCTACCATGAGCAAGCCATTTCCCAGAAATATCTGGTATTTCATCACTTAAAAATTTCCAAGCGTATTTATTGAAGATGTAATGCAGAACCCAATAAACAATACCAGTGGTGATAGTTGCCTTTGAAAAAGCTTCCCATCCTGAAATGTTTTCAGCCCAAGCAACCAAATGAGCCAATCCGCCAGATATTACGATAGCACCTGCACCAATCCAACGACCAATTGCTGAACGGTCATGTCCAAAAATTGCATATTCGTGCATTTTTTAACCTCACATAAATTATGGTGCTGCAAACCGTAAGACGGATTCACCGCAAGGCAATCCGCCATTTTTCACTTCATTCGGCGGGTTGCTGCACAAACCCGCCATACCTCTATTTCCCACGATAAACCTCTCGGCGGTTGCCTATTTTGACCACCAGTATGCGCACGGCATCGTCTTCTATGCTGCTGATAATGCGATAGTCGCCGACGCGGTATTTCCAAAAACTGCCCAGTGTTGAACCAGTCAATGCCGCGCCGATGCTACGCGGATCGTCCAGTACGGCGAGGCGGTTGCGCAAAAAGTCTAAAATGCGTTTGGCGACGGGTTTGTCTAACTTTGCCAATTCTTTTTTGGCTGCGTCGTCAATTTCAATTCGCCAAGCCAAGGTCGCGCTCCACGTCGTCTAAGGTGTGCGCAGCACTACGCCCTGCTCGATTCTCAATCAAGCGTTGTTCGGCGAGATATAAATCTTCGAGGTCGTCCAAGTGGTCGCGGATGGCTTCCAGCATATAAAAAGTCTTGCTGCGTCCAGTCAATTGCGCCAGATTTTGCAAGCGATTGGAAAGATCGTCAGGGAGGCGTAGCGAAACATTCATGTCATTCTCCTAAAAGGGTGTCGCGAGTTGGGCGAATACTTTGCCTAATGATCGCACTGCCACAGCACATCATGGTTGGCTTTCCACCACCCATTGCGGATGCCGCTCAACCAATTGCAACAACACCATTGCCGTGCCACGAGGTTGGCGGTCGCCGCGTTCCCAGTGGCGTAATGTGTTGATGCTGACTCGGCAACGGGCGGCGAATTCGGCTTGGGTCAAGCCTGTTTTTTCACGAATGCTTTTTACATTTTGGATGCGTGGGCGATGAATGACAGCCTCCACAGATTCCCCTGCTGCGTGGCTAATCGCTTGTTCTAGCCCTTCGCGAATACGGTCAAATGCTTTCATGGTTTCCTCTCCAGTGCCGTGGCGACGAGTGTATCAACCAAGTTGGCAAGCAGGTTGCGCGCTTTCATCGTCAAATTGGCTTGTTCATTTTTGGCAAATAAGGTCAATCAATACAACGGCAAACGTTCGTCATGAAAGCAATAAATCACCCGCACGCCGCCACTTTTGCCGCGACCGCCTTTCCCCCAACGCAACTTCCGCACCCAGCCTGTGCCGCGCATGACATCTCCCGCCTTGGGATATTCGGCGAGATAATCAATAATTGCTTTCCGTTCGTCGTCAGACAGATGTTTTTCAGCAACGGTGCGATAAGCGGGGAGTTCGGCGATGGTGTTTAACATAGGTGGATTATAGTTTACCTTGTCAATCCGTAACGTGGATTCGCCATCAAGTAACAGCAATTCTCATTTTGGCTAAACAGCAGGTTTTTGTGGGTACGACAAATTCGTACATCGCCCGAAAGGGCGAAAAACGCGACGAAACTTGCCTTATTCACGAGAAGCCGTACGAATGAATTCGTACCTACGGTCAAAATGAGAATTACTGGTTGCGCGCATGAAAAATAGCTGACCACTTTCTTCGCCTCAGTGAAGGTTCCGCCCCCCATTGCGGATGCTGCTCAACTACTTAGCCACTTCCACAAAGCGATAAGTCGCATGACAGGCGATGCAATTGTTCATTGCCTCACTCAATTGGGTCACAACGAGGTTGCTGTCTTGGCTTTTGGCTGCGTCAGCGGCAATTTGGTCAAATTTTTGGCGGGTGTCAAAGCCCAGTTTTTTCATTTCTACAGGCAGTTTTCTAAATAAAGAACCTGGCGTTCCCGCTTCCGCGCCCATGCCTGAGGCTTTGGCGGCAAGGCTTACAGCGGCAAAATCTTTCTGGGCTGCCGCCGCCAAAATACCTTGCGAACTTTGCAGCCAAGTACGCATTTCCAGCAACACCATATTGCGTTCATCTTTGCTCAACATCACCGCCGTGCGCCCATCATCAGAAGACTCGACCTCGCCGACGGTAAATTTATAGCCCAACAACGCGACAACAATGGATAACACGGCGACTAAACTCCAGCTTAATTTACAGTTTTTCATGATGAATGCCTTTCAGGGGGGTTAAAAATTAAAGATCATCCTGACGTTTTTTAATACCGTGCAGGTAAATCGGGAAGGTTTTTTGGGCTTCTGCTAACATCGTGCGCTTACCGCCGAAAATGGAAATTTGCAGAAACAACCCTTGAATCATGCCGATATACAACACAGCGGCATGTTGGCTATCGAGATCGGCGGCGACTAAGGCTTGCTGCTTCGCACTTTCCAGTAAATTACTCACTTTGTTTTCATAACCTGAGATAATTTCTTGAATCAAATCGCGTAACTTGCTGTTTTTTTTATGCAACATCTCGGAAAACAACAAACGCGGAATGGCGGGATGTTTGCTGATAAAGGCAATGTGCGCGAAAAACATGCACTCAATGGCGTGCAGCGGGTCTGTCGCCTCGGATGCCGCTTTGTCTAGCACCGTCATCAGCCGCCCGCGTATCCAATGAATCACGGCAAACCAGATGTCGTCTTTAGTCGGGAAATGCTTAAAAATCGCCCCTTGCGAGACATTCATCGCGTCTGCCATATCTTGCGTGGTCACACTGTCGATGCCTTTGTCCGCCGCCAAATGCACCGCGACACGGATAATTTCACTTTGTCGTTCTTCGGTTGATAAACGGCGTTTGATGACTGCTTGATTCATACTTCCCTCCAAAATAGGTGATTAAACCGCGAGACCTTCGCCCGCTTCAATACGCACAAGTAAGTAATCAATTACTATCTTATCGCCATTTTTAACGTCGCGCAAGCAGAATCCTGCGCGCGCATTTTGTGAGGGGATCATGCACGAAAACGCCAGATCAGCAACTTAAGCGCAAGGTATTTGTTTTAGACAATGCTGCGAGCGCGGGCTAGGACGGTGTCAGCGTGTATAATCCGCTTCGCGTGGGCAGTCCACGCTTCAAAAGGTTATTTCTTTCAATATGATCAAAAGATTTCTGAAACGCGTCTTTCGTCGATCCAACAAAGCCAAAAACGTGGGGAATGCGCGCATTATCCCGTTTGCTTCGCATGGTGTGGCACGCGACCAAATTAGTTATGGCTCACAAAAAGTGACCGATGGTTTACAAGCAGCGGGCTATCAAGCCTTTGTGGTGGGCGGGGCGGTGCGGGATTTGTTATTGCACAAAAAGCCTAAGGATTTTGATGTGGCGACCAATGCCACGCCTGAGGAAGTGCGCCGCGTGTTTCGCCGTGCGCGCATCATTGGGCGACGTTTCCGCTTGGTGCACGTGATGTTTGGTGAAGAAGTGGTGGAAGTTTCCACCTTCCGCCGCATGGTCGATGCCGAAGATGCCCAAGCCGATGAGCATGGGCGTTTACTGCGCGATAACGAATTTGGCGATCAGGAACAAGATGCGGCACGGCGTGATTTCACCGCCAACGCGCTGTATTACGACCCCGCCACGCAAGAAATTCACGATTATCACCACGGTTATGCCGATACCGAAAAGCTGATTTTGCGCATGATTGGGCTGCCTAACGTGCGCTATCGTGAAGACCCCGTGCGGATGTTGCGCGCCGTGCGCTTGTCCGCCAAATTGGGCATGAAAATCGAAGCCAAAACCGCCGCGCCGATTGATGAAATGAAAGGCTTGTTGGACAACGTGCCGCAAGCGCGTTTGTTGGACGAAGTCTTGAAAATGCTGCTGTCTGGGCATTCCGTCGCGTGTATCCAACAATTGCGTAATATGAATTTGCATCATGGTTTGTTGCCGCTGTTGGATGTGATTTGGGCGCAACCCACGGGCGAAAAATTCATCATGTTGGCATTGCGCAACACCGACGAACGCCTTGCTCAAGACAAACCCGTTTCCCCCGCCTTTTTGTTTGCCGCGTTGTTATGGCATGAAGTGTTAGCGGCTTGGAATCTGCGCGTCAAACGCGGTGACCGCCCCATCGGCGCGATGCACGAAGCGATGGATGAAGTTTTAGCCAAACAAAAACAACAACTTGCCATTCCCCATCGCCACGATGCGGTGATGAAAGAAATCTGGTTATTGCAACAACGCTTTGACCAACGCGCAGGACAACGCCCGTTCCGCTTATTAGAACAACCGCGTTTCCGCGCAGGATTCGACTTTTTGTTATTGCGCTGCGCCAGCGGCGAAGTGTCGGATGATTTGGGGCTGTGGTGGGATGAATTCCAAGATGCCAGCGCGGATCGCCAAAAAGAAATGCTGCAACCTGAAGGGGCGGCTGACAAAAAACGTCGCCGCAAACCGCGTAAAAAACCCGCTGCGGCAGGAGCGACTGAATAATGCCCATCGCGTTTATCGGGTTAGGCAGCAACCAAGCGCGACCGCAACAGCAATTGCAGCAAGCCTTGCTGCAAATTGACCAATTGCCGCATAGCTGTTTGTTGTCCTATTCCTCGTTTTACCGCAGCGCGCCCATCGGCTATTTAGACCAACCTGATTTCGTCAATGCCGTGGCAAAAATCGCCACAGACTTAGCCCCGCACGATTTGCTCAACGCCCTACTGGACATCGAACACCAACACGGGCGCGAACGCACCTTCCGCAACGCCCCGCGCACCTTGGATTTAGACGTGTTGCTGTATGACCATGTGCAGCTACACGAACACGGCTTGACCATCCCCCATCCCCAAATGCACTTGCGCGCTTTTGTGCTGCAACCGCTATTGGAAATTCAACCCGATTGCATCATTCCCCTGGTCGGGGCTGCCTGCGACGCACTGGAAAACTGCGTGGGGCAAAAGCTGGAAAAGCTCGCGACTTGAGGCAGCCGTTTTATAAAACCACCTCGTCATCCTGTCCGCTATAAAACACGCTGACATTAAGTGGTTGCTTCTAAGTTTTCGTGTGTTTTCGATTCGTCAGTGAGTGCAAAAATGAATGTGTAGGGTGGATAAAGCTGCGCGCATCCACCATTTTTTACCATATATTCAGGTGGATGCGCTACGCTTATCCACCCTACCGACTACCGACTCTACCCCATCCCCACCCCAGCCCTCCCCTTGAAGGCATAGGTATCTACACAACTTTTAACTCATTGAAATTTAACTAAAAATCAGGGAATGTAGGAGCGCAATTTATTGCGCGAATGGTGTTGCAAGAGGCTATCGCGCAATAAATTGCGCTCCCACATAGCGTTTAGTTTGCAATGGCAATAAAAAACACATATAACTCAATGATTATTAAATAAATTAAGATGTGTAGATACTTATGCCTTGAAGGGGAGGGAG
>JBASWK010000062.1:0-2259 GCA_049276435.1 Gallionella sp. | reverse complement strand
CCGTATTTCCGCATCGGTCATGTGGCAGCGCAGTGTTCGCTGAAGTTGCCTGCCGATGATCGTGCTGTTTGTTTGAGCTTTCATCTCTACCCCATCCCCACCCCAACCCTCCCCTTGAAGGGGAGGGGGTCTTGTTTCACCCAGTGTAAATCACATAGAACCAGTATTTTGAATTGAGAATTGCTGAGTAGCTTTACTATGATTTAAATTTGAAATCAATATGTTATCTAAAAATCAATCCGTTGCCAGTGCTTGTAACACTGCTTGCAACAATTGCCAGCAGTGTGCCACAGATTCTATTTCTACCCGTTCACCTGGGGCGTGTGCGCCGCGTATGTTGGGGCCGAATGAGATCATGTCCAAATGCGGGTGACTGGCGGCGAGTAGGCCGCATTCCAGTCCTGCGTGGATGACTTGCAAACTGGCGGGTTGACCGAATTCTGCGGCATAGACTTGTTGGCATCTTTCCAGCAAATGGGACGCGGGATTCGGTGTCCAGCCTGGGTAAGCCCCGCCCTTTTCGGCTTTAAGTGCATAGCTGCGGGCATGTGCGACCAGTTTGTCCGCCAAGGCATCGGCGCGGGCATCCTCCAGTGAACGCACTTTGAAGGTGGCGTTGAATGTGCCTTGTGCCAGTGCCACCACGCCGAGATTGCTGGACGTGTCGGTCACATCGGGAAAGTCCTCGCTGCGTTGCGCCACGCCATTGGCGGCAATATCGAGAAACGCCAGTAAGCTATCCCGTTCCGCATTGACCAAGGCAAGGTCAGGTATCGAGTCATCGTGCTGGCAGACGAACGACACCTGCGCATCGACTGCCGCAAAACGTGTTCGCCAAGCGGCATGACGATGTTGCACCCATTCGTCGATGTTTGCCGCGATGGCAACAGGCAGCGCGCAGACCGCAAACGCCTCGCGGGGAATGGCATTGCGCGCCGTGCCGCCGACCATTTCGATCAATCGAAGGTCGGCATGCGCAGACAAATCACGCAACGTTTCGACCAGCAATTTGATGGCATTGCCGCGCCCCAGATGAATGTCGATGCCAGAATGACCGCCGCGCAATCCCGATACTTCAAAGCGCAGCAAGGCGTAATCCTGCGGCACGGTTGCTTGCAACGCCTCATGGCGCACCGTCACATCCACCCCGCCCGCACAGCCCAGATAGAAATGTCCCCATTCCTCCGTATCCAAATTGATCAGCGTTTTGCCCTGCAACGTCCCCGACACCAAACCGCGTGCACCATCCATGCCCGATTCTTCGTTAATCGTCAGCAGTACTTCCAACGCGGGATGAACCAAGTCAGGTGCTTCCAGCGCAGCCAGCGCGAGTGCCACGCCGATGCCATTGTCCGCACCCAGCGTCGTGTCCTTGGCGATGACCCAGCCATCCTCTATCGTCACACGGATCGCATCGCGCTCGAAATCATGCGCCGTGCCTGAATTGGCTTGGCACACCATATCCAGATGACCTTGCAAAATCACCCCCGCTTGCGTCTCGCACCCCGCACTGGCAGCCTTGCTCAAAATCAGATTGCCCACGGCATCAACGGTGGCGGCAATGTTGCGCGCTTGCGCCCACGCAATCAGATGTTCAACCAAAGCCGCTTCTTGTAATGAAGCGCGGGGGATAGCGCAAAGTGTCGCAAAATGCGCCCAGACCGAGCGCGGTTGTAAGGTGTCGAGGGTCATAGTGATTCACTTTATGGAGGGAGGTCGGCTAACTTAATGCCTGAGCGACGTGGCATGGCTTTGGGAAATTAAATGTGAAGTTGATCCCTTTGGATTAGGGATTCAGACGGGGAAGGCGTAGGGTGGATAAGCGCAGCGCATCCACCATTTTCCCTAATAAATCAGGTGGATGCGCGATGCTTATCCACCCTGCAATTCTGATTTTTTGGCATTCTTTTGATAGATGCGCCTGTCGGCACATCCTACGCGGGCTGTTCGCTGGGGAGTCTTTTCAACAAAGCAAGGATTTCTTTTAAATTTTCAATTTCCCTGTCTTTCATGGCAAGTTCCTTGTCTTTTAACTCGATAATCAATTGTTGTTTTTGAAGTTCAAAAGCTAGTTCTGTCGAGCCGTTGAAATGACATCCATTGTTAGAATGGTTATTGTTTAAATAGACATCTTTGTAACTACTCAGCCCCCTCTCAAGCAAAGCGGGGTGGGGGCGGGGATTCACGGAAGGTTTGGATTAGCGCATCGAAGATATTTGCACCTTGTTTGTGCAGGGTGGCTAGGTAGGAGCGTATAGT
>JBASWK010000061.1:0-62886 GCA_049276435.1 Gallionella sp. | reverse complement strand
AGCTGCCCTCACTATATTTTTTTACAATATATTCAAATAGATGATAAAAACATTTCACTCCAGCAACTAAAAACTAACGACTAGCGACCAACAACTCAACACCCAATTACTTGTACACAATACCTTATCTAGGATTTTCATGATGCAAAACAAGCTACAACAAAATTGGCACGATGTGCAGGTATTAGGCCGTTTAGTGGTGACGCGCTTTATCTATGATCGCTGCTTGCAGATTGCTGCCAATCTGACTTTTACCACGCTGTTGTCTATCGTACCGCTCATTACCATCGCGCTGACCATGTTCGCCGCCTTTCCTGTCTTTGAAAATTTCTCGGCTCAAATTAAGGATTACATGGAGGCTAACATGATGCCCGCCTCGACGGCTGAGGTGATTGCGAAGTATATGCAGCAGTTTACCGAAAGTGCGACGCGCCTAACCGCAGTGGGAATTGTGTTTTTAGTTGTGACCGCGATGAGCATGATGTTGACCATCGACAACGCGTTTAATCTGATTTGGCGCGTGGCACGTCCTCGCGCGTTGTTCAAAAAATTGGTGGTGTATTGGGCGGTATTGACCCTCGCCCCTTTGTTGATCGGCGCGAGTTTATCGTTGTCTTCTTGGTTGGTGGGCTTGTCGATGGGCTATGTGCAACACATCCCCTTTGTGGGGGTCGCCGTGCTAAAGCTATTGCCAATATTGTTCACCACCTTGGCATTTACGTTGTTATTTCAACTGGTACCGAATCGCTATGTTCCGTTTAGCCACGCGCTGATAGGGGCAGTCTTGGCAGCCGTTTTATTTGGCAGCATGAACGCGATGTTCGGGCTTTATATCAAGAACTTCCCAACTTACACCTTGGTTTATGGCGCATTCGCCACCATTCCAATCTTTTTGATGTGGATTTACCTGTCGTGGATCACCATTTTGCTAGGTGCCGTGGTCGCCGCTTCGTTGTCTTATTGGCGCAAACCCCCCGCAAGACACTTGCCCCCTGTGGTGCAAATGTTGGACGCATTGCGTTTGTTAAAAATCATGTCAGATGGTTTAATCATCGGCAAAGAAACTACTTTTCCGATGTTGTCCAATGCCTTAGGACTAGGTTATGACCAGCTGGAAATTATCTTAGAGCGGTTGCAAGGTGCGGATATGGTCTGTAAAACCGAACAACAAGGCTGGATATTGATGCGTGATCCGCGCCATATTTGTGCGGCGGAATTGCTCAAAGTGTTTGTGCTAGATCGTAAGTCACTCATCGACGAAGCTGAATCCGATCCCGATCCGCTACAAAGCTGGTTAGCGGGGTGTGTGGAACAACTGGAAGGTCATGCAGATATTACCTTGCAAGCGTTGTTTGAGCGATAAGGTGTTATGTACAAGTAATTGGGTATTGAGTTGTTAGTCTCTAGTCGTTAGCTTTTAGTTTGCGGAGTAAAAAATTTATCATTATCTATTTGAATATATTGTAAAAAATATAGTGCGGGACAGATTTGCACCATTAAACTAACGACTAACGACTAGCAGCTTAAAATACCCGAAAATTTATATACTGGTACTTAAGCGTGGTAAGACCATCAATACGCTGCAATTTCTACTTCATACAAACCCCCTATCACCGTGTATTCGTCCTCGCCTGATAACATATTCGGCAATAAGCGGGCATAGCAAAAAATCTTGGCGAGCGGGACGCGGGCGGTGAGCAGATAGTCGCCGAATTCGTCGGCGCGTTCGCGGTTAGCCGTGAATGAATTCAAGTTGTTCAACAGCACTACGCGACGTTTGTGATCTAACGTCGCGAGTGTTTCGTAGTCGTCCATGCGGTTTACCCCGCGATATAAGGTGAGATGGGTCTCGTTGGGATATTGTCGCGCTAGTTCGTGTTGACAATAGCTATACAGCAAATCCAGTTGTGACTCCAACGCGTTGGTGCCGCATAGCGCGGTGGCGCGCATTTCCAGATAACGCTGATACGCCTCGCCTGAAAAATCACGAATGACCCCCGCGTGATAACGCGGCAGCAAGCCAAAACGCGACTCGACCCAACCTTTTAGCGCAGCCCCCTCCCGCCCATCGGCATCAAAACTCCATCCTTGTACCATGCGCAAATAGTCGGCTTTTTGCCGCTTGTTGATCGTCTGCGGCGAGTAGCCCGCTTGTTCGGGTTGGTCAAGATAGAAGGCGGCATTCATATGTAAGGTAAAGGCTTGAACGCGCTCAGCGACCTCATTTAGATGAGAAAGTAGATTAAAAAAGCCGTGATGCAGTTGTGCGACCCCGTCTAGCTCAAGTGCGGTGGGGCGGTGTTGAAAGGTGAGGCTGCCCAAAATCAGGGCGGGAAGCTGACAATGGTTGAACGACAAACATGCCATGTGAGGTAAAGCGAGGGACAGGATATTGCCCTCGCGCTCGTTCTCCTGTGCAAGATTCCCCTCTCCTCCTGCGAGTAGGGGCGGGGGCGCGGGGACGGTATGCCCCCGTTGTGCGAGACTCATATTTTCGGATGTTGTTGTCGGCACTGCGACAAAGGTATCTGCTTTGTCGTGTTTCAATACGACCAATGTGGGCGAGGTTAAAATAATTTATCCTGACATTTCAATGTATTAAGCGTTTTAACCGCGCGTGGCATGGAGCTTGCGATGATAGAGGTGCGAGCAACAAGTTTTTTTAATCGCATTTTTTTTTGCAACTCTTAGGAGATTAACATGGCACTGCGTCAATGCGCAATTTACGGGAAGGGCGGCATCGGTAAATCGACCACCACCCAAAATCTGGTAGCCGCACTTGCGGAATCTGGCAAGAAAGTAATGATCGTTGGCTGCGATCCTAAAGCAGACTCAACACGTTTGATTTTGCACTCCAAAGCACAAAACTCCGTGATGGAATTGGCTGCTGAAGCAGGTAGCGTGGAAGATCTGGAATTAGAAGACGTTTTGTCGGTAGGCTACGGCGGCATCAAATGCGTGGAATCAGGTGGTCCTGAGCCAGGCGTGGGTTGTGCGGGTCGTGGTGTGATTACGGCGATTAACTTCTTGGAAGAAGAAGGCGCTTACGACGACGAACTCGACTTCGTGTTCTACGACGTGTTGGGTGACGTGGTTTGCGGTGGTTTCGCGATGCCCATTCGTGAAAACAAAGCACAAGAAATCTACATCGTTTGCTCTGGCGAAATGATGGCGATGTATGCGGCTAACAACATTGCTAAAGGTATCGTGAAATATGCGAACTCTGGCAGCGTGCGTTTGGCAGGTTTGATCTGCAACAGCCGTCAAACTGACCGCGAAGATGAATTGATCGAAGCACTGGCACGCATGTTAGGCACACAAATGATTCACTTCATTCCTCGTGCTAATGCAGTGCAACACGCTGAAATTCGTCGTATGACCGTGATCGAATACGATCCAACCCACAAACAAGCTGATGAGTATCGTGCTTTGGCGAACAAGATCGTGAATAACAAGAAGTTCGTTATTCCGACTCCTATCACCATGGACGAACTGGAAGCCTTGTTGATGGAATTCGGCATTATGGAAGTCGAAGACACCTCCATCATCGGCAAAAAAGCCAGCGAAATCGCTGCTTAATTCAGTAGTCGTAGGTTGGGTTGAGGCACGAAGCCCAACATTTACCATGAGCATTTGTTGGGCTTCGCTACGCTCAACCCAACCTACGAAAGCCGTGTCGGATGTAAGCCCGCTTACGGAAATACGCATCTAACCCTGACAGACTCCACATATGGGTGGGTCATTAAAGGAGAACGAAATGTCTGCATTAACACGCGAAGAAACCGAAGCACTGATTCAAGAGGTGCTTGAGGTTTATCCCGAAAAAGCCAAGAAAGATCGCGCAAAACATTTGGCAGTCAACGATCAATCTATCGAACAATCCAAAAAATGTATCACCTCCAACCGTAAGTCCTTGCCTGGCGTGATGACCATTCGTGGTTGCGCATACGCTGGCTCTAAAGGCGTGGTGTGGGGGCCGATCAAAGACATGATCCACATTTCCCACGGTCCTGTGGGTTGTGGTCAATACTCCCGCGCGGGTCGTCGTAATTATTACGTCGGTACGACAGGCGTGAACACTTTCGGCACAATGAACTTTACCTCTGACTTTCAGGAAAAAGACATTGTGTTCGGCGGCGACAAAAAGCTTGCCAAAGTCATGCTGGAAATCGAAGCTTTGTTCCCCTTGAACAAAGGTATTTCGATTCAATCCGAATGCCCAATCGGTCTGATTGGCGACGATATCGAAGCCGTGGCGAAGAAAACTACCGCAGAAATCAACAAGCCAGTCGTGCCTGTGCGCTGCGAAGGTTTCCGTGGGGTGTCACAATCCTTGGGTCACCATATCGCCAATGACGCGATCCGTGACTGGGTATTGCCACGCCGTGAAGGCAAGGCATTTGAAGGTACACCTTACGATGTCGCTGTAATCGGCGATTACAACATCGGCGGTGACGCATGGTCTTCCCGTATTTTGTTGGAAGAAATGGGTCTGCGCGTTGTGGCTCAATGGTCAGGCGACGGTACGATTGCGGAAATGGAAAAGACACCTTACGTTAAGGTCAATCTGATCCACTGCTACCGTTCGATGAACTACATCGCACGTCACATGGAAGAAAAGTACAGCATTCCTTGGATGGAATACAACTTCTTCGGTCCTACCAAAGTGGCTGAATCCTTGCGTGCAATTGCTGCATTGTTCGATGACAAAATCAAGGAAGGTGCTGAACGCGTGATCGCGAAGTACCAACCCCTGATGCAAGCGGTAATCGACAAGTACAAACCACGTCTGGAAGGCAAACGCGTCATGTTGTACGTCGGCGGTTTACGTCCACGTCACGTGATCGGTGCTTATGAAGATTTGGGCATGGAAGTGGTCGGTACTGGGTATGAATTCGGTCATAACGACGATTACGACCGTACCATCAAAGACATGGGCAATGCGACGCTGATTTATGACGATGTGACAGGCTTTGAATTTGAAGAGTTTGTGAAACGCGTCAAGCCAGACTTGGTCGGTTCGGGCATTAAAGAAAAGTTCATCTTCCAAAAGATGGGCGTGCCTTTCCGCCAAATGCACTCTTGGGATTATTCTGGTCCATACCACGGCTATGACGGCTTTGCCATCTTTGCTCGCGACATGGACATGACCTTGAACAACCCATGCTGGAGCAAGATTACCGCTCCTTGGTTGAAGCAAGCTGAACCAGAAGCAGCCAAAAAAGCAGCGTAACGTTCCCTCCCGCTGCTCGGCATGGGTATTCACACAATTACGCTAACATAGTGATTTGCAAATAAAATCATGGATGGCTTGCTCCTTCCCCCTAGCAGGGGGAAGGCGGGGATGGGGGTTGAGGGTTTGCATCCGTGCGACGATTTCAACCCCCACCCTAACCCTCCCCCTGCTAGGGGGAGGGAATATAGCAAGGTGGAGCGTTGTGTAGATATTGATGCCTGCTAGGGGGCAAGAAGTTAAGAAAAAGTCGGCGGTAACGCCGTCCACCCATCAATCTATGCCGACATCTGCGCATGAGCAGTGCGGCTAAGGAGATAAAAATGCAACAAGCTGATGACATCAAACCTTGTTATCCACTCTTCCGTCAGGACGAATACAAGGAATCGCTGAGTAATAAACAGGATAACTTTGAAGAACGCTTTGACGCGGCCAAAGTGCAAGATACCTTCACTTGGACAACCACGATGGAATATCGTGAATTGAACTTCAAACGTGAAGCGTTGACGGTCAATCCTGCGAAAGCCTGCCAACCTTTAGGTGCTGTGCTGTGCGCAATTGGCTTTGAAAAGACCATGCCTTACGTACACGGTTCTCAAGGTTGCGTGGCTTACTTCCGTACTTACTTTAACCGTCACTTCCGTGAACCTATCTCTTGCGTGTCAGATTCCATGACTGAAGACGCAGCGGTTTTTGGTGGTCAAAAGAACATGATCGACGGCTTGGAAAATGCGAAAGCACTGTACAAACCAGACATGATTGCGGTGTCCACCACTTGTATGGCAGAAGTGATTGGTGATGATTTGAACGCCTTTATTCGTAATACGAAAAAAGCGGGCAATATCCCTGAAGACTACCCAGTACCGTTCGCGCATACCCCGTCTTTCGTGGGTTCGCACGTGACAGGTTGGGACAATATGTTTGAAGGCATCATTGGTTATTTCACACGCAATACCATGGAAGGCAAAGTGATCGGCTCAAACGGCAAGATCAATATCGTCCCAGGGTTTGAAACCTACCTCGGCAACTACCGCGTCATTCATCGCATGTTGGATGAAATGGGCGTAGCACACACCATGTTGTGCGATCCTACCGAAGTGTTGGATACGCCTGCTGATGGTCAATTCCGTATGTATGCGGGTGGTACCACACAAGATGAAGTGAAAGATGCTGCGAATGCAACGACCACTTTCTTGATGCAACCGATGCAACTGGAAAAAACCAAGAAATTTGTTGATCAAACTTGGAAACATGAAGTGCCTAAGTTGAACATTCCGATGGGCTTGGAATGGACTGACGAGTGGTTGATGAAAGTTTCTGAAGTGACAGGCAAAGCTATCCCCGCTTCTTTGGTGAAGGAACGTGGTCGCTTTGTGGACATGATGACCGACAGTCACACTTGGTTGCACGGTAAGAAAATCAGCTTGTACGGTGATCCTGACTTCACACTGGGTATGACCAAATTCTTGACTGAGTTAGGCATTGAACCATTACATGTGTTGTGCAACAACGGCAGCAAGAAGTGGACAAAAGCCATGCAAAAGATGCTGGATGAAACACCTTACGGCAAAAACACCCAGTTGTTTGCAGGTGCTGACTTGTGGCACTTCCGTTCACTGGTGTTGACTGAGAAGCCTGACTTCATGATCGGTAACTCTTACGCTAAGTTCATCCAACGCGATACTTTGCATAAAGGTAAAGAGTTTGAAGTGCCATTGATCCGTATCGGCTTCCCGATCTTTGACCGTCATCACCTTCACCGTGCCACAACATTAGGCTACGAAGGCGCGATGCAAATGTTGACCACACTGACTAACGCAGTGTTGGAAAAACTGGACGAAGATACACGCGGCATGGGAACCACCGACTACAACCACGATTTGGTGCGCTAGTAAAACTCCCCTCCCCCGCTGGGGGAGGGGCTGGGGGTGAGGGTTGCTTTTGCTAGAAAAAGCCCTCACCCCACCCCTCTCCCAAGGGGAGAGGGAGCAACCAAAAGGAGCAAAAAAATGGCTAACATTATGGTTCAACGTGGTAGCAAGACCGAGTATGTGTTTTATCTGCCCAAGCGCGATCTTGAGGACGACATCGTGTCGATGGAGTTCAACACCCCCGAAAAATGGGGCGGTGAGATTAAGCTGAACAACGGTGGGAGTTATTACATTGAGCCTCAGCCTGCACCCGCAAAATTGCCGATTTCCCTGCGTGCTAAACGTTTGGATGCGGCTGAATAACGGTGAAAAGTGAAGCGTGAAACAAAGCGTCGCATACCCACCGCTTCACATTTCACGTTAATCGTTTCACATCAAATTAAGGAGACCATCATGGCAATGAAAATCAATGCAGATTTGTGCACTTCTTGTGGGGATTGCGAGCCTGAATGTCCAACGGCTTCAATCAGCACCAAAAAAGGTGTAACCGTCATCAATGCAAGTGAATGTACCGAATGCGAAGGGGAATTTAAAAAACCCCAATGCGTGAAAGTTTGCCCGATTAAGGGCTGTATTACGCAAGTGTAATACTCCTTCCCCCTAGCAGGGGGAAGGCTGGGATGGGGGTTGAAAGTTTGCATCCGTGCGACGAGTTCAACCATCACCCTAACCCTCCTCCTGCCAGGGGAGGGGATTTGATGAGGGGGAGCATGGATTCCCTTGCCCGCTTGCGGGAGAGGGTTAAGGAGAGGGTGATTGAATACGTAGTGTCCTTTCCATCATGTTTCACCTTTCACTTTTTCACCGAATTTAAGGAGCAACCATGACCACGACCACTGTCATCACCAAAACAGCAGCCTTGCGTATCGCACAGGCTGCGCGCGTGCTTGCCGACGTGAATGCGGCTGCGTTTGCGGCAAAGTTAGGCGACCAACTCGGCTTGCCCATCACCGAAGAAAAGCTGGCTAAGGTGACCGTGGCGGATGTCAAACTGATCCTGTCTGGCGAAGAAACCGTTGATCCCGATGTGGACAATGCGTCGATCAAATTGGCTGTGCGCCATTTATGGGGCGTTTCTGACGAGGACGAAAGCTTGCCCGCGCCGACCGCTTATGTCGAAGGCGATATGCCAGGCAGTTTGCGCGTCGCGGTTGCGTCCAATACCGAAGAAAATCTCGACGGTCACTTTGGCTCTTGCCCACGCTTTTTGATTTATCAAGTCGGGCGTGACGAAGTTCGCCTAATTGAAGTGCGTTCCACCAGCCTGACTGACGAAGCCGAAGACAAAAATGTCGCCCGCGCCAATCTGATCAAAGACTGCCAAATTGTCTATGTGCAATCTATCGGCGGGCCTGCCGCTGCCAAAGCCGTGCGCGCCAACATTCATCCCGTGAAGTCGCCTGAAGGCGGCAAAGTGCGCTTAACGCTGCAACGCTTACAAGCCGTGCTCGATGCGCCTCCACCTTGGCTGGCTAAAATACTGGGCGTGGAAGCGAAATCCTTGCGCCAATTTGCCGATACAGAAGAAGACTAAGCCATGATTACCCCCGAAACCCTCGCCCAAATCGCCCACACTGCGACCGCGCTGGGTGACTTAAACGAAGCCAGTTTAACCACGTTAAAACAAACGTGGTCTAACCTACGCTTCACCCTGTGCAGCGACGACGACATGCCCGCCCGACTCTCCCCCGCTGTAAAGTGCGAAAAATTTAATCTGTATTTGGTTGGCGGCGGCGAACATTGCCTCAGCTTGACCGATGATCCCCTGAACGCCATTGGCATTGTACTGGCGTGCGTGGATTGAAATGTAGTGATAGAAGTGTCGTGATAGAAATAGTAGCAAGCGGGGAGAAGTTGAAATAAAAACAATAAGTTAACAACAGGGAGTCAAAAATGCTTGAACCAACCACCCTAGCCTTGCTTGCAAGGCTAAAAACTTTTGCTAAACAGGCTGGAGTCAATATTGATCTGGTCAAAATGTGCGAGGACATGGAATACGCCAAGCGCATGCTGCAAGAACTCAGTAATGCCGACAACCCAGAACTCGTGCTGGTCGTCGTCAACTTGATGAACTATTTTGGCATGATTAAAGCACCATCCGCCAAAGTCGAAGAGAAAGTCGCAACAGGTCGCTACATCGGCACGCTACGCTAGTCATTTCAGGCAATAACTGGCGACACACCCGTCAATCGGTCATCGGCAATAGATGGCGCGATGAACGCGTGCGGTCTGTAAAACCATAAGCACCCATACCTAAGTTTTTGTGGATTACCCACTACGCAAAATTAAAGTGAGTAGGGGGATAAGCGGCCGCGAGGAGGTGTTATGTTGCAACCAGCAACGTCAAGGCAGTCGCGTCCAAATAGCACCATTCGCCTTGTGCTAAGCCTAACGCTTCTAACGTGAGTCCACCGATTTGTACGCGGCAAAGTTGGGCGCAGTGATTGCCCGCAGCGGCTAACATCCGTTTGACTTGATGGTATTTGCCTTGCTCCAGCACGATTTCGAGTTGATGGGTGTCACGCATTTCACAACGTAGTGCGGCGCAAGGCACAGGGTCGTCGTGCAAGATAACGCCCGCCAATAGATGGGCGATCAGTTCTGGGGTAATCGGGTCTGCGGTGGTGGCAAGATAGACTTTAGGGACGTGATACTTGGGCGAAGATTGAGTATGAATAAAGGCTCCGTCATCCGACATCAGCAGCAATCCCGTGGTGTCATGATCTAGCCGCCCCACAGGTTGCACATCGCGCGCACGAAACGGTTCAGGCAATAAGCTCAGCACACCAGGGTGGTGGCTGGGTTTGCGCGAGCATTCAAAGTTGGCGGGTTTGTGCAATGCCAGATAAACCTGTTCACGATACTGCCAGGGTTCATCATACAAAGTGAACTGCAAGTTTTCCGTGGAAAACACGGCTTTTTTATCGGTGATGACTTGTCCCGCCACCGTCACCTCGCCTGATGCGATCAACTCCCCGCACCATTTGCGCGAACCAAAACCTTGCGATTGTAAAATCTTGTCTAGCGATAACGTTTTCATCCTGCCCATACCTTGTGAATTAAATGCCACACGCACGACCAAACCGTTCGTGCGTGTGTGTGAGATATAAGCACCCGCGCCTAAATTTTCGGGTATTTTAAGCTGTTAGTCGTTAGTTATTAGTCGCTAGTTAATGCTGTGAATCTGCTTGGTGCTATATTTTTCACAATATATTCAAGCGGATGAGAAAAACCTTTCACTCCGCCAACTAAAAACTAACGACTAACAACTCAATACCCAATTATTTGTACGCAACCACTTACAAAGCAAATCTACTTGCTAGCCGCCTTGGCTTTGGCTTGATCGAACGCCATGATAATACTCAATTGACTGGGCACAATCGCACGACGGAAAGCTGCGTTAACTTGCTCCACACTGAGGGCGCGAATTTTGTCATCCATGGTCTGATCCCATTCAAACGTGCGATTTAAGAACAAATAACCGCGCCAGCTGCCCGCCAGTCCGCCATCACGGGTGCGCCCTTGCAGCCGTTTTTGCAAAAGACCTGATTTAGCCCCCGATACTTCGGCGGCGGTAAAGCCGTCTTTTATCGCACGTTCCAGCTCACTTTTAATGGCGGCTTCAACTTTCAGCATATTTTGCGGGGCAGCAGTGGCTTGAATGCCAAATGAGGCAGCACGGTCTATGGAGCCGATACTCAACCAAGATCCTATGCCATACGACAAACCTTCTTTTTGGCGCACACGCTGCATCAGGCGCGAATCCAATCCTGCGCCGCCACCAAACAAATAATTCGCCACAATCAGCGCGGGATAATCAGCATCATCATCGCGTCTATCCAGATTCATTTGGGCGATAAATGTGCCGTTTTCCTTGTCGGGGGTGTCAATCAATTGACGCACGGTTTCAACCTCAAAGTTGCGCATGGGCAAGCGGGTATACGGCTGACCACTTTGCCAGTCGGCATAGATTTCGCCCACCGTTTGACGGACTTCAGCAGGATCAAAATCCCCCACAACTGCCAATTCGCCTTGCGACGCACCATAAAATTGCGTGTAGAAATCTTTCACTTCTTTGAGGGTTATCGCCTTGATTTCCGCCAGTTGTTCATCCGTGGTTTTGTTGGCACGCCAATCACCTTTAGGATAATGATTGAAGTGCTGTTCCAATGCTTCGGAAGCCAAGGTATCAGGATCCTTGCGACTGGACTCAATGTCCGTGAGTGATTGTTTACGCAATTGCTCAAACTCACTTTCAGGAAAAGTCGGCGTTTTAAGCACGCTCGCCATCAACTTCAACGCCGCGACCAGATTCGGTTTGGTCGTTTCAAAACCAAAAATCCCTCCCGAAATTTTTAAGCGATCAAACTCGTCCGCCAGCTGTTGGCGGCTAAATTGTTGGGTGCCACGCGTGAGCATCGCCCCTGCAAAACCCGCCGCAGCTGATTGTCCGAACAGTGTTTTCTCATTTCCCCAATGTAGGGTAAAAGCCACACTCACCGTTTCGCCACGATTCTTTTTAGGCAGCAAGGCTAGCTTAATTCCGCCGATGTGGGTTTGCTGTGTCCGTGCATTGATGTTGGCGGGTGCGGGGTCAAAATTCTCCCCTGCGGCAATCTCCGCTTGAGGTTTAAAGTCACGCAACACCTCCTCGCTACTCGGTGCAGCTGGAATTTCCGCCCGTTGCGGCGCATCTTCAGGCATAAAAACGCCCACCGTGCGGTTGTCGCGTTTGAAATAACGCGCGGCAACGGCCGCCACTTGCTCTGCGGTCACGTTGGTGGTGCGCGTGCGATTATTCAAAAATAACCGCCAATCCCCCGATGCCAAAGATTCCGACAAGCCAATTGCCAAGCTTTGCGGATTGTTCATCACTTTTTCAAAATAATTGGCATAGCTGCGATGCTCCCGCTCCATTTCGGCGGGGGTAGGCGGGGTTTTAGCAAAGTCTTCAATCGCCGCGATCAGCAGGTCACGCACGGGTTCGACCGCCTCACCCTTTTTGATTTCGACCCCAATCACTTGTAAGCCAGGCGCAAACCCCTCGGAAGCGGTGCCAAACACGCTGGTGGCTTTGCCTGATTCCACCAATAATTTGTGCAAGCGACCATTCGGTGTATCGGTCAAAATATCGTTGGCAAATGCTAAAGCGGCGTTGTCCCCATGCAGCACGCTGGGCGACTTGTATGCCACCAACACAATCTGCGCATCCCCCGTGCGACGCACCAGAAAGCTCCGTTCGCCATCTTGCGTGGGTTCAGTTGTCCAGAATTCAGGCAAGGTGCGCTTAGGCTTGGCAATAGGCCCGAAAGCTTGGTTAATCCACTGTAAGGTCGTGGCTTCATCAAACTTGCCTGCCACCACCAGCGCGGCATTATCAGGTTGATAATAGCGATGATAAAACGCCTGCAAATTGCCGATTTTGACTTTTTCAATGTCGCTGCGATTACCAATGGTCGAGTTGCCGTAATTGTGCCAATCAAACGCCACGCTTTGCAGCCGCTTGAACAACACGCCAAACGGTGAGTTTTCGCCGCGCTCAAACTCATTGCGCACCACGGTCATTTCAGAATCCAAGTCTTTTTTGGCAATAAAAGACGTCACCATGCGACTGGCCTCCATCTCCAATGCCCATTTCAAATTATCGTTGCTGGCCTGAAAGGTTTCAAAGTAGTTGGTGCGATCCGACGAGGTTGTGCCATTGAAGTTGATGCCGCGACGACTAAACTCTTGGGTGATATTGGGGAAATTTTTTGAGCCTTTAAAGACCAGATGTTCCAGCAAATGCGCCATGCCTGATTCACCATAATTTTCATGGCGAGAACCCACAAAATAGGTGATATTCACGGTGACCGTGGGCTTGGCGGCATCGGGTAGCAACAATACTTTCAAGCCGTTACTTAAACGATATTCATGTATGCCTTCCGCCTCGGTGATTTGGGTGACCCCTTTGGGCAACGGAGTTGAAAACACCGTCGTGGTGAACAGCAAACCGCATATCACCACCGAAAACCTCACTTGCTTATTCCATTCGCCGTATCGCATAGCCCCTGTTCCTCTCATCAAAATTAGACGCATCATTCGCCAGACGGTTTAGTTTAACAAAATCAGCCCGACATGATTGACCTTCATCGTGTCCCGCTGACAAATTTCACTTTGACCGTGGGTAGCTCAACCGCCTCACCGCCGTTGAACACCGCCTGACTTCAACCGCAGCGGTCATCAGCCGAGTAGGGTGGGCACGTTTTTTGCCCACGCGGCTGTCCAAACCGCGTGGGCAGACGATAAAACCGTCAGCCCACCCTACGTTTTGAAAGGGACGTAGGTGCGATTAGTGAGTAGGGTGCGCCGTGCGCACCACTCATTTTATGCCGCGTGCGCACAGCGCAGCCTACTTGGCTAGGCGCACACCGTAGGTGCGAATTTATTCGCACGATGTTGATTTTTTAAACAATAAACCGTGCGAATAAATTCGCACCTACGACACGCTCAACCGCCTGACGCAAGACATCCTCACCGATGCGAAGAACCCGACCCAGCCCAAAGTCACGAGCTATGCGTACGGCAGCACTGGCAACCGCACCAGCAAGACCGAGACCCAAGGTTTGGCAAAAACCGTCACGACCTACCTCTACGACGCGGATGACCGCCTCAGCAGCGAGACCAAAACGTCGGGCACGATCAGCGCAACCACCAGCTACCTCTGGGATGCCAACGGCAACCTGACCCAGAAGGTTGAGCCGACGCAGACCACGCTGTACACGTGGGACAGCAATAACCGTCTGGTCGAAGTGAAGCGCGGCGGGATCGCGGCGACGGCAAGCAGCGTCGCGACTTACCAGTATGATGCCAACGGCAACAGGGTCGGCAAAACCACGGCGGATGGCAAGATCGTCGCCTATCTGGTGGACAGCAATTTGCCCTATGCGCAGGTCGCGCAGGAAAAATTCACTCTCGGCGCGGTCAGCGATACGACGACTTACCTCTACGGCATCGAGCGCATTCAGATGACCCGCGCGGGTCAGGGGACGTACTACCACGACGACGGGCTGGACAGCACCAGAGTCCTGACCGACCAAACTGGCAACCTCACGGATAACTACGACTACGACGACTACGGCGCGCTGCAAAGCCAGACAGGCACCACCAAGAACGACTTCCTGTTTGCGGGCGAACAGTTCGATGTTGAGGCGGGGCTGTATTACAATCGAGCCAGACATCTGGATGTCAACACGGGCAGGTTTACAGGGCTGGATCCGTTTGAAGGCAATCCCAGTCAACCGATTACGCTGAACAAATATGCGTATGCGGGGGGTGATCCTGTTAATGCCACGGATCCGAGCGGGTTGGTGTTACTGGGCCAACAGATGGAAGCGCTATCCGTTGATTCAAGTCTTCGGAGGGAAGATGATATTGCAAAGCTTAATAATGCAAAAAACGCATTGAAAAATGTCTGCAAGGGCGTGGATAATGTTTTCGGAAAAGTTAGGCATCACTTTATCCCGTTCTTCTTGCGCGGGAAAGGCGGTAAAAAGACCTGGGATGAATGGGAGCTCATTGGATTGAATTCGACAGTTCATAACGAGTTCCATGGTCTATTGGATATCCTTCTAAAAATGCGAGGATTCGCTGGTAGGCAAGGAGCAAATGGTAAAGGAGGCATAGCGTACTATATGGGTGTCGCTGATACTGGCGGCTTGCTTGAAGTGTTTAACGTATTGGTTGAAGGCTCTCAAATATTTGACGATGTCTGTGGTGAAGTGAGTCCTGGTTTTAAGATGGCAGACGAAGTGAATCGCTTTAAATCCCAGATGAATGGGCTGTGATCGAAAAGCAACAAAGAAGGTAAGGGACGGTTGACATGGCAGAGAAACCAAGCCAGTTTTTTGAGAAATGCTCTTTTTTGACCCAAGTTATGCTCAAAGGGTGGGGTAAGGATGGCAATCCCATCTGGCGAAGGCCAATTGCCTACGATAATGACAGCTGGCCGATTTGGGATGACTGGAATGAGACTAGGAATAAATACATCGCCCCGCTTTGTGGTGTTGCTGACGGCGTTACGATTTTCGGTGTCGAATGGCGCAGCGATAAGCGCGAATTGTTGGAACTCGTCCAATTCGTTGATGAGCATTTCAAGAAGCAGGGGCGGTATCTTGTCTGTAATCTGCCTACAGAGCTAACCGATGCACCCATATTCTGGACTGGTGGTTCAATGAAACATTTTTCATTGATCAAGGTGATGAGCTTTAGTATGGAACATCTGGGATTTGTTCTTGATACACTGTGTCAGCATAACCAAGCAGGGAAAATGAGTTCTCGCTACGGTGGGGCGTGGACAAGTGCTAATAATTTTGCTAAATCGGTTGTGAAGAAAAGCGGGTTTGCAGTGATTGTTTCTGGAAATGAAGCGGAAGTTTATTTTCCGATTGAGTACAAAGGGCAAGTCGAGGAAGTTGCCCAGCAGGTAGAGGCGCGCCGTGGGGATGAGGCGAAAATGGTGAAACAGCGAATGTCGGAAATGCAAATATAAAATTATCGACAGTATCGATGGGGGCAGTGTCGATTGAAATTTGAAGCGTCTTGAAACCCTCGCCGTTATTGGCTTGCAGCGATTCCAATTGCTTCTTCAATAACTGGCAATAACCCTAAAGTCCAACGGTCAGCGGGCGCAGGTTCGCGAGTACGACCAGACTGGCACGCTGAACACGCGCGACTACGTTTACGATGCGTTGAACCGCCTGACGCAAGACATCTTCACCGATGCGAAGAACCCGACCCAGCCCAGGGTCACGAGCTATGCGTACGGCAGCACAGGTAATCGCACCAGCAAGACCGAGACCCAAGGTTTGGCCAAAACCGTCACGACCTACCTCTACGACGCGGACGACCGCCTCACCAGCGAGACCAAAACGTCGGGTACGATCAGCGCAACCACGAGCTACATTTGGGATGCCAACGGCAACCTGACCCAGAAGGTTGAGCCGACGCAAACCACGCTGTACACGTGGGACAGCAATAACCGCCTGATCGAAGTGAAGCGTGGCGGGATCGCGGCGACGGCAAGCAGCGTCGCGACGTACCAGTATGACGCGAACGGCAACAGGGTCAGCAAGACCACGGCGGACGGCAAGACCGTTGCTTATCTGGTGGACAGCAATTTGCCGTATGCGCAGGTGGCACAGGAGAAAACCACGGTAGGGACGGTCAGCGATACGACGACTTACCTCTACGGCATCGAGCGCATCCAGATGACCCGCGCGGGTCAGGGGACGTACTATCACAACGACGGGCTGGGCAGCACCCGTGCTTTGACCGACGCGGCGGGCAATGTCACCGATGCCTATGACTATGCCGCTTATGGTGGATTGGAAAATCATAGTGGTGCATCGGCAAATCCGTATCTCTATACTGGCGAATATTTCGATGACGCGGCGGGTCTACAGTACAATCGGGCGAGATGGTATGACGCGAATGTAGGGCGGTTCATTGCGCAAGATCAATTCAAAGGAAAATCTGAAGACCCTCTTTCTTTAAATAAATATATTTATGCGAATGTTGATCCTATAGATAATCGTGACCCAAGCGGGATGATGACGAGTTTGACCGAGCTTGGTGTAGCAGAAAACATCGGCATGGCTCAACAAACTGGTTTTCAATATGTTGGGCGCATCGTTCTAAGAGAAACTGGATGTCAGTTGATTGCGGCTGGAGCGGAAGAGGCAGTAACAGCTACAATCTACGTATTCCTTGACGGGGTGACAGGGCTGCCATATGTGGGTCAAACTGTACAAGGTGTGGATACGCGCCTAAACCAGCATATTGAGGAAGGAAAGAGAGTCGTAAGACAAGTGTTGGGTAGATTTGAGGTGGTGGCTGATCGATTTAATTTGAAGGACAAGTTGCGTTTGGCGGAGCAGCTTGTCATTGATGAACTGGGTGGCATTAGCAACTTGAGTAACGATGTTAATGCAATAAGTAAAACACGAGGACGATTAAGAGGCGCGTTCTCTAAGCTTTGTAAATGAGGATTAAATGAGCGGTATTAAACGTGTAAAAGACTTTTCGACCCAGAAGGTACGCTTAATGGTCGAAGGCAATTGGCTACCTTCATTTGATATCGAAATTCACCAAGGCGGTTTTGATATTTTAGAGTTGCACCGTGGTGAGTACGAGGACTTTTCGTTCTTAGTTCCACATGCTGAAAAAATTCAGGCTCTCTGGATAAATGCACCTAGCAAATCTTCTAAAGGGCTTGAGAAGTTGAGAGAGTTGAGATTATTGAGCCTAAGCTATGAAATAGGGAAGGACATTAATTTTGCGGCATTTCCGAAATTAACAGATGTTAGTTTTGATGCTTGGTATCCGTGGTATGAAAATTCATTGTTTGCCAATCAAAAGTTGGAGGCAATAAGAATTGAGGGTTACGATAAACCTGATTGTGCCGAATTTGGAAAGTTAAGTGGACTTCGCAAGCTTGTTTTGGCTAAAGGTCGCGTTAAATCGCTGGAAGGTCTACGAACATGCATGAAGCTTGAGGAGATTCAATTGGCTCACCTTCGTCAGTTAGACGATATTTCTGAAGTTGCATATATACCGACTTTACTTAGAGTTGAATTAAATGATGTTTTACCAAAGCTCGTTAATTTTGATGTGCTATTTTCCAAAGCTGCTTTGGAGGCACTGGTAATAGTTGGGCCGCCTACCAGCATTGACAATATTCGATGGCTTGAAAAATTTAGAAACCTTGAAATCTTACGTTTGCAAATTCCAGTCGAGGAGGTCAATTGGGATTTGCTCTTTACTTCTCCTAAATTGCGCAAGGTTGTCGTTATGAGTGCAAAGCCACTTTCAATTACGGAAGATGAAATTCGTGCTATCGGGACAAAGCATAATCTGCGTGTATCTGAAGTCACAGTTTTTGGGACAAAAAAGAAACCCTCTTGGCTTATTGAACTAGCTTTTCCGTGAGAGCATCCTCAATTTTGTAATCAATGGGGTCAGCCAAGCCGAGTAGGGTGGGCACGGTTTTTTGCCCACGCGGATGTCCAAACCGCGTGGGCAGACGATAAAGCCGTCAGCCCACCCTACGTTTTGAAAGGGACGTAGGTGCGATTAGTGAGTAGGGTGCGCCGTGCGTACCACTCATTTATGCCGCGTGCGCATAACGCACCCTACTTAGCTAGGCGCACACCGTAGGTGCGAATTTATTCGCACGATGTTGATTTTTAAACAAAAAAGCGCGCGGATAAATCCGCACCTACGCCCCCTCGCGTAGCCCGCAATCGTTTGACGCGTTGAACCGCCTGACGCAAGACAGCTACACCGATGCGAAGAATCCGACCCAGCCCAAAGTCACGGGCTATGCGTACGGCAGCACAGGCAACCGCACCAGCAAGACCGAGACCCAAGGTTTGGCCAAAACCGTCACGACCTACCTCTACGACGCGGATGACCGCCTCACCAGCGAGACCAAAACGTCGGGCACGATCAGCGCAACCACGAGCTAAGTACCTGCACCTAAGTTCTCGGGTATTTTGATTGGTCAGTGCGCAAAATAATAGGCAAAAACAGAGCGGTAGGGTGGATAAGCTGCGCGCATCCACCTGAATTGATTATAAAAATGGTGGATGCGCGCAGCTTACCACCCTACTCACTTTAATTTTGCGTGGTGGGTAATCCACGAAAACTTAGGGATAGGTGCTTATCCCTATCGAAAAGCCATTGCAAGGTAATCCGCTATTTTTCTAAAATTGGCGGGTTGTTGTGCGAAGTGCAATTGCTTGGGGTGGTTTTGTATGGTGAGTTTGCGCGCGGCAGCATCGTTCAGTGCTTTTGGATGAGGAAGATATGCTCAAACAAGCGGTCGATGCCGCGTTGTTGGAAGCGGGGGTTTTGGGCGAGTACGTCTTGTTGGGCGAGCAGTGTTACCTCGGCGTGTTCGCGGTAGTGCGTGAGTACTTCATCTGGCGAAACGGCGAAGGGTGGGCCAGACATAGCGGCTTGGGGGTAATCAAAAGTGACCAGCAGTATTTGCGCACCAGCGGGCAGGATGTGAATTAAGTGCTGCGCATAGCGTGCGCGCATATCGGGCGGCAAGGCGACCATGGAAGCGCGGTCATAGACGACGGTCACATCAGCGACATCGTCGGGGGTTAAGTCGAAAAAGTCACCGCAGAGTAGGCGAATGCCATCGGCTTCGTGGCTGTCAAAGGCGGGGTGAGGAATGGCCTGCGGTGTATGACCGTTTTCTGCAAAAAAAGCCGCAACCGCGAGGTCGCTGAATTCTACGCCCAATACCGTGCAGCCCCGTTCTCGTAGCCAGACCATATCGCGGCTTTTGCCACACAGCGGCACGAAAACATGGTGTTGAGGGTGGGGTGAGAGGGCTGTCCAGTGCTGTAGCAGATGCGGATTGACTTCTGGCAGATGAAAGCCGATTTCCTGCTGTGTCCAACGTGTTATCCAAAATTCCTTTTCCATTTTATTTTCCCTTCTATACCGTGAGGGGCGAGATTAAAACGGATCGGTAAAAATGTCACGCAAGGATGCGCCTGCGACATCTAGGGGCAGGTTTAGCATCATCCTGAAAACCTCATTTGATCGCGCTAGGATGAAAAGCTTGCAATAAAAACAAACAGATAGCGTTGATTTGTTTTTTGCTTATTTGGTGACTGGCTGTTCAATGTGACGCATTGACTTTTCTTCGCGTCTGCTCCCCCTGCTTGCTGCGCACTCCCCCGTAAACGGCATAAGTATCTACACATCTTAATTTATTGAATAATCATTGAGTTATATGTATTTTTTATTGCCATTACAAACACAAACGCTACGTAGGAGCGCACAAATTGCGCGATAGCCTCTCGCAACACCCTTCGCGCAATTTGTGCGCTCCTACGTCCCCTGATTTTTAGTTAAATTTCAATGAGTTAAAAGTTGTGTAGATACCTATGCCTTGAAGGGGAGGGAGTCTTGTTTCACCCACTGTAAATCACATAGAACCAAACAATTCCGATATCACACACACAGAGTCTGCCACGCCATCATACTCGTCATTAAGCGAGTGGCGGGAATGGCAGCATTTTGGCAAAGGATACAGGACGGGATTTTGGTGCGATGCTGCGAATTATGCTTCGAGCATTTGATCGTTCGACAGGCTCACGACTCACGGCTCTGAACTCAGGAGGAACGGATTTAATCAGTGTTACTTGAGACTAATCAAATATAATCACCCTGATTAAAGCTGATTTTAAGGAGGTTGAAATGCTGACTAAAGTGTTGACGGCGCATGTTCCCATTCCACTGATAGACAAGGTGGATCAAATTGCGGCGCGGATGGAACGCTCTCGTGGCTGGGTGGTGAAACAGGCATTAGCTGCTTGGGTCGATCAAGAGGAATTACGTCGTCAGTTGACATTGGATGCGATGGCGGATGTGGATGCAGGGCAGGTCATCGATCATCAGTCAGTACAAGCTTGGGCGGACAGCCAGAACACGGATGCGCCATTGCAGGTGCCGCGCTGATGCAGTTGAAGTGGACGAACAAGGGTTTGTCTGACTTGGCAAGACTGCACGCGTTTCTGTTGCCATTCAATCAGCAAGCAGCGGCTGCCACCGTGCAATCATTAACTGCCGCCCCGACGAAACTTTTGTTGCAACCGCGTTTGGGTGAAAGGTTGGATGAGTTTGATCCGCGCGAGGTGCGTCGCCTCTTGGTGGGTGCGTATGAAATGCGTTACGAAATTCAGGGGACGACGCTCTTTGTGTTGCGACTCTGGCATACGCGAGAAAATCGCTAAGACAGCACGGATTGATGCGTTATGCCGATGTTGGCAAGTGGCCCTTAAAAATTCAATCTGTAGCAACGCTGTAAAAACCAGTAAAATGCGCGCCTTTGTTTAAGCCTGAACACCTCATCGAAATGCTTACCTTTCAACAAATCATTCTCACGCTGCAAAATTATTGGGACAAACAAGGCTGCGCGCTGTTGCAGCCTTACGATATGGAAGTCGGTGCGGGCACGTCGCACACTGCCACATTTTTGCGCGCCCTCGGTCCTGAGCCTTGGAAAGCTGCGTATGTGCAACCTTCGCGTCGTCCGAAAGACGGGCGTTACGGCGAAAATCCCAATCGCTTGCAACATTATTACCAGTTTCAAATTGTGCTCAAACCCGCGCCAGCCAACATTTTAGAGTTGTACCTCGGTTCGTTGGAAGCCTTGGGGTTTGACTTAAAGCAAAACGACATTCGCTTTGTGGAAGACGACTGGGAAAACCCAACGCTGGGCGCGTGGGGCTTGGGCTGGGAAGTGTGGCTGAACGGCATGGAAGTGACCCAATTCACCTATTTCCAACAAGTCGGCGGCATTGATTGCCGTCCGATCACGGGCGAAATCACCTACGGTTTGGAACGCTTGGCGATGTATTTGCAAGGCGTGGAAAGCGTGTATGACCTTGTTTGGACAGAAGGCGTGAGCTACGGCGACGTGTATCACCAAAACGAAGTCGAGCAATCTACCTACAACTTTGAACACAGCGACGTGGAATTTTTGCTAGGCGCGTTCGGCAGCTTTGAGAAACAAGCCAAACATTTGATGGAACAACAACTCGCCTTGCCCGCTTACGAACAAGTGCTCAAAGCCGCGCATACCTTCAATTTGCTGGACGCACGCGGCGCGATTTCCGTCACAGAACGCGCAGCCTATATCGGACGCATCCGTAATCTAGCCCGCTCTGTTGCCGCCTCCTACCTAGACAGCCGCGCCCGCCTAGGCTTCCCCATGGCAAAACGCGAATGGGCGGAAGATGTGTTGGCGCAATTGGAAAAGAAAGCGGCATAGTGGTTTTTCTGGAGAAATGGCATGAATTCTTTCGTTGCTGAAACCGACCCCCGCGCCGTGCGCACTTGGGTGCATGGGCGTGTGGTGTTTGTCGAATTGACCGACGGTCGCCAGATCGGCTTTCCATCCAGCCGTTTTCGCCTCCTCAGTCATGCCAGCGACCAAGCGTTAGGCGAGGTGCAATTGAGACTGGAAGGAGCCGCCTTGCGCTGGGAAAATTTGGATGAGGACATCACCATACGCGGCATCCTCGAAGGGCGTTTTCAACTCCCCTTGCCGCTGGAAAAGCAGGCGGCGTAAGGCGTGTGCCATACTTTTCTGACCGTTTAAAGGAATATCGACATGGATAGTAAAACATTGCGTGAATGGCAAAAAACACTGCGTCAAAGTGGAAATCCCATGCCGACAACAGACCCTCGTTATGTGTTTAATTTGCATGGTTCTGACAAAGAAGATGTGATTGAAAGGTTATCGCAAGATATTCAAGACACTGATGGAACAGCTACTTATTACTTTACGGGGCAGCGTGGCACGGGGAAAAGTAGTGAATTATTGCGTTTAACCGCCAAATTGGATGGCACAGGAGAATTTCGTTGCGTGCTGTTTGATGCCACGGAGTATCTCAACGATACACAGCCCATCACGGTTGAAATGCTGTTGTTGATGCTCGCCGTCGGGGTAAGAGATTGGTTAAAAACTCATTATCCCGAAGCCGAAAAAGATGCGGAATCCCCACTTGAGCGGTTTAAAAATTGGTTAAGCAAAACAGAGGTTGAATTAAAGGAAGTTTCCATTAACGAACACCTCAAATTTAATCTTAAAGATGCGCAGGCAACCATCGACCGAAAATTACGTTCGCTGACCAGTGAGCAGGATTTTTTAAATAAAATCAGAGCGTTCATTAAAGAAATGGCGGACTGGCTCAAGCAGCGTGAAAAGCGTGAAGTGGTGATTCTGGTGGATTCACTGGAGCGTTTGCGTGGCAAATCGGGCGACGATGGCGCGGAAATGTTCGACAGTGTCGTGCGCACATTTAGCGAACAATATGAACATTTACGCATCCCGTTGGTGCAAATTGTGTATGCCGTTCCGCCTTATTTATGCTTGTTAAGCAACATTCGGAATTTAGTGCCTTTTTATTCCTTGGCTTCCGTGCGCGTGTATGAAACGCCCAGTACAAATCGTCGGCAACCGCGAGAAAAAGGTCTGGCAGTCATGCGCGATTTATTGGAAAAACGCATACCAGAATGGGAAAAAGTTTTTACCAAAGCAGCGATTGATAAACTTTCGATGATTTCAGGCGGGGATTTGCGGCATTTTATACATCGTTTGATGGTGGATGCGATTTCTTCAGCGCAATACGCCTTGGATAGGCTCCCGCTACAGGAAAATGATGACATCATTCAATCGTTGAAAGACAGCAGCGAAGTCGAAATGACGCAGCTCACGGTACGCAACGATTGGGCATTGCTCAGAAGCGTAGCAAAAGACAACAAAGTGATTGCCAATAATCGTGGACATGACTTTTCTGCACTGGCGTATTACCTCGATAACCGCGTCATTCTGAATTATCGCGACAACAAAGAATGGTACGACCTGCACCCCAGTTTATGGGCTACGATTGAGGCGGCGGGTAATGCTACGCCATGACCGAACTTTTCGCGCCCACCGCCTCGGCGAATCTAGAAAACAACGAGTTTGAAGCCGCTTGGCAGCGGCTGTCGTTGTTATTGGTTGATCCTGAGCATTTCGGCGTGATGTTTGTGTTTACGGGCAATGACTTGTTGCGTCAGGCGTTGTTATCGCGCTTGGAACAGGCAGCAACAGGGCGGGCGTTGGCGGTGCAATACTTGCCCGAACAACCGTGGAAACTGCCCGATCTGCATCTCACCGCGCTTGACCCCACCGAAGCAGAACCCGCTTGGTTGCGCAGTATTTTGGCGGATTGTTTAAACACCTTATTGCCCGCCGCGCCCACTGCCTTGCGCGTGGGGATTTTATCGTTGGACGGCAATTTGCCCTTGGCATTGCACACCGCGTTGAGCGCGCAATGGGCTTGGACACCCTCCGACACCAGCGATCCGATTCAAGCCAGCATCCGCTGGGCGCATTGGCTGCGCCGCGAATTGCTCGCCCGCCTCAACGAACGCCGCACCCAGTTGGAACAACGCGGTCCGCTGCTGATTTTGCTGCCGCTGGATGCCACCAAAGCCACCGCCGAACTCGCCCCCGACCTATGGACAGTGCGCCTGACTTCGCACTACCTGCAACCGCAAGCGGTCAACGTGGATGCCCCCTCGCTCCCTCCTTTACCTGATGCGGATCGTATTTTTGGCGGCGAAATCACTCCCGCCCACCGCGAAATTCTGGCGCACTGGCAACAGCGGCAACAAGCAGGTAATACCAAGGGGTTGCAAGTGTGGGATGGGCTGAATGCTTTAGATACTGCGATGAAATTGGGTTTGGGGAAAACAGCGGTGCAAAAAATTGCACAGCAAGTGGTTGCACTTGCCTATCTTCGTGGTTCGGTGCGCGAGCAAATGGCGGCGCAACATTCGCTGGGCGACGTTGCACAGGATTATGGTGATCTAGACCTAGCCCTAGAGGTATATCAAATCGCCTTCAACATTGCCCAAGCCCAACAGTCGACGTATCCCAACAGTACCCAATGGCAGAACGACTTGAGCATTGCGCACATCAAAATCGGCGACATCCAACAAGAGCAAGGCGACACGGTGGGCGCGCTGCTGTCCTACCGCGCTAGTTTGACCATTGCCGAACGTCTCGCCCCGCACGATGCGGCGAATACCAAATGGCAGCGCGACTTGGGCGTGTCGCACGACAGAATCGGCGACATCCAAAAATCCCAAGGCGATTTAGCGGGCGCGCTGTTGTCCTACCGCGCTAGTTTGACCCTCCGCGAACACCTCGCCCAGCACGATAGGGCGAATACCCAGTGGCAGCGCGACTTGAGCGTGTCGCACATCAAGATCGGCGACATCCAACAAGCCCAAGGCGACTTGGCGGGCGCGCTGTTGTCTTATCGCACTAGACATGCCATCACCGAACGCCTCGCCCAGCACGATGCGGCGAATGTGCAATGGCAAACGGATGTGGTGATTTCGTGCGTGAGATTGTCCAGCTTGCGCGGGCAAGGAGTGTCTGACCAAGAAGCGGCGGGTTATTTGCAACGGGCGTTGAGCATTGCGGAATGCTTGCAACGGGAAGGTAAATTGAATGCGCAGCAACAGGTTTGGGTGGAAGATTTGCGCGCACGATTAGCGGCAATTGGCGCGAAGTAGGCATTCCCTCCCCCTTGCAGGGGGAGGGTTAGGGTGGGGGTAGAAATTTCAATACGGCGCAACGCTTCAACCCCCATCCCACAGCGAAGTAGCCCGTATGCAATACGGGAATACAACGCGTCAAACCCCGTATTGCATACGGGCTACGGCGGTGTTTCGACAAGCCGCACTGAATTGATGATATTTTTGAATTAACCCATTGTGATGATTGAAAAAATGATGCTTAAAAATCTGTTGGTTGAACTGTTTGTAGAAGAACTACCGCCGAAATCGTTGAAGAAATTAGGCGAGAGTTTTGCCGCGACCTTGGCTTCGAGTTTGAAGGCGCAAGGCTTGGCGAGCGATAGCACGGAAGTGGTTGCTTACGCTACGCCGCGTCGGTTGGCGGTGCGGGTATCGGATGTGGCGGTGCATGCTGCTGACAAGCGGGTGTCGCAAAAGTTGATGCCTGTCGCCGTTGGGCTGGATGCCAATGGCAATGCCACACCTGCGTTGTTGAAAAAACTCGCGGCGTTGGGCGCGGATGCGTCGGTCGTGCCGAATCTGACGCAAGCGGCGGATGGCAAGGCGCAGGCGTTGTTTTTTGAAAACGTGTTGGCGGGCGCGACCTTGGCGGAGGGCTTGCAAAAAGCCTTAGACGAGACGTTAGCGAAATTGCCGATTGCCAAGGTGATGACCTATCCCAATCCGTCGGGCGAAGGTTGGGCGACGGTGAATTTTGTGCGCCCCGCGCATGGCTTGGTGGCGTTGCATGGCGCGGACGTGGTGGCGATCAGCACCTTGGGGCTGCAAGCGGGACGCACCACGCAAGGTCATCGCTTTGAAGCCGCGAACGCGGTGATTAGCTTGAATGACGCGGACAGCTACGCGCAGCAATTGGCGGACGAAGGCGCGGTGATCGCCAGTTTTGCCGAACGGCGTGCGGACATTGTGCGCCAACTGACGGCTGCCGCAGCACAGCAAAATTTGCAGCCGATTGATGATGAAGCCTTATTGGACGAAGTGTGCGCGCTGGTGGAACGCCCGAATGTGCTGATGGGGACATTCGAGGAAGCGTTTTTGGAAGTGCCGCAGGAGTGTTTGATTTTGACCATGAAGGCGAATCAAAAATACTTCCCGCTGTTGGACGCTACTGGCCGTTTGACCAATAAATTTTTAATCGTCTCCAACATTCGCCCAGCGGATGCCAGTTTGGTGATCCAAGGCAACGAACGCGTGGTGCGCCCGCGCTTGGCGGATGCCAAATTTTTCTTTGACCAAGATCGCAAAAAACCGTTGGATGCCCGCGTATTGGGCTTGTCAAAAGTGGTGTATCACAACAAACTCGGCACGCAAGGCGAACGCGTCGAACGCGTGCAAGCCATCGCCCGCGCCATCGCCGCGCAACTGGGCGACGAAACTTTGGTGCGCCAAGCCGACCAAGCCGCACTGTTGGCAAAAGCCGATTTGTTGACCGATATGGTCGGCGAATTCCCTGAGTTGCAAGGCATCATGGGACGCTACTACGCCCAACACGATGGCTTGAGCGACGACATCGCTTTCGCCATTGAAGACCATTACAAACCGCGCTTTGCGGGCGACGAATTGCCGCGCAACACCGTCGGCACCTGCGTCGCGCTGGCGGACAAATTGGAAACGCTGGTCGGGATGTTCGGCATCAGACAAATTCCCACAGGCGACAAAGACCCGTTCGCGTTGCGCCGTCATGCCTTGGGCGTGATTCGGATGTTGGTGGAAAAAGGATTGCCTTTAGGTTTAGGTGATTGTTTAACTACTGCTATAAATGGCTATAGCGAATCTTTGAATGTTACTATGTTTGGTTCCGATTGGGACAAACCTCGTACGAGGACTACTTCGTCTGCGAATAAGACAATTCAAAAATACATGGACTTAACTCCAAATACTGAACCAACAGTTTTTTCGCTTAATAAGGCTTTTAACATGTTATTAGGAACAGCGTCTGATGAGCGCGTAAAAAATGAATTAGAGTCATTTTTTCAAGACCGCTTGTCAGGCACGCTGCGCGAACAAGGCTACAGCGCACAAGAAGTCGATGCGGTGTTGTCGCTACGCCCACAACAATTGAGCGAAGTGCCGAAACGCCTCGCCGCCGTGCGCGCTTTTGCCGCCTTGCCCGAAGCCGCCGCACTCGCCGCCGCCAACAAACGCGTGGGCAATATCTTGAAAAAAGTTGAAGACGACGCAGCCCTTCGACAAGCTCAGGGCGAACGGCATGGGGTGGATGAAAATTTATTGCAAGAAGCCGCCGAACAAGCCCTGTACCAAGCCTTAAACCAAGTTGTGCCCCAAGCCGATGCGGCATTCGCGGCGGGTGATTACACCGCCTCGTTGCAAACGTTGGCGACGCTGCGCGACCCCGTGGATGCCTTCTTCAACGGCGTAATGGTCAATGCCGAAGACTTAGCCCTGCGCGCCAACCGCTTGGCATTATTGGCAAAATTGCACCAAGCCATGAACCAAGTGGCGGATTTGGCGAAGTTGGCGAGTTAATCATCATGGCTGACCATTGCGTATTTTGCGGGCACAAACACCTTGAAGCGAAACTCACGCGCTATATTTATCAAAAAGAAGAGCAGCTTTTGCTGGTGGATCATGTGCCGTGTCTGGAATGCACTTTTTGTGGCGAACAGTATTTTGAAGCCACGGTGTTAAAGCAAATTGAAAGCGATTATTTTGCGATTCACCAACAACAGAAAAAGCCCAAAAAAATCATGCAGGTTGCGGTAGAAGATTTTTGTGTGGCGGCATAATCTAAAATGAACGTCGTCAGATTAAAGCAAATAAATCAATCAGGTAGGGTGATTTTATGCGCTATACCTTGCCCGCGATGCGTTGATAGGAACACGGCTTTCGCACGCAAGGCGTGTTCCTACGGTAGCGTGCCCCTACCTGCTCTTCAAGCAGCTATTAGTCGTTGGTCGCTAGTCATTAGTTAAAAGCAGCACGCTAACGACTCCCAACTAACGACAAAGAGCTAACGACTAATGACTAACGACTAGCAACTAACGACTAAACCATGAAACTCATCATCCTAGACCGCGACGGTGTGATTAACCACGATTCGGCGCAATTTATCAAAAATCCTGCGGAGTGGCAGCCGATTGCGGGAAGTTTGGAGGCGATTGCGCGGCTGAATCAGGCGGGGTATCGCGTGTTGGTGGCGACCAATCAGTCGGGCGTGGGGCGCGGGTTGTTTGATATGCCGATGCTCAATGCGATACACGACAAGATGCACAAAGCCTGCGCGCAAGTGGGGGCGCGGATTGACGCGGTGTTTTTTTGCCCGCACACCAGCGAAAATCATTGCCATTGCCGCAAACCCAAAACGGGGATGCTGGAAGAAATTGCTAATCGTTACAACACCAATTTGGCGGATGTTCCCGTGGTCGGTGATTCCTTGCGCGACCTGCAACCCGCCGCCGCCATGGGCGCGCAGCCGTATTTGGTGCTGACGGGCAAAGGTGAAAGAACCCGCGATGCAGGTGGATTGCCCGACACCACGCGGATTTTTCCTGATTTGGCGGCAGTGGTAGCCACGTTGCTTTAATGCCAATTTAAACGCAGGGCAATAACGATTGCCCCTTACACCCACTCAATACCCCCTTAATTTACACCTGCGATATTGGAGAAATTGAAGTTACCGTAACGCCACGGGAGGGATGCGGTAACGATACTTATCCGCTGGTGAACACGGTGCTATGGTCTTCCACGAATTATCAGCCTTGGCATAATCATTCCCGCTGACGCTCATGATTCATTGGATGCACATTTACTTTAACTTATTTCAAAAGGAAAGATCATGGCTACAGTTTATGTAATGGTAGTGGTAAACGTATCACAGGCGGTTGCTTCGGGTAATTTGGGCGCGTATGTCTATATGGCTGATACGACTGGATTTTCTGGCAGCGGACAAGGGGGAAATGAACTGATTACGACGGTGACAGACGGCAGCACCATTATCTGGAGCGTGGTTCCAATTGACCCCGCCACATCGGTCTCGATTGTTAATTTTACGGGGCAAGCAATACCAGGCTTAATAAAACCAGTGGAATATGCCCAATATAACGATACCGTTTGGGGCGGGCAGGTTCTGAGTCTCGGCACCCATGTCCAATACAGTATGACCCTGCTGCTAAATGGCGCAGACCAACTGACCTTTGATCCATTCATTACATCCAACCCGCCACAATAAAGCTTCACGTCTTAACTCGCTTCGCGCCTTAACACGTCAGGTGGATTCGCCGTCAGGCAATCCACCTTTTTGCTATCCGCTCATCGCGGTCTTCATTGGGATAAACCGAGATAGGGGTAGAGAAAGGCTCTCGCCCTCCCTCCGAACCGTGCGTGCGGTTCTCCAGTCAAGAGTTCCTACATCGGGACTGAATATCCGCTTGTCTGTCATATGGTGAGACAGTTTCAAGCAGCGCAGCTTTGGGTTTGAGACTGCAATTCCATGACCAGAACCATCAGCAGAAATCCACTTCGTTTTCAAATCAATGCCACGATTCTAAAGCCAGCAATTCTCATTTTGACCGTGGGCACGACAAATTCGTACCGTTGCTGGTGAATAAGGCTGGGTTTTCACCCTTTCGGGCGATGTACGAATTTGTCGTACCCACAAAACCCCTCTGTTTAGTCAAAATGAAAAAATGAGAATTGCTGGCACGCGATGTGAAAGGTTTATCTGCTAAACGCGACAAGGTAGAATTACTAATTTACGAGCATTGGCAGCCGCTATGAGTCGCCTTGTTCACCTGAAATTCGATTCAGTGCAATATACCCTGGCGCAATGCGTTGATTTTTTGATGGCACAGATGATGCCGCCATTGATGGGTCTGGAACACGATTTTTCACCCGCCCAATAACATGAACGATTATTTACGTACTTTTTTTTGCTATGACCCACGTGGTATTAAACGAGCGGTATTGCTCAATTTTGTCGCGGCCTTTACGGAGGGGGTGGGGTTGTTATTGCTGCTTCCCTTGTTATCTTTGGCGGGGGTTATGGGGCAAGCGGGCGGGAGCATCGCGTGGCTTCCCCCCTTGGATGCCGCACTTGCGGCACTCGGTATAAGCTGGAACATGGAAAGCGCGCTTATCCTATTTGTTGCGCTGGTTTTTATTCAGTCACAATTGACCCTGCGACGAGATCGTGAATCCAACGCGCTGCAACTGCGCTTTGGGGATTATTTGCGCAAGCAGTTATATGCTGCGATTGCGCGTGCCAAATGGCGTTTTTTGATGGAGCATCACAGCGGGGAGCTGTTAAGCGTACTGACCAGCGAGGTGCAACGTGTTGCGACAGGTACTTATTTCCTGTTGCGCTTTTTCACCATCGCAGTCATGTTGCTGGCTTATTTAACGGTTGCGTTACGCTTGTCCATTGGCTTGACTTTATTGGCATTGATCACGGGTGTGCTGCTGTGGACATTGTTGCGTGGGGCGGATGATGTGGCTAAACGAGGCGGCAAGACGCTAAATCAGGCAAACCGCAATTTGTTTGACCAAATACAAGAATTTATTTCTGCCATGAAACTGATCAAAATTCATGGGGAAGAGGCGGGCAATGTACATCGCTTTAATCATCAAGTTGATCAAGTCAGTGAACGCTTTATTGAGTTTCAACAGATTCGTTCTCGCGTGCAAGCCGTGTATCGAGTTGGGGGGGCGATAGCACTCGCGCTGGTGAGTTATGCGGCATTGACGTGGTTTAAGCTGCCCGCCGTCGATTTGCTGGTGATGATTGCTATTTTTGCCAGAATGTTGCCGCAACTTGCTGAATTACAAAGTGGACGACAACAGCTATTGCACATGTTACCCGCTTATGCCGCGTGGCGAAAATTGCTGGACGCGTGTGAGGCGAATGTTGATCCCATCTCATCGGTGAATGATCCTGTGCACTTGATGGCAGGGTTGCACTTGGAACGCGTTGCTTTTCGTTATGCCCATCACCCTATTTGGGTTGAAAATTTATTCATCCCTGCGCGTAAAACCACTGCGGTTATGGGGGTCTCTGGCGCAGGCAAAACCACTTTACTGGATTTATTAAGCGGTTTACTGGTGCCTGAACAAGGGGAAATTCTGATGGATGGCGCACCGCTGCCCGCAGGCTGGCGGCACAGTATCGCGTATATTCCGCAAGAAACCCAAATTCAAAATGGCACGATTCGAGAAAACTTGAGCTGGGGCAATACCGCGCCGCAGGATGCGGATATTCAAAGCGCGTTATCACAAGCCGCCTTAGACACTTGGGTGCAACAATTGCCGCTAGGATTAGACACTCCCGTCGGCGAACGTGGGGTGAAGTTATCAGGGGGCGAAAAACAGCGAATAGCCTTAGCGCGCGCCTTGCTGCGCCGTCCGCAATTGCTGGTGTTGGATGAAGCCACCAGTGCGTTAGACCCTGATAATCATCGCTTGGTATTGGACGCGATCCGAACATTGCACGGACAAATGACCGTGCTGATTGTCACGCATCGGATGGACGAATTGACGGGATTGATTGATGGAATAGTGCGGATTGAAAAAGGAGACGTGGGAAAATGGCAAGCAGTGAAATAGCACACAAACGTGCGCAGGCATTTATTTTTGAAGCGTTACATCTGGATACACGCTTGCCTGAGCAAGCTAGCGTATTGCAAATGCAGGCGGAAGATTGGGATTATCTATTGCAAATTGCCAAGGAACACCGCCTAGGGGCAATGCTGCACCATCGACTCAAACGCGACGATCTAGCCCATATCATCCCCGAACAGGTGCTAACATCTTTAAAAGCCGCCTACCGTAAAAGTGCTTTGCGTAGCTTGGTGGTTTATCGCGAATTAGCGAAAGTAACGCAATTGCTGGAAGCAGAAGGCATTCCTTCAATTGCCTTAAAAGGCGCGTATCTCGCCCGCTTTGCTTATCCTGACCCTGCATTGAGACCGATGCGGGATATTGATTTGCTGTTAAAACCAGAACAGGCGATAAAGGCGTTTGAGTTGTTAAAAGGATACGGTTATCGTCCTATGTTCGATGCTTCTCCTGAAGCTTATCTAATCGAGAACGAACATTTTGCGCCCCTGATGAGTCCAGAGGACATCAGTGTTGAGCTACATCACCGTTTAAATGAGTCCGATCAAGAACAAGCATCTGTGTGTGGTTCAGAAGATGAAATGTGGCGGCGGAGCTTGCTCAAACAAGTTGGTGGTATGCAAATTAGATTTCTGGCTCCTGAAGACCTTTTGCTGCATTTGTGTGTCCATGCCACGGTGCGCCACCACTTTAATCTAGGTGCTTTGGCATTGGCTGACGTTGTTTTTCTCATTGAAACGCATTCAATTGATTGGGGTGCGTTCCTCAAAGCCGTATCAACAGGTGGAGGGCAACATTGCGCGCTGGCGTTGCTGTATTTGGCCAAGAAAAATATGGGTGCAAACATACCTGATAAGGTGATTGCAGCACTTAGCTCTTCAAAGCGTGACATGCTGTGGACGGACAATGCTGAATATTTGTTATTTTCAGCTCTGCCCGACCACAGATTAGCGACAAATGGTTTAAGTTTCCTGTATACAGACAGTTTTTTCGGGAAATTTGATGCGCTGATTGGTTTTGTTTTTCCGCGACGTTCTGAAATGGCAAAACACTTTCCCATCAGACCTGATTCAACATCCATCATGGTGCTACGGTGCCACTTACAACGTTGGAAGCGTTTGTTTTACAAAACCTTAGCGTTTTTACTCAAACAAAAACGCCCCGTTCGACAGTTGGCATTACATCGAACTGCATTCAACAACTGGCTGCATGAAAAATCACCCCATTAAATGGGTTTAGGGGTGAAAATCAAACATCAAGGTTTCGCCGTGCCTTGCAACGTTTCCAACGCCACCCATTTACCTTGCTGGACTTGATACACCGTCACCGCCCCGCCTTTCAAATCGCCTTTGGCGTCGAATTGAATTTTTGCCGTCACGCCGTCGTGGCTGAGGTTGGCTAGTTCGGGTAAGTATTTGACGGGTTCTACGGAATTGGCTTTTTGCATCGCGGCGATCATCACATTGACCGCGTCGTAGCAATAGGGTGCATACAGTTGGATGGGTTGGTATTTCGCCACAAAGCGGGTTTCAAAAGCTTTGCCAGCGGGCATTTTGTCTAGCGGCACGCCAGGCAAAGTAGCATAACTGCCTTCGCCCGCATCGCCTGCCAGCTTGATAAATTGTGGCGTATAACCGCCGTCGCCCATGACAAATTTCACATTCAGTGCGAGTGATTTCAGTTGTTTTGCCATCGGACCTGCTTGCGGATCCATGCCGCCGAAAAATAGCACATCAGGTTGTTTGCCTTTGATGACGGTCAAAATCGCGGTGAAGTCAGCGGCTTTGTCGGTGGTGTATTCGTGGGCGACGATTTCTGCACCACGCGCTTTGGCGGCTTTGATAAATTCATCCGCCAAACCTTGACCATAAGCGGAACGATCATCAATCACGGCGATTTTTTTCGCTTTTAGGTTTTGAGTGGCATATTCGCCCAACACCAGCCCTTGCTGTGCATCATTCGCCATCACGCGAAAGGCGGTGCGAAAGCCTTGCTGGGTATAGCTCACCGCCGTGGCAGACGGGGAAATTTGCACGATGCCGTTATCGCTGTAAATTTTCGCCGCTGGGATGGTCGTGCCAGAATTGAGATGCCCAATCACGCCTTTCACGCCTGCATCCACCAATTTTTGCGCCACGATGGTGGCGGTTTTGGGGTCGGCTTGGTCGTCTTCGCTAATCAATTCAAAATGGATTTTACGCCCGCCGATGGTGATGCCTTTGGCATTGGCATCGTCTATCGCCATGCGCGTGCCGCTTTCATTGTCTTTGCCGATATGCGCTTGTCCGCCCGTTAAGGGGGCGGCGGCACCGATGCGCACGACTAAATCGCCCGATGCGGCAGCTTGGTCAGAGGCGGATTTACCGCAGCCTGCTAATGCTAAAATCATGGCGGCGAGGAGGAGTGAACGAGTAGAATGTTGAGTCATGGCAGATTCCTAATAAGTTGGCGTGGATTATGCGTAGCAGGCGCGCCGCTTGTCAATTTAACTCGCTCATTTGCCGCAATTTTATATGCTTTCCCTCGTCCGCTTGTGGAAAAACGACAGGGGGCGAGGGAATTTGTGCCATGGCTACAACCACACGCTAATCACCCCAACATCACCATGATCCATCACGATTCCCTGACCACCACCCCGCGTTTAGTGACTGCCGCGCCCGTGTCCAAGCATGAAGAAGCCTTGGAACGCGCCTTGCGCCCCAAGCAATTGGACGAATACGTCGGGCAAGAAAAAATCCGCCAACAGCTCGATATTTTTATCACCGCAGCCAAACGCCGCCAAGAACCCTTGGATCACGTCCTATTATTCGGCCCCCCTGGCTTGGGCAAAACCACCTTGGCACAAATTATCGCCCGCGAAATGGGGGTGAATTTGCGCCATACGTCGGGGCCTGTGCTAGAGCGAGCGGGCGATTTGGCGGCGTTGTTGACCAACCTCGAACCGCACGACGTGCTGTTTATCGACGAAATCCACCGCCTTTCGCCCGTGGTGGAAGAAATCCTCTACCCCGCGCTGGAAGACTACCAAATCGACATTATGATCGGCGAAGGCCCAGCGGCGCGCTCGGTGAAACTCGACTTGCCGCCGTTCACGCTGGTGGGTGCGACCACGCGGGCGGGGATGCTCACCAACCCGCTGCGCGACCGCTTCGGCATCGTCTCGCGGCTGGTGTTCTACACCCCCGAAGAATTGCAACGCATCGTGCTGCGCTCGGCGAAATTGCTGGAAATGGACTTGTCGGACGACGGCGCGCTGGAAATCGCCAAACGCTCACGCGGCACGCCCCGCATCGCCAACCGCCTATTGCGCCGCGTGCGCGACTATGCCGATGTCAAAGCCAACGGCATCGCCACCCGCGAAGTCGCCGATGCCGCGCTCATTATGTTAGACGTGGATGCGCAAGGCTTGGACGTGATGGACAGACGCTTGCTCCTCACCATCATCGAACACTTTATGGGCGGCCCCGTCGGAGTCGATAACCTCGCCGCCGCCATCGGCGAAGAACGCGACACCATCGAAGAAGTCCTCGAACCCTATCTGATTCAACAAGGCTATTTACAACGCACCCCACGCGGTCGCATGGCAACGGCACATGCCTATCGGCATTTTGGTTTGCCTGTAGTGGAAAATGGCGTAGGGCAGGTGGGGTTGTTTGGGGAATAACGGGTTGCAAAACCCATTTTTATGAACAAAAAGGAACGACTGCCATGAATAAAAATTTAACCGATTCAGACATTCATCGCCAAAACATTTTAAACAACCCTTATGCGCTGGAAAAAATCCAAGCGCATTTTGCGTTTCAAGGTCGCTTATACGACGGGCAGGTTGTTTTTACTAAGGCGGACTTGGTCAATTTTGTTGGCTCTATGTGAAACACCATGGGTAATGCGATAATTATGGGCATGAATAGTACAACTTTATTTGGCATGGCACTTGGCCTGCAATCCCCTTGGCAAGTGAACGATGTTTCATTCGCTGTAACACACCGCACCTCTCAAAACCAAATAGTTAGCCCTTGTTTCTAGCCGTCTTTCAATCTTCCTCAACAATATCCGCTTTACTTTAAAACATCTGTTTGATACGCTCGCCCGCACCTTTTGCGATGCTCGCATTTAACCGATTTTTTAAGCCGTTCGCTGTCTGCGGGCGGGGTTTTCAGGATACTCAAATGAAATTTCCAATGGTACTGATGGCGGTGTTATTAACCGCGTGTGGCGGTGGCGATAAACCCGCAGCGGGTCCTGCAGGTGCAGCGATGCCGCCGCCTGAAGTAGATGTCATCACGGTCAGCCGTGGTAGTGCGACTTTGACGCAGGATTTGCCAGGGCGGTTGCAGGCGTTTCGCACCGCACAAGTCCGCGCCCGCGTGGAAGGGGTGATTGAAAAGCGGGTTTTTGAGGAAGGGAGCGAGGTGAAAGCGGGGCAGTCGTTGTTCCATATCAATGCGCGCACCCACCAAGCGGCGTTGGAATCGGCTAAAGCAGATTTGCTCATCGCCCAGCAAACCGTGGCGCGCTATCAACCTTTGCTGGTCATTAAAGCCGTCAGCCAACAGGAATTTGATCTGGCTGAAGCCAAAGTGAAACAAGCTCAAGCCGCCTTAACGCGTGCTGAAGAAGACATGGAAAATGCCCATGTTCCCGCCGCGATTTCGGGGCATATCGGGCGCAGTCTGGTGACCGAAGGCGCGTTTGTGGGCAAAGGCGAAGCCACTTTGTTGGCGACGATTGAGCAGCTTGATCCGATTTACGCCAACTTTACCCAATCGGGCGGGGATTTGTTGCGGCTGCAACAGGCGATCAAGCAAGGAAAATTAAAACGCAGCGACTCTGCCAGCGTGGAATTGTTGTTGGAAGATGGCAGCGTTTATCCCGCTAAAGGCAAATTATTTTTCACCGATTTAGCCGTGGATCCCAGCACGGGGGCGGTATCGGTGCGGGCGGAATTCCCCAATCCTAATCGCGACTTGTTGCCAGGGATGTTTGTCCGCGTGCGCTTCCCGCAAGCAGTATCCGAAAACGCGCTGCGTGTGCCACAACGTGCGGTGCAAGCCAATGCGCAAGGTCAATTTGTGATGATGATTAATGCCGAAAGCAAAGCCACGCCGCAGCCGATTAAAACCAGCGGTATGGCGGGGACAGATTTTGTGGTGGCGGACGGATTGAAAGGCGGCGAGCAAATCATTATCAATGGCTTGCAAAAAGCCCGCCCTGGGACGGTGGTTAAACCTGTGCCACTCGCTGTGCCCGCTGTTGCGCCGACCTCAGGCGTTGCACCGACTGGCAACATGGCGCGCTAGTGGTTGAGTCCCCTCCCCCTAGCAGGGGGAGGGTTAGGGTGGGGGTAGAAATCGTCGCGTTGATGCAAACTTTCAACCCCCATCCCAACCTTCCCCCTGCTAGGGGGAAGGCGTTGAATATGTAATTTTAATTATAAAATCATTATGTTGGCAAAATTTTTTATTGACCGCCCCATCTTCGCATGGGTAATCGCCTTGATTATCTTATTGGGCGGCGGTTTGGCGTTGTACAAATTGCCTGTCGCGCAATATCCCGCCGTCGCACCGCCCGCGTTGTCTGTCTCGATTACCTATCCTGGTGCATCGGCGCAAGTGATTGAGGAAACCACGGTCGCACTGCTCGAGCAAGAAATGAATGGCATCGAGCATTTGCGCTATTTGGAATCCGCTTCGGAATTAGGCACGGGCAGCATTACCCTAACTTTTGAAACGGGCACGAATCTCGATTTGGCGGCGGTAGAAACTCAAAACCGCATCAAACGTGTCGAAGCGCGCTTGCCCGATGAAGTCCGTCGTTTAGGCATTACCGTCGCCAAGACGGCTCGAAACTATGTGATGTTTATCTCGCTGTTTTCACCCGATAAAAGTGTGGATGAAGTGGCGTTAGGTAGCTACGTCAGCGCGTCAGTTTTGGACAGCATCCGTCGTGTGCCAGGCGTGGGCGAAGCTTTATTGTTCGGCACGGAATACTCCATGCGCTTGTGGTTGCAACCTGAAAAACTGCAAAGCTACAATCTCTCTCCCGCCGATGTATCGCGCGCGGTGCGGGCGCAAAATTCGCAATTGGCGACAGGGGAATTAGGGCAATTGCCGTCCGCCAAAGGTCAAGAACTCAACGCGGTGATCGTCACACGCAGCCGTTTATCGTCGCCCGAAGAATTCGGCAATATCATCATTCGCACCAATCCTGATGGTTCCTCCTTGCGGGTCAAAGATGTGGCACGGGTGGAATTGGGCGCGCAGGAGTATTCGCGTTCGGCTCGTATCGACGGACAACCTGCCGCCAATATCGCCATTCGCTTGACACCTGATGCCAACGCGCTGAAAACCGTCGCGGCGGTCAATGCCAAAATGACGGAATTAGCCCCTTTTTTCCCCAAAGGCATTAGCTGGGTCGTGCCTTACGACACGTCAAAATTTATCGACATTTCCATCAAAGAAGTGCTGAAAAGTCTCGCCGAAGCCTTGCTGCTGGTGGTGTTGGTGATGTATTTGTTCTTGGAAAATGCGCGCGCCACGCTGATTCCCGCCATTGTGATTCCCATCGCCTTGGTGGGCGCGTTGGTCGGGCTGTTTTTACTGGGCTATTCGATTAACGTGCTGACCTTGTTTGCCATGGTGTTGGCAATCGGCATTGTGGTCGATGATGCCATTGTGGTGGTGGAAAACGTCGAGCGGATTATGCGCACCGAAGGCTTGTCGCCGCGTGATGCCACCCGCAAGGCGATGGACCAAATCGTCGGTGCGATTATCGCCATTACCTTGGTGCTGTCGGCGGTATTTATCCCGATGGCGTTTTTCTCAGGATCCACGGGCGCGATTTATCGCCAGTTTGCGGTCACGCTGGTGTTGACCATGTGTTTCTCGGCATTGATGGCGTTGACCCTGACCCCCGCGCTGTGTGCCACGTTATTGAAACATGATGCGGTGGTGGCGGAACATCACGGCTTCTTTGGCTGGTTTAACCGCTTTTTTGCCAGCATGACCGCAGCTTATACCGCCCAGATTCAAAAAATCATCCGCAAAACGGGGCGTTATCTCGTGGTCTATGCGGTGATTTTCGCGGCAATGGGCGGGCTGTTTACGCAATTGCCAGGGAGTTTTTTACCCCAAGAAGATCAAGGCTACTTTGTCAATATGGTGCAGCTCCCACCTGGTGCGACGCAGGAACGTACTTTGGAAGTCTTGAGCCAAGTTGAGAACTATTACCGTAACTTGCCTGAGGTTGCGCATGTGATCGGCATCGCGGGTTTCTCGTTTTTTGGACGCGGGCAAAATGCAGCGATTGCGTTTGTGCGACTCAAAGATTGGGATCAACGCAAATCAGAAGACAGCTCTGCCCTCAGTATTGTCGGTAAGGCGAATGGCGCGTTTTCGCGCATCAAGCAAGCCATGATTTTTGCCATTAACCCGCCGCCTATCCCTGAGTTGGCTGCTGTGGGGGGCTTCGATTTCCGCTTGCAAGATCGCGGTGGCATGGGGCGAGAAAAGTTGCTGGAAGCGCGCCAATTGGTGTTGGGATTGGCTTCCAAGAGTCCCATCTTGGCGGGCGTGCGCCCAGAAGGTCAAGAAGCCAGCGCGCAATTGTTATTGGACATCGACCGCCTAAAAGCGGAAGCACTCGGCGTGTCCATGACCGATTTGAATGACACTTTGCAAACCACCTTGGGCGTGGCGTACATCAACGACTTTGTGCGCCAGGGACGCGTGTTACGGGTGCAAATGCAGGCGGATGCGAGTCTGCGCCGCACGCCGCAAGATATTTTAAAGTTGGCTATACGCAACAACAAAGGACAAATGGTGGCTTTGTCAGAATTAGCCACGCCACGTTGGATTGTCGGTGCGCCGAAGTTGGATCGCTACAACGGCTTGCCCGCGATGAAAGTATCAGGCGGTGCTGCCCCAGGTCGCAGTACGGGTGAAGCGGTGGCGGAAATGGAAAAAATCGCCAAGAAATTGCCTCCTGGGTTTGGCTTTGAATGGTCGGGCACTTCATACGAAGAACGGGAATCAGGTTCGCAAGCCCCCGCACTGTTCGCCATTTCGCTGTTCGTGGTGTTCTTATGTTTAGCGGCGTTGTACGAAAGTTGGTCGATTCCGTTTGCGGTGTTGTTGGTGGTGCCGCTGGGAATTTTTGGTGCGGTGTTGGCGGTGTATTTGCGCGATTTGCCCAACGATGTGTATTTCAAAGTGGGCTTAATTGCGATTATCGGTTTGTCATCCAAAAATGCGATTTTGATTATCGAGTTCGCGCGTAAGTTGCAAGACGAAGGCATGAGCTTGATGGACGCAATATTAGAATCTTGTCGATTGCGATTTAGACCGATTTTGATGACCTCCATCGCGTTTATCGTGGGCGTATTGCCTTTAGCGATTTCTACAGGTGCAGGTGCGCAAAGTCGTCACGCCATCGGCACAGGCGTGATGGGCGGCATGATCGCTGCCACGGTGTTGGCGGTATTCTTCGTACCCGTGTTCTTTGTGGTGGTACGGAAAATTTTCCCTGGACATGCACGCACAGGAGAACACCATGAGTAAATCAAACCCCTTATTGAAACTGACCGTGGGTGCGAATTTATTCGCACGTCTTGGCGCGCCAGTACGAATAAATTCGTACCCACCTTTCATCACCATGACAACAGTTTTGTTGTTGAGTGGTTGCGCGCTGACGCCTGATTACCAACGCCCCGCCGCACCCGTTTCGGCAAAGTGGGTGAATCCCGCCGCACAAGCACCGCAGTCGGCTGACTTTGAGACGCATTTTCAAGATGCTCGTTTGAAGATGCTGATCCAAGTCGCATTGGAAAACAATCGCGATTTACGAATCGCCACGGCGCGTATTGCCGAAGCACGGGCGTTGTATGGCATCCAACAAGCGGATGTATTGCCTAACGTCAATGTTTACGGCAGTCGCACCGCGTCGTTGTCTCCCGCCAGCACGTCGTTTACGGGTCGCCCTTTTCAAGCACAACGCTACGATGTGGGGTTGAGTTTGGTGTCGTATGAACTGGATTTCTGGGGACGCGTCAGTCATTTAAACGAAGCGGCGAAAGCCAGCTTTTTTGCCACCCAAGCCGCGCAACAAGCCTTTAGACTCTCGCTGATTGCCGAGGTCGTGAACGCCTATTTGACCCGCGTGGAATTAAGCGAACGCGTGGCATTGACCGACACCACGCTGAAAACCCGCGCCACCACCCGCGAATTGATTAGCCAACGCCGCACTTTGGGCGTGTCCAGCGACTTGGATTTTTTACAAGCCGATGGCGCGTATCAAGCTGCATTGGCGGAACAAGCCAATTTGCAACGCCAACTCGGCGCAGCGGACAACGCCTTGGAAATGCTGATCGGCAAATCTATTTCTGAAATCAAAGACTTGCCCGCATGTCGTCCGTTGGCAGCGCAAGCGATTCAGCCCGCGATGTTTGCTGATTTGCCAGCAGAAGTATTGTTGCAACGCCCTGATGTGATGGCGGCGGAGCAAAAACTCATCGCCGCCCATGCCAGTGTCGGTGCGGCACGCGTGGCATTTTTGCCGCGTATCAGCTTAACGGGCGGATTCGGCACCGCAAGCCGCGCCTTGTCGGGCTTATTCGGCGCGGGCAGTCAGGCGTGGAATTTTCAACCGATGTTGAGTTTGCCCTTGTTTGACGCGGGGCGCAGCGAAGGTAACGTCGATTTAGCCAAAGCGCGAGAAGTGGTCGCCGTGGCGGAATATGAAAAAGTCATCCAACAAGCCTGCCGCGAAGTGGCGGATTTGTTGAGTGCGCGGGAAAATTACGCCAAACAGCTCGCCGCCCAACAAGCCAATCAAGACGTGCAACAACAACGGCTGAAATTGGTCGAAGCGCGTTTTAATGCGGGCGTTGCCAATCATCTGGAAGTGTTGGACGCGCAGCGCGAAGGTTATGCCGCCGAACAAACCACCTTGCAAGTCCGTCGCGCTGCGTTGGTTGCCAATACTCAGTTGTACAAAGCCCTCGCGGGAGTCAATAAAGAGGTGTCGCCATGACTCAAGCGCACGAACAAACACGGGAACGCTTGCTCAACGCCGCCCGTCTGGTTTTCTCAGAACAAGGTTTTCAGGGGGCGACGGTGCGTGAAATTTGCCGCCGCGCCGATGCTAACGTTGCCGCAGTCAATTACCATTTCGGCAGCAAAGATGGCTTGTTAGCCGAAGCGTTGAATTTCACCCAACTCAAAACTTTGCAAACCGAAAATGCGCAAGTGGATGCTTGCCCAAAGGTGCGCTTACGCTTGTTTATTCACGCTTTTCTATCCATGTTGCTAGATGAAGGTCGTCCTTCTTCACCTTGTCAAATCATGGCGCGTGAGCTTGCCAATCCCTCGCCCGCGCTAGACCAAATTGTGCGAGAAGCCTTAGCTCCCTTGCATAAATTCTTAGACCAATTAGTACATGAAATCGTCGGGGATGCCACCACGGACATACAACGTCGCCGCATGGTGTCGAGTATTTTCGGGCAATGTGTACACTACAGCCACGCTCGCCCCGTGCTACAACGCCTACACCCCGAACTCCGCTACGACACCGCCGAAATCGCCGCCATCGCCGAGCATATCGCCAGCTTTTCGTTGGCGGGGATGGGGGTTGATTAAGGGAGTGTGACGGATCGCTAAAGACGAATCCGCTTTGCGCGTTATTGGTCGTTAGTCGTTAGTTTTTAGTTGGCGGAGTGAAAGGTTTTTCTCATCCACTTGAATATATTGTGAAAAATATAGCATCAAGCAGATTCACAGCATTAACTAGCGACTAATAACTAACGACTAAAAGCTAACGACCAACCGCTTAGTTGTCACCGCCTAAAAAATTACCGAGCAATCCGCCTTGTTCACCGCCCGAACCCCCGCCGCCTTGTCTGGCGGGTGCAGCGGCAAAGATACGCGAGGCAAGTCGGGCAAAGGGCAAGGATTGTAACCACACCGTGCCAGGTCCGCTCAGTGTGGCGAAAAACAGCCCTTCACCGCCGAATAGCGCAGTTTTCACCCCGCCAACATATTGAATATCAAACGAAATATCCGAAGTATACGCCACCACGCAACCTGTATCCACGCGCAACACTTCACCAGGGGCGAGACGACGTTCCAATACGGTTCCGCCAGAGTGGACAAATGCCAGTCCGTCCCCGTCCAGCTTTTGCATGATAAAGCCTTCGCCACCAAAAAATCCCACGCCGATTTTTTTCTGAAACGCAATGCCCAGTGACACACCCCGTGCCGCGCACAGGAAAGCATCCTTTTGACAAATGATCGTGCCGCCGTATTGGCGCAAATCAAACGGAATAATTTTGCCCGTATAAGGTGCGGCAAACGCCACTTTGCGCTTCCCCACCCCTTTATTGGTAAAAATGGTGGTGAACAGCGATTCGCCCGTAATCAGGCGTTTCCCTGCGCCCAGCAACTTGCCGAATAACCCACCTTGTTGTGCCGACGCATCCCCAAACACGGTATCCATCTGAATCCCGTCTTCCATATACATCATGCTACCCGCTTCGCCAATCGCGGCTTCGCTGGGGTCAAGTTCGATTTCGACAAACTGCATATCGTCACCGTGTAGCTGATAATCAATTACGTCCATCGCCATGTCATTCTCCTAATGTGATTGTAAATGCCACGTGTTCCGTACTCGTTCGGGCGCGAAATCATACACCCGCCAAGCGACTGAAAGGGCGAGAGGGAGGGGTAAATTTTCGAGGGGTGAGAAGATTGAGCTTGCCCGCATATTTTAGAATGACGCGATTTTAATGCCGCCACAGTCTGATTGCGGCAGCGCGAAACCCCCATTAACGCAAGCCATTGGGCGAGATACGCTACACCAACTTTCATTATTCGAGGGGCTGCCATGCAAGCCAAACCCGCTTTGTTTGAAGAACACGCCATTCGCCGCACTTATGACGAAAGCACTGAAATTTGGTGGTTTTCAGTGGTGGATATTGTCCGCGTCTTGACCCAACAGCCTGATTATCAAACGGCGCGTATACACTATGCCAATCGCATCCACACAGACTATCCATTGCTGGAAATAACAGAAATGGTGAGTGATTTATACGTCTCTAGCTGTTGTTCGGTCAGGCCAGCAAAAAATTCATCGTCGGCTTTTTCAATTGCCACGACGGCTTGTTGAATCACTTTTTTTCCTTTGGCAGTAAATTTAACGTTGATCGCTCGGTTATCGGTGGATGAGGGTGTTCTTGATACCAAATCCTCTTCTTCCAGTTTTCGGATTGCTTTGGAGAGCGTCATCTTGTCTATTTTTGCATGTTCGACCACATGAGCCTGCGTTGTGGCTTCCCCTTGTTCTTCAAACCATCTCAGTGAAGCCAATATCGCATATTGAGTTTGTGTGATGCCAAATTCACCCAGCACTTCCGATAGCTTGCTTTGCCACAACGCCGTGATTTTCCAAAGCAGAAAACCCGCACTATCGTCCGCTTTGGCATGTTTGAATGGCGAAGTATCAGACATTTTTTGCTTTTTCGATCAAATTCGCTGTTTGCTCGCTCATGCCATTTGCCACATCCTCGGCAACGAGTTTCCGCCACAGCAACGACAACCACCCTTCGATGCTCATCGTTGTTTTGATCTCCAATTCATCCCCGTGAATCACGAACTCATGTGAGCCATACATCCTCGCCCCAGGAAATCGCGTCAAGTCCATGAATTGCTTATTTTCGGCTACTTGGATGATCTCGATTTTGACCTGTGGCCCACCTTTGGGCTTAAGCAGAAAGGTATTGCCAACCTTGAATTCGCCTTCCAGTTTTGCGTATTCAATATCACTTTGCCATGTATGCCATTGATTGAGGTCTGTCCAGACTTTCCAGACTTGTTCTGCGCTTAACCCCTTGACCGTCTTGCTGTAAGTTTTGCTCCACATGCTCATCTCCTCGTAGTTGTTCAATAGAGGATTATGATAAACTGGTTTACTATATTTTACAAATAACAAATTTACGACAAGGAAGAAAATGGCGGATTGACGGCGGAGAACTATTTGCTTGTTAATCAAGCTGCTGCGCTTAAAGATAAAGAAAAATAAATTGTCGTAGGGCGGCAATAAGCGCAGCGCATTGCGCCAAATGAGGTGGATCACATACTACGCGAGCTACGGAAGCGTTCTGGCAAGACGGAAGCCGATGATGAAGAACCGATCCGCAGGGGTGTTGAAGTAACGATTGGCGGCGCGACTGATCTGAGGGTCGATGTTCCACGAACCGCCGCGCAGCACTTTGCTATCCCCACCACCCCAAGCCGCCCCATTACTCGGCGCACCGTTATAGTTGTCGTGATAGCCGTCCTGCACCCATTCCAAAGCATTGCCGCTCATGTCGTACAAGCCCCACGCATTGGCTTGTTTTTGCCCGACGCTGTGCTGGTGATCGCTACTATTGCGGTCATACCAACCCACAGCATTGAGGTTGTCACTGCCGCAATAGGTATCGTTTCCGCCTGCACGGCAGGCATATTCCCATTCCGCTTCGGATGGTAAGCGATAGCCACCGCCGTCTTGTTGATTCAACCAGTTGATAAAGGCTTGCGCATCATGCCAACTGACTTGCACCACGGGCGCGTCGTCGCCGTAGCGGTTGTATTTCATAAAGTCGTCGTCAATCAAACTACTGCGCCCAGTCGCCGCCACAAATTGTTTGAATTGCCCCAAGGTCACTTCAGTCTTGCCCATTTGAAAGCCGCGCACGCTGACGCGGTGCTGCGGGGCTTCGTCATCAGAAGCATCGGAATCGCTGTTGCTGCAATTGGCACTCAGCGGAGCTTGTCCCAAAAAAGCCCGTTTTTTATTTTCTTCCTGCATGGCACTGGTGATTTTGCATGACCCCATGTTGAAGCTGCCTGCGGGGATATTCACCATCGCAATGCCGAGGCGTTCGGCGGTTGCGCTGCTACGATGGGCAACAGCAGGTGCAGATTTTTTGGCCGCAGCATGGGCAGGTAAGGCAAAGACCACCGCCAACAGGGCGGTCAATAAAAGCGATAAACGTTTCATAAAATGCTCCCTTATTAAATAGTGGCGTAGGGTGGATAAGCGCAGCGCATCCACAACTTTCCTTGTTAAATCAGGTGGATGCGCTGCGCTTATTCACCCTACTACTTTCTTGTTGATCTTCATTATTCAGAAAGCATTACATCACCATCGTCACCATCTCATGGTCGCACAGGCTTTGGTAAATCGCGTCTAGCTGTTGACGTGAGGTTGCGCTGACGGTGCAGGTTAGGCTGATGTATTTGGCGGTTTTGCTGGCGCGCATATCGATTTTGGCTGCTGTGAAGCCAGGGTCGTGTTGGGTGATGGTTTCCATCACGGCTTTGGCAAAGCCCGCGTGTTGTTTGCCGAATACTTTCAGCGGGAATTCGCAGGGGTATTCGATTAGGCTGTCGGTGATTTCTTTGACGGTGGGGGTGGTATTCATGCGCGCATCACTTCTCGTTTAAAGGTTTGGTAAAGGGAATACAGTTGGGTAAACATCGCGGCGGGTTTGCCTGTACCTACGGGTTTGCCGTCCAATTGGGTAATCGGCAAGACTTCTCGCGTGGAGGAGGTCATCAATAATTCGTCGGCGTGGCGCACTTCGTCCAGCGTGATTTTGCGAACTTGGTAGGGGATGCCGTGCGTGGCGGCGAGTTCTAAAATCACGTCGTAGGTAATGCCAGGCAACATCAAATTATCTTTGGGCGGGGCGTACAACGTGCCGTTTTTGACCATAAAAATGTTGCTTGCCGCGCCTTCGGTGATAAAGCCGCCTTCGCGTACCAGCAGGGTTTCGGCGCAACCCGCTTCCACAGCAGTTTGGCGCAGCAGCACATTTGGCAATAACGAAATGGCTTTTAAATCGCAGCGCAGCCAACGATTATCCTCAGCCGTTACACACGATACGCCTGTTTCCAGCAAGTGCGCGGGCGGATGAATCAAGGCATTGCTCATCATAAACACCGTGGGCGGCACGGGCGGATTGGGGAAAGCGTGGTCACGCAGGGCAACGCCACGCGTGATATGCAGATACAAATACTGGTCTTCGGGTTGGTTGGCGGCGATGAGTTGCGCGATCAATGCCATCCATTCGGCTTCGCTATGCGGATTGGGGATGCGGATGCCGTCCAAGCTATGTTGCAAGCGTTGCAAATGCGCAGACAGGCGAAAGGCTTTGCGCGAATACACGGGAATGACTTCATACACGCCATCGCCAAACATAAAGCCGCGATCCAGCACGGAAATTTTCGCATCTGCTATCGGCATAAACTGCCCGTTTAGATAAATCGTCATGGTGTTTGCCCTTTAGTCGCGCAGTTCGCGTATCAACAAATGGATGCTGTCCCAACCGCGTGCAAAAACATTCGCCACCGCCGAGCTACTCAAAGCGGTCAGCGGGAATTCGGCATAAGGCTTACCTGACAAAAATAGCTTGAGCGTACCCAAAGGTTGTCCTGCACTAATCGGTGCCAGCAAAGGTTGCAACGTTTCAATTTTGGCGGTCAATAAAGCTTGTTGTCCTTTGGGAAAAGTCAGATACAGGTCTTTAGTAAAACCGACATCTACTTCGCTTTCCGTGCCTTTCCACACCCGTACTTTGGCAATCGCCTGATCTTTGCGATAAACCCGCGCGATGTCAAAGTTCTGAAAGCCATAATTCAGCAACTTTTGGCTCTCGTTGGCGCGCACAATGTCTGATTCTGTGCCTAAGATCACCGAAATCAAGCGGCGTTTATCGCGCTTCGCCGAGCCGATTAAGCAAAAACCTGCGGTTTCCGTTTGCCCTGTTTTGAGTCCATCGGCATAAGGGTCTATCCACAACAACTTGTTGCGATTGGCTTGTGTGACTTGATTAAAGGCAAATTCACGTTCGCTAAACATCGCGTAATGCTGAGGATAATCGCGAATAATCGCGGCAGCCAACCTGACTAAATCAGTCGCGGTGCTGTAATGTTGCGGATCCGCCAAGGCGGCGGGGCTGGTAAAGTGCGTGTCCTTCATGCCCAACCTTGCCGCTTCTTTATTCATCATATCGACAAAGCCCAGCTCGCTGCCCGCGATATGAACCGCGAGAGTAATCGCCGCATCACTGGCGGATTGCACAATCAGCCCACGCAGCAAATCTTGCACGGACACCGTTTGTCCCGTGCGCAGCAACATACGCGACTCGCCCATCGCGAGTTTACTGGTGGCGCGATCAGGCACGGCAAGCTCTTGCGTCAGTGTCACGGTATTGTGTTTGATGGCATCAAACGCCAAATACGCGGTCATTAACTTACTCAAGGAAGCAGGATCAATATGCGTATCGGCATTGCGCGCCAGCAAGACTTGACCGCTGTTGTAGTCGTACAACAAGTAGGATTTCGCGGTGAGTTCAGGCGCACTTAACGCAAACGGCAACGCTGCCCAACTCGGCACAGACCATAACAGACTGAAGATTAAAGCTAATAATTTCATCGCAACATACTCAAAAGGGAGCGCGATTATAGGCACTTTTTGGGTAAATTTTGTGATTGATGTGCGGGAGAAAATCGTTGAATGCCCTCTTCGCCCTCAGCAACCATGATGACGCTGGTGTACTTTAATGTTCTCCAAACGGTACGCTCTTGAAAATTACCCAAACTGCGCCATATAGAAAATCTATCTGAGCATAGTCAATTTGCTATACTCACGTTCGTTTTATAATTTTTTAGGATTAACCATGCGCCGTTTTTTGATGTTTTTGATGATTACTTTCACCAGTTTAAGTTTGCTCGCCACCACGGCAGAAGCCAAACGCTTGGGAGGGGGCGGTAGTATCGGCAAACAACGCACCATGACCCCACAAACCCCACCTAAAGCACCTACCGCAGCTCCAGCACCGACAGCACCTGGTGCGGCTGCCCCCGCAGCAGGCAATAAATGGCTAGGTCCTTTAGCAGGCTTGGCTATTGGCGCAGGCTTGGGTGCATTGTTTGCGGGCAGTGGCATGGGTGGCGCAATGGGTGGCATCTTGATGGCATTGTTGGCGGCAGGCGTAGTGATGTTCTTGTTGGCTAAATTCCGTAAGCCCAACACCCAAACCGCACCGATGCAATATGCGGGCGCGGGCGCACCTTATAGCCCCCCTCCAGCTGCGGCATCCCATTTTCCCAGCAGCCCAGCCAGTGCCGCCGCTGCGAGTAGCCAACCTAACCCAGTCGCCGCCAGCAGCCAACCTAATCCCGCCGCAGCAAGCAGCCATATTCCCGCTGATTTTCCTGTGGATGCTTTCTTGCGCAGCGCGAAAATGTCATTTATTCGTTTGCAAGCCGCCAATGATCGCAAAGATTTGAACGACATCCGCGAATACACCACGCCTGAAATGTTTGCAGAAATTTCCATGCAGTTGCAAGAACGTGACAACACCCCGCAAAAAACCGATGTGGTGTCGATTTATGGCGAGTTGTTAGAAGTTGAGCAAGGCAGCGACATGGCGATTGCCAGCGTGCGCTTCACAGGACAAGTGACGGAAAACAACGGTGCACCTGAAGCAGTGGATGAAATCTGGCACGTCCAGAAAAATCTGCATGACAGCAAAGCAGTTTGGCTGTTGTCAGGGATACAACAAACCACGGTACACTAAAGCCATGCTCTTCGCCCAACCCACTGCCGCCGCGTTGAATCACCTGCTCGCGCAGAACAGTTGGGCGATGCCTCGCTTAGCCCGTTACGCGGGGAAAACGGTGCGATTCCAAGTCGCACCGTTTATTTTTGCCTATACGATACTTGCAGATGGATCGGTGTTGAGTACCGAATCGGACACCAGCGCAGATGCGATCTGCGTGATTCCACCCGCCCTGTTGCCCCGTTTGTTGGCACAAGATGCCCTAGCCTATAGCGATATTCGCAGCGAAGGCGATGGCGCATTGCTGAGTGAAATTTTCAGCTTGTCACGCCAATTGCGTTGGGATGCGGCAGAAGACTTAAGCCATCTGACGGGCGATATTCTGGCTGAACGAATTGTGCAAACGGTTAAACATAAACAAGACAACTTGCAACAAACTGCGCGCAATCTAGCAGAAGCCGCCGCCGAATACTGGACAGAAGAACAACCCTTGATTGTAAAGCCCGCGCAACTCGCCCAATTTATTGAACAAGCTGACACCTTGCGCGATGATGTTGCGCGCTTGGCACAACGTATTAGTCGTTTGTAGGGGCCAACCTGCGTTGTCTGCCCTTTCCAATCATTTTAAAGTCTCCTGCCATGCGCCTTTTCCGCCTAATCAAAATTATTTATGTCTCACTCCGTTTTGGATTGGATGAATTTTTCCTGACGCAGAAAAGCATCAAGGGATTGCATAAGCTACTCAATTTTTTGCTCTTTTTTCGCAATATCCAACAACCCCGCGCGGTGCGCCTGCGTTTAGCATTAGAAAATCTAGGGCCTATCTTCGTTAAATTTGGGCAAATGCTATCGACCCGCCGTGATTTGATGCCTTTGGATATTGCGGATGAACTCGCTAAACTGCAAGATCAAGTCCCCCCCTTCCCTTCAGATCAAGCGATTGCCGTGTTGGAAGCCAGCTATGGCAAGCCACTGAGCCAAGTATTCCAAAGTTTTGAAACCTTGCCTGTCGCCAGCGCATCCGTGGCACAAGTGCATTTTGCCGTATTACCCGATGGACGGGCGGCAGCGGTCAAAATCCTGCGTCCTGGCATTGCCAAAACCATTGCTCACGATATGGCGTTGCTGAAAGTCGCAGCGGAATTACTGGAAAAGCTTTGGGCAGATGGTCGGCGACTCAAGCCGTTACAAGTCATATTGGAGTTTGAAAAATATCTATCAGATGAACTGGATTTGACCCGCGAAGCCGCCAACGGCAGCCAGCTTAAACACAACTTTGCCGCGTCAAATTTGTTGTGCATCCCCGAAATGTATTGGGATTTTTGTACCCCTGATGTGATGGTGATGGAACGGATGTATGGCACGCCCATCAATCAAGTCGAAACGTTGCGCGCGGCGGGCATCAACATTCAAAAATTGGCGGCAGATGGGGTGGAGATTTTTTACACCCAAGTGTTTCGGGATGGTTTTTTTCACGCCGATATGCACCCTGGCAATGTCCAAGTGACTGCCGACGGACGTTATATCGCGCTGGATTTTGGCATCATGGGTACGTTAACCGATAGTGACAAACATTATCTCGCCCAAAACTTTATCGCCTTTTTCCGCCGCGATTACAAGCGCGTGGCAGAAGTGCATATCGAATCGGGCTGGGCACCCGCCCACACCCGTGTAGATGAGCTGGAGTCGGCGATTCGAGCGGTGTGTGAACCCATTTTTGACAAACCCTTGCGTGAAGTGTCATTTGGACGCGTGTTACTGCGATTATTTCAAACCTCACGCCGCTTCGGGATTGAAATCCAACCGCAATTAGTCTTGCTCCAAAAAACCTTGCTGAATATCGAAGGCTTGGGATTACAACTGGATCCCGAACTGGACTTATGGAAAACCGCTAAACCTTGGCTGGAACGCTGGATGAGCGAGCAAGTCGGCTGGCGTGGTTTATTCAATGCCCTACGCAGCGAAGCCCCGCATTACGCCACCCTGCTGCCCCAATTGCCACGCCTGCTGCACCAACGCCTGCATGACGATCCATATGGGCGTATCGAACACGTTGTGCAACAACTACTCGCCCAGCAAAAACGCCGCAATTACTGGTTAATCATCATCGCCATACTCCTGATCGCCCACTTTGCATGGAAAAGCTGGGGGGGATAATTATGGGGAAGAGAGAAGGGTTGGGGATGAGGGGGTTGAGCTGTAGTCACATGATTTAGTACGCAACGCCCCTCACCCTAACCCTCTCCCGCTTGCGGGAGAGGGAATTAAAGTTATATAGATACCTATACCCTATCCCACCTTCGATAATAATTTCAACGCTTGGCGGATGCCGTCCGACACGCTGATGTCTTTGGGGAGTTGTTTCGCTGCCCAGTTGGCATCTTTGTCGTTGTAGCCCAAGGCTTGCAAGGCGGCGATGATGTCGTGGTTGGCGGCGGAAACGGGCGTGCCGCTAACGACCGCACCCGCTGCAATAAACTTCCCTTCTAGCTCTAACAGTAAGCGTTCGGCGGTTTTTTTGCCAACGCCAGGAATGCGGGTCAACATACCGACTTCTTTGTTGGCAACCGCATTCGCCAAGTCTTGCAAGCTCAAGCCCGACAACACCGACAATGCCAGCTTCGCGCCTACCCCACTGATTTTCAACAATTGTCGAAAAGCGATGCGTTCTTCTAGGGTCAGAAAACCATACAACAAATGCGCATCTTCCCGCACGATCAGTTGGGTGTGCAACACGACTTTTTCGTGCAGCGCGGGCAGGTTGTAAAACGTACTCATCGGCACGTCTAACTCATAACCCACGCCTTGCACATCCAGCAAAATTTGCGGGGGATTCTTTTCCAGCAATACCCCGCAGAGGCGACCGATCATCCCAATTTACCGCGCTGAATTTGAAGTTGCGCCAAAGTTGCACCAAAGTCCGCCACGCGTTTTTGCTCTTGTTCAACCACGGCGGCTGGAGCGCGGGCGACGAAACTTTCGTTGCCGAGTTTGGCTTGGGCTTTGCTGATTTCGCCTGACAAGCGGGCGATTTCTTTGTCCAAGCGTTCGCGTTCCACGCCGACATCAATTTCCACTTTCAACATCAATTTAAACGCGCCGACCACCGCTACCGCTGCATCACCTTCGGGCAATTCGGCGACGATTTGCACGTCGCTGAGTTTTGCCAAACTTTGCAAATAGGGTGCAAATTCAGCCAGTTGTGCGGCATCGCCTGCGGCAATCAAGGGCACGCGTTGCGCGGGTGACAAATTCATTTCGCTGCGCAAACGGCGGGCGGCGTTGACCATGTCTTGCAACAAAGCGACGTGCGCGCTGGCGGCGGCATCGACTTTTTTCGCATCTGCCACAGGGTAGGCTTGTATCATCAAACTGTCGCCCGCAATGCCCGCCAAAGGGGCGACGCTTTGCCAAAGTTCTTCGGTAATAAACGGAATAATCGGGTGCGCCAAGCGCAAAATCGTTTCCAAGACACGCACCAAGGTGCGACGGGTAGCGCGATGCTGGGCTTCCCTCACCCCTAGCCCCGTGATAATGCCCTCGCCCTCTGGGAGAGGGTTGGGGTGAGGGTGGAGAGGGGAACCTTCGCTCCCTCGCCCATCGGGAGAGGGTTGGGGTGAGGGTGCGCTCAATTGCACTTTCGCCAGTTCCACATACCAGTCGCAGTAGGTGTTCCAGACCAGTTCATACACCGTGCGCGCTGCCATGTCGAAGCGGTAATCGGCAAAATGCTGCGCCATGTCCGCTTCGGCGCGTTGCAATTCTGAAATCATCCAACGATCCGCTGCGGAATACACCAGCGGCAAAGATGCGTCCAGCCCGACATCTTTATCCTCGCAATTCATCAACACAAAGCGCGTGGCGTTCCACAATTTGTTGCAGAAATTGCGATAACCTTCACAACGCTGCATATCAAACTTGATGTCGCGCCCAGGGGAAGCCAGCGAGGAAAAGGTAAAGCGCAGCGCGTCCGTGCCAAACGCGGCAATGCCGTCGGGGAATTCTTTGCGCGTGCGTTTTTCGATTTGCTCGGCTTGTTTGGGGTTCATTAGCCCCGTGGTGCGTTTTTTGATTAACTCGTCCAAGCTAATGCCGTCGATGATGTCAATCGGATCAAGCACATTACCCTTGGACTTGGACATTTTTTGCCCTTCCGCATCGCGAATCAGACCATGTATATAGACATCTTTAAACGGAATTTTTCCCGTGATGTGCTTGGTCATCATCACCATACGCGCCACCCAGAAGAAAATAATGTCGAAGCCTGTGACTAAAACCGACGATGGCAGGTAGTGCTGCAAAAATTGATTTTTCGCGTCGAGTTCGGCATCACCCGTCCAATCCAAGGTCGAAAATGGCCACAGCGCGGAGGAAAACCAAGTGTCTAATACGTCATCGTCACGTTTCAAATTGCCTGTGTAGCCTGCGGCGGCTGCCAATTTTTGGGCTTCCGCTTCATCATGCGCCACAAAAATTTGACCTTGTTCGCCATACCACGCGGGAATTTGATGCCCCCACCACAGTTGGCGCGAAATGCACCAGTCTTGGATATTGTTCAGCCATTGGTTGTAGGTATTGACCCAGTTTTCAGGGTGAAATTTGATCTCGCCCGATGCGACGCATTCCAAGGCTTGTTCGGTAATGCTTTTGCCGTTATCGCTAGCTTTAGTCATAGCAACAAACCATTGATCAGTCAACATCGGCTCAATCACCACGCCCGTGCGGTCGCCACGCGGCACTTTGAGTTTATGTTTTTCAGCTTTTTCAAATACGCCAGCCGCTTCTAAATCGGCAACGATTTGTTTACGGGCAACAAAACGATCAAGACCGCGATACTTTGGCGGAATATCTTCATAAGAAAATTCAGTTCTTCCACAATGGAATTTCACGCCATTACTACCTTCAGCAAGATAATTCCAGCGTTGCTCCATCGCTGGCTCATCTGACCGATTTCCAATCACATTTCCTTCTAATGAAAGAATACTAAATGTTGGTAACTTGTGCCGCTGCCCCACCGCATAGTCGTTAAAGTCATGCGCGGGAGTCACCTTCACCACGCCCGTGCCAAATTCTTGCTCCACATAATCATCAGCAATCACAGGAATAGTGCGGTTACACAACGGCAACACCACTTGCTTGCCTATCAAATGCGCATAGCGTTCGTCTTCAGGGTGCACCATTACGGCAACGTCGCCCAACATCGTTTCGGGGCGGGTGGTGGCAACGGTCAAATGGGTCAAACCTTTGACGTTATCCACTTCCGCCAGCGGATAACGAATGTGGTACATAAAACCGTCTTCTTCTTCCTGCACCACTTCCAAATCCGACACCGCCGTACCGAGTTTCACATCCCAATTCACCAAACGCTTGCCACGATAAATCAAGCCTTCTTTGTGCAGGCGCACAAACACATCGGTTACCGTACGCGACAAGCCTTCATCCATGGTAAAGCGTTCGCGTGACCAATCGGGCGACGTGCCTAAACGGCGCATTTGACGGGTAATGGTTGAACCAGAATGCGCTTTCCATTCCCACACTTTTCCCAAAAATTTCTCACGTCCCAAGTCATGGCGCGACACGCCTTGCGCATCTAATTGACGCTCCACTACGATTTGCGTCGCAATCCCCGCGTGATCCGTGCCAGGTTGCCACAAGGTGTTGTCGCCGCGCATACGGTGATAACGCGTCAGCGCGTCCATCAAAGTCTGGTTAAAGCCATGTCCCATGTGCAAAGTGCCTGTGACATTCGGCGGCGGCAGTTGAATACAGAAAGTATGTTCAGGGTCAGCATCCGTGCCAGCTTTGAAATAACCAGCCGCTTCCCATTTGGGATACCAATGCGATTCGATGTGTTTAGGGTCAAAACTTTTAGCGAGTTCCATATTCTTGGGTGTTCTATAACGGCGAAAAGGGCGCGAATTATAGCAGGCTAGTGCAAAAAGCTGCGGGGTAAACAAATCATGCACAGCCTGTGGATAAGTCAGGGGTTTGATGTGGATAAAATTGGGATAACCACATTTTTAACACCATCACAAAAGTTATCCACATTTGTACTTGAGCAAACCAACAACTAAGCACGCGAGATTTTAAAAATACATCTCATTGATTTAACAAATTAAAATTGAGTCATCAACAGAAAAGTGCCGCATTATGATTGCTCTTAAGGTATTTCTTTAAAGAATATAAAAACATCATGACCCACAAAAGCCGTTGAAAACTCAAGCTGCGTACTTAAACGCGATTTTTGAATTCAAATTTGGGAACAAGCTTAAAATGTTCGTGTAAGCTAAATAAACATTGACGGGGTCAGGGTGCGTTCTGTAGAATCCGCACGGTTAAAAAGAGGCAACATGAATAAAGCCATCAGCAAAATAATTTTAGTGCAAGTAGCTGTTGCTGTTCTAATTGCCCTGTTGATGTGGATCGTGCAAGGAAACCTTGCCGCCATTTCAGCGTTAACGGGAGGTTCAATCGGATTTATCACCGCCTTGGTTTATGCCAAAAAGATGTTTGCACCATCTGGCAGTGATTCAAAAACAGTCGTTCGTGCGCATTACAGTGCCGAAGGATACAAGATGCTCTTTACGATCTTGTTGTTCTCCTTTGTTTTCAAAGAATTTAAAGAGGTGCAAGCGTTATCGCTGTTTATCGGTTACGGTTGTACATTGGTAGTTTATTGGGCAGCATTAATCTTTGTGTAGAGAATTATGAGCGGTCAAACATCTTCAGAATATATTCAACATCACCTAACCAATTTGTCTAGCGTTCATGGTGATCACGGCTTTTGGTCTTTTCATATTGATACCTTGCTGGTGTCAGCTGTGCTGGGCTTAATTGTCTTTGGCACCATGTGGTTGGCTGCACGTAAAGCCACGGCGGGTGTACCAGGCGGATTGCAAAACTTCATTGAAATGGTCATTGAAATGGTCGATAGCCAAGTCAAAGATACTTTTCATGGTAAGAGCGAGTTAATCGCCCCGTTAGCATTGACCATCTTCGTATGGATTTTCGCCATGAATGCCATGGACGTGATTCCTGTGGATTTACTGCCCTACATCGCCAGTTTGATGGGGGTTGAACATCTGAAAATCGTACCTTCTACCGATTTGAATGCCACTTTTGCGATGTCGCTCAGTGTGTTCTTCCTGATTTACTTCTATAGCTTGAAAATCAAAGGATTCGGCGGCTTCACCAAAGAAATCTTGTTTGCACCGTTTGGTCGCAACCCATTGTTGATTCCCGTGAATATATTGTTCCGTATTGTTGAAGACATCGCTAAGCCTATCTCGTTGGCACTGCGGTTGTTCGGTAATATGTATGCAGGTGAAATGGTGTTCATTTTGATCGCCTTGTTGCCTTGGTATTTGCAATGGATGTTGGGCGCACCGTGGGCTATTTTCCACTTGCTCATCATCACGCTACAGGCTTTCGTGTTTATGATGTTGACCGTGGTTTATTTGAGCATGGCGCATGAAGATCACTTGCACGAAAGTCACTAACGATTTTTTAACTTGTAGTAACTAAACCTCTAAGGAGATAAAGATGGAAGCAGCATTGGCATCATTGTTGGGTAACGTATCAATTGCAGTTGCATTATTGATTGGTTTTGGCGCGCTGGGAACAGCAATTGGGTTTGGTTTGTTGGGCGGTCGCTTCTTGGAAGGTGCTGCACGTCAACCAGAAATGATCCCTACATTGCAAGTTAAGATGTTTATCGTGGCTGGTCTGTTGGATGCGGTAACCATGATTGGTGTTGGTATCGCGCTGTATCTGTTGTTCGCAAATCCTTTCATCGCAATCGTCAAAGGCTAATCGTTTAGTTTGTATTTGACCGAAAGGGGACACTGTGAATATCAATGCAACCTTATTTGGACAGGCAATTACCTTTGCTATCCTCATCTGGTTCACCATGAAATTTGTCTGGCCGCCATTGATGGCTGCCATGCAAGAACGCGCTAAGGCTATCGCTGATGGCTTGGCTGCGGGTGAACGTGCTAAACATGATCTTGAGTTGGCAGCTAAACGCTCCGCTGAAGTGATACGTGAAGCGAAAGAAAAAGCAGCTGAAATTATTGCCAGTGGTGATAAACGTGCTTCTGAAATTATCGAAGCCGCTAAGAACCAAGCAAAAGTGGAAGCCGATCGTCTGGTTGCGGGTGCGCAAGCTGAGATCGACCAAGAAGTATTTCGTGCAAGAGAACAATTGCGTGGTCAAGTTTCGGCTATCGCATTGGCTGGGGCAGGTAAGATTCTGGGTCGTGAAATTGATGCTAAAGCCCATAACGACTTACTCGACAAGCTTGTCGCGGAACTTTAAACGCCATGTCAGACGCCAATACGATTGCTCGCCCCTATGCTCTTGCAGCATTTGAGGCGGCACAAAAACAAACGGATCTAAAAGGTTGGTCTGCGGTATTGACTACATTGACTGAACTGCTGACCCATGTGGATGTAAAAGCATTGGTCAGTAGTCCGCGTGTTAGTGTTGACCAAGTAGAAGGGTTGATGTTGCAGTTGTGCGGTCAGCTCAGCAAAGAGCAAGCCAATTTCATCCGAGTGTTGGCGCAAGCTCATCGCTTGAATGTTGCAACCGAAATTGCCCAGATGTACGAAGCTTTGCGTGCTGAAGCTGAAAAATCTGAACAAGTGACCGTCAGCTCTGCTTTTGTGTTGAATGATGCGCAGCAAGCCAAAATTGCCGCTGCTTTGAAAACGCGCTTAGGTCGAGATATTAAGCTCAGTTGCAAAGTGGATCAGACCTTGCTAGGTGGTATCGTGATTCGCATGGGCGATAAGGTGATTGATGGCTCTGCCCGCACCCGCTTAAGCGAACTTGCATACGCTCTGGCTTAATAATCGAATTATCGGAATAAGGAAACTCAGATGAAGCTCAACCCTTCTGAAATTAGCAATTTGATTCGCAGTCGCATCGAAAATTTCGACGCGACAACGCAAGCTCGCACTGAAGGCACAGTTTTAAGCGTGACAGACGGTATCGTGCGTGTGTATGGTTTATCCGATGTGATGCAAGGTGAAATGCTGGAATTCCCAGGCAACACCTTTGGCTTAGCATTGAACTTGGAACGTGATTCAGTCGGTGCAGTGGTGCTGGGTGAATACGAACACATTACCGAAGGCGACACCGTTAAATGTACAGGTCGTATTTTGGAAGTGCCCGTCGGTCCTGAATTGTGTGGTCGTGTGGTTAACGCATTGGGTCAGCCTATTGATGGCAAAGGCCCCGTTAATGCAAAACTGACCGACAAAATTGAAAAAGTTGCTCCTGGCGTGATTGAACGTAAATCAGTTGATCAACCTGTACAAACAGGTTTGAAGTCCATTGACTCTATGGTTCCAGTCGGTCGCGGACAACGTGAATTGATTATTGGTGACCGTCAAACAGGTAAGACAGCTGTTGCGATTGACGCGATCATCAATCAAAAAGGTCAAGGCGTGACTTGTATCTATGTTGCGGTTGGTCAAAAAGCTTCTACCGTGGCTAACGTGGTACGTAAATTGGAAGAGCACGGCGCATTGGGTTACACCATCGTGGTTGCTGCAACTGCTTCTGATTCTGCTGCGATGCAATTCTTGGCACCTTATGCAGGTTGCACCATGGGCGAATACTTCCGCGATCGCGGTCAAGATGCGCTGATTGTGTATGATGATTTGACTAAACAAGCATGGGCTTACCGTCAAATTTCATTGCTGTTGCGCCGTCCACCTGGTCGTGAAGCGTATCCTGGCGACGTGTTCTACTTGCACTCCCGTTTGTTGGAGCGTGCAGCACGTGTTAACGCCGACTACGTTGAAAAATTCACCAACGGTGAAGTAAAAGGTAAAACAGGTTCTTTGACTGCATTGCCTATCATCGAAACACAAGCTGGTGACGTTTCAGCGTTCGTTCCAACCAACGTAATTTCGATTACTGATGGTCAGATCTTCTTGGAAACTGACTTGTTCAACGCAGGTATTCGTCCAGCGATTAACGCGGGTGTTTCCGTGTCTCGCGTGGGTGGTGCAGCACAAACTAAAGTTATCAAGAAATTGGGTGGCGGTGTACGTTTAGCGTTGGCTCAGTACCGTGAATTGGCAGCGTTTGCGCAATTCGCTTCTGACTTGGATGAAGCAACTCGTAAACAATTGGAACGTGGTCGTTTAGTGACAGAACTGATGAAGCAGTTGCAATACTGCCCATTGTCTGTAGCTGAAATGGCAGTCACATTGTTCTGCGTGAATAAAGGCTACTTTGATGACGTAGCAGTACCTAAAGCTTTGGCTTTTGAGTCCGCTGTGCATGCTTATCTGAAGTCCAACAACAAAGCACTGATGGACGCAATTGAAACCACTAAAGACTTGAATGCTGACAATGAAAAACTGTTGTCAGCAGCAATTGAGGCTTTTAAGGCAACTGCTGTTTACTAAGACGGGGTGAGATAAATGGCTGGCAGTAAAGAGATTCGCGCAAAAATCAAGAGTGTTGAAAATACACGTAAGATTACGCGCGCCATGGAAATGGTCGCCGCAGCCAAAATGCGTAGAGCGCAAGAACGTATGCGTGCGGCTCGTCCTTACGCAGAAAAGATTCGCGCTGTAGCTGCTCACCTGTCGCGTGCCAATTCAGAATACAAACACCCTTTCTTGGTCAAACGTGATTCCATCCGTAAAATTGGTGTGATCGTGATTACCTCGGACAAAGGGCTGTGCGGTGGTTTGAATACCAATGTTTTACGTCTGACGTTAAGCCAGATGAAAGCATGGGAAGCAGAAGGTAAATCCATCGCCGTTTGTGCGATTGGCAACAAAGGTCTGAGTTTTATGAACCGCATTGGTGCGCAAGTAAAATCTAACCTGACTGGCCTAGGCGATACCCCACACGCAGCAAGTCTGATTGGCGCGGTTAAAGTGATGTTGGATGCTTATGTTGCGGGCGAAATCGACGCAATTCATATTGCGTACAATCACTTCGTCAACACCATGAAGCAAGAGCCTTGTATTGAACAGTTATTGCCTTTGACCAGTGAAAATCTGGGCGATGCCAACGGTAGCTGGGATTACATCTACGAGCCAGATGCAAAAGTGGTCATCGACCAATTATTGCTGCGCTATGTTGAATCCTTGGTTTACCAAGGCGTGGTTGAAAACATGGCATCTGAGCAAAGCTCACGTATGGTGGCGATGAAATCCGCTTCTGATAATGCGAAAAGCGTTATTGGTGAGCTCAAACTGGTTTACAACAAAGCGCGTCAAGCAGCTATTACCCGCGAAATTTCAGAAATCGTCAGCGGTGCAGCAGCAGTTGGTTAATCAACCACGCGGCAAATTACAGAATTAATTTAGACGGGGAATCTTAAAATGAGTCAAGGAAAGATTGTTCAAAGTATTGGCGCGGTGGTGGATATTGAATTCCCACGTGACCAAATGCCCAAAGTATATGACGCGCTGAAGTTGGATGCAGAAGCGGGTTCGATTGCTGAAGCAGGGTTGACCTTTGAAGTACAACAGCAATTGGGTGACGGCGTCGTGCGTACCATTGCCATGGGTTCTTCTGATGGTCTGAAACGCGGTATGTCTGTTGTGAACACAGGCAACCCCATCATGGTGCCAGTCGGTACAGGCACTTTGGGTCGTATCATGGACGTGTTGGGTCGCCCGATTGATGATGCAGGCGACATCGCTTGTGATGAACGTCGTGCGATTCACCAAAAAGCACCGAAGTTCGACGAATTGTCACCTTCTGTTGACTTGTTGGAAACAGGCATCAAAGTGATTGACTTGGTTTGTCCATTCGCTAAAGGCGGTAAAGTCGGTTTGTTCGGTGGCGCGGGTGTGGGTAAAACCGTGAACATGATGGAACTGATTAACAACATCGCGAAACAACACAGCGGTCTGTCAGTATTCGCAGGTGTGGGTGAACGTACTCGTGAGGGTAATGACTTCTACCACGAAATGAAAGACTCCAACGTGTTGGATAAGGTCTCCATGGTGTTCGGTCAAATGAACGAACCGCCTGGTAACCGTTTGCGCGTGGCGTTGACTGGCTTGACCATGGCTGAAAAGTTCCGTGATGAAGGTCGTGACATCTTGTTCTTTGTGGATAACATCTACCGCTACACACTGGCTGGAACGGAAGTGTCTGCGTTGTTGGGTCGTATGCCATCTGCGGTGGGTTACCAACCGACACTGGCTGAAGAAATGGGTAGGTTGCAAGAACGGATCACTTCCACCAAAGTCGGTTCTATCACTTCCGTGCAAGCGGTTTACGTGCCAGCGGATGACTTGACCGATCCAGCTCCTGCGACCACCTTCTTGCATTTGGACTCCACAGTTGTTCTGTCACGTGACATCGCCTCTTTGGGTATCTACCCAGCGGTTGATCCACTGGACTCCACTTCACGTCAATTGGATCCCTTGGTGGTCGGTGAAGAGCATTACGGCGTGGCGCGTAAAGTGCAACAAACACTGCAACGCTACAAAGAATTGCGCGACATTATCGCGATTCTGGGTATGGACGAATTGGCTCCTGAAGACAAATTGGCTGTGTCCCGTGCACGTAAAATTCAACGTTTCTTGTCCCAACCTTTCCACGTAGCGGAAGTGTTTACAGGTAGCCCAGGTAAATACGTCACGCTGAAAGACACCATCAAAGGCTTTAAAGGCATCGTTGACGGCGAATACGATCACTTGCCAGAACAAGCGTTCTACATGGTAGGCGGTATCGAAGAAGCAGTTGAAAAAGCGAAAACGCTGAACTAAGTAGGGGGAATCATGGCAATGACCGTTCATCTGGACATCGTAAGTGCGGAAACATCGCTGTTCTCTGGCCTCGCAGAACTGGTCATTGTGCCAGGAGAAGCAGGCGAATTAGGTATCTATCCCCGTCACGCAGCCTTGCTGACGCGGATCAAACCTGGTTCAGTCCGCATCAAAGTGCCTGAACAAGCTGAAGAGGAATTGATTTACGTTTCAGGTGGTATGTTAGAAGTACAACCTAACATCATCACCATCTTGGCTGACACGGCAACGCGTGGTGCTGACTTGGACGAAGTTCGTGCCTTGGAAGCCAAGCAAAATGCCGAAGAAGCGATGCGCAATCGCACCTCCGACATCGACTACGCCGCCGCTCAAGCCGAACTGGCCGAAGCGATTGCACAGCTTGCCGCAATCAAAATGTTGCGCAAACATACTGGTCACTAAGCAATACGTTGTTTATCAAATAAAAAAAGCAGCTTCGGCTGCTTTTTTTGTTTTCTAGGATATATTGTAACTACTCAGCCCCCTCTCAAGCAAAGCGGGGTGGGGGCGGGGATTCACGGAAGGTTTGGATTAGCGCATCGAAGATATTTGCACCTTGTTTGTGCAGGGTGGCTAGGTAGGAGCGTATAGTG
>JBASWK010000060.1:0-7027 GCA_049276435.1 Gallionella sp. | reverse complement strand
AAGAAAAATATTATGGCACAACAAAACGCTTTTTAAAATGCCACCATTGATTATTAACAGTATTTAATAAAACAAAGGCTGAAATCAGTGGGTTTTGGTGGGGGGAATGTTAAAGATGGGTTAAGCTATTAGTCATTAGTCGCTAGTTAATGCTGTGAATCTGCTTGATGCTATGTTTTTCACAATATATTCAGGCAGCTGAGAAAATCTTTTCACTCAGCCAACTAAAAACTAACGACTAGAGACTAACAACTCAATACCCAATTATTTGTACGTAACACATTAGTATGACTTAAATCCGCAAGCTGCTAACCCAATCGCCTTTTTACCCCATACCACAGCGCGCCCACGCCGCCCAATATCAGCAAACCTAAGCCCCAAAATGACGCGGGTTGATTCCATTGTCGCCGTGCCATATCACGTTCCGCTGCATCAATACGCCAGTATTTCAGGCTGTTGTTTGCCATGGTGTTGGGTTTGACGTTATGTAACCAGCGGTGGTGCAACACGTATTGTTTGGGGTGATGTCCCCACAACCACGGGCTGTCGTGTTGCACGATGCGCACCATCTGGTCGATAATCGCCTGCCTTGCCGCGCTGTTGTCCATATTTTTCATTTGTTCAAACAAACGATCAAATTCAGGATTTTGATAATTGGCGGCATTTTCGCCGCCATGCGCCACTTTGCCTTGCGCGCCGTGTAACAAAAACAAAAAGTTTTCAGGGTCGGGATAATCCGCATTCCAACCGAAATAGAACATCTGCGTATCGCCCCTGCGCACTTTGTCCTGAAAACGGTTGTAGTCGGTGCTGCGCACCAACAGTTGAATGTTGAGTTTGTCGAATTGTTTGCGCATCCAATCCAAGCGTGATTTTTCGCCCACACCGTTGCTGGTGGTGTCCAAATTTATCACCAGCGGCTGATGGGTTTTGGCATCCGTGCCGTTCGGATAACCCGCTTCCGCCAATAAACGGCGCGCTTCGGCGATGGGTTTGCGCTTGGGCGCGCCGTTTACCCAGTCATACACCACAGGATTGATGCCGCTTTTGCCTTCTCGATAACCAAAAATCCCTGGCGGAATCGGCGAATGCCCGACGATGCCGCGCCCGTTGGCAAAAATCGACACATATTCTTCAAAATCCACCGCAATCGCAATCGCCTGCCGCAACTTGCGCGCCCGCTCGCTGTTGCCGCCGACCACGCTATCTAACATATTGAATCCCGTGTAAAAAGTCGAAGTCGCCACCGAGGTTAATAATTGAATTCCCTGCGCCTGCATCTCCGCCGACACTTGTGCCTCGCCGCCCACATTGACCTTCACCGCTTGGTCAAAACTATCCGAAGTCAAGCCAGAGCTATCGTAATAGCCTTGCAAAAATTTGTTCCAATACGGAATACTTTCCTTTTCCAAGCTATACACCACGCGCTCAATTTGCGGCAACGACTTGCCCGCATCCGCCAATAACCCCGCCGCCGCGTCGCCTGCCTCGCCTTCACTCGGATAAGTTTCACTGTCGTAATACGGATTGCGCGTCAGCACCATGCGCTGATTGGGATTGTTTTCTGATAAATAATACGGCCCGCTGCCGATGGGAAACCAATCCAAGCTCAAATTGCGTTCGCGCATCCCAGCTTGCGCATAAAACTGCTCCGCCTCAAACGGCATGGGTGCGAAAAACGGCATCGCCAACCAATAGGTAAACTGCGGATATTTCCCTTTTATTTCAACGCGATAATGCGTATTATCCACCACTTGCACACCCGACAACGGATAGGCGTTTAAGTCCAAAAATCCCGTAGGCTGTTTTTTCGCCGCCGTTTGCAACGTCGCGGCAAATTCCTTCAAGCCCACAATGTAATCGCTCATCACGCCCAAAATCGGCGTATGCAGTTGTGGATGCGCCAAGCGTTTGATTTGATACACGTAATCTGCTGCGGTCACAGTGCGCGTGCCTGTGACGGGAAAATCGCTCAAGGTATAAATATCCCGCAGTGTGTCCGCCGTCAAAGCGTGATAACGCAACTGACCTTGCTCATCCCGCGCCAACGCAGGATGCGGCTGATAACGCATATTAGTTTTAATTTCAATGTCATACACGCTAAACGCGATGGACTCCACGGGCGCATTGTCAGGCAACGGCTGACGATGCTTATCCAAAAAATGCACCACAGGCAACGCCCGCGCCGCCAAGGGTACTAGCTGATACGGGCGTTTTAAATAATGATATTGCAACGGCGGCGCGTAAATCTGCGCCAAAAAAGTGTACTCGTTTTCGCTATACGCCTGCGCAGGATCAAGATGCTTAGGACGCTCACCAAATGCCGAATACAAAATTGACTTCCCCGCATCCGACGCAGGATAAGGATTATTCCACGCGCCCTTGCCACAAGCAGCTAAAGCCAATAAGCATAAAAGTAATAATAATTTTTTCATGGCGAGGAAATGTATCGGAATTTATAGCCTAGTGTCGTAGGGTAAATAAGCGCGGCGTATCTACCATTTTTCTGTTGAATTCAGGTGGATGCGCGCAGCTTATCCACCCTACGGAACTTACTTTTAAAAATCAAAGCACTATGAATTTTGTAGGTTGGGTTGAGCGCAAGCTACGCCCAACAAATTCACGCTCCAGCAGCTCGCTGATTTCATTCATGTTTGCATCCGTGCGGATCGCCGCAAACTGCGCAGGACGAGCGGTACGGATGTTTTTGCCAAAAGTTTCGTAGTCGTGCCAGAGGAAGGTGTGCATGGCGGAGTTTGGTCGTAATCTTTTAAAATCAAAATGTTGTGTTTTTTCGGACAAATGTAAAGCAAAAAAATTGACCAACGGAATAAGTCCCGCTGGTCAAACAATGCAGTGCGTGAAGAAAGTAGGCATTTACTTGCTGACTCGTTCTTTTAACAAACTAACGAGCTTTTGAAAGTCTTCTGGCTGTTGTTCGATAGGAAGTTTTACGAGTTCTTTAGCGATCACTTTATTTTGCTCTTTCCCGATGACAAGTTGTCCATCTCTGTTTCTGACCTTAAAGCACTCATTTGCAATGCTTCTAAAAATTTCTTTACCTGACATTTGCTCTAACCAAGTACCTGAGCCATATTGAAGCGGGAACACGCCTCCACTTAAATTGCCAACCAAATCTGAATATACAGCCGTAACGTTGCTATTTGTTAAATTTGCTTCATCACTATTTCTTCTGTCTTCAAATCCAGTAAGCCCCTTCAATTGCAAAACACCGTCATCTATATTTTTAAAGTCTTCAGGTTTACGAAAATGATCAATGCGCAATGGTTTTTGCAATTCTCGATTAGTGCGTAGTAATGTTAGATTCGCCGCATCAAGAAATAAACGCCTGTTGCATTCTATTAAAACCTTAGTCTTAATATCCGTATTTTCTCTTAGGAAAGAGGATTTTCCAATGTAATCAGGATCTATAAAGTAGTTTTCCAGCTCTCTCTTTCTCCAAATCAGCATATTGTGAGAAAGTGGAGCTGAAAAGTTATTCCAGGATTCATCAACCGTTTGCGCATCTCGATCATCTCGATCAATCAGGAAATAATAAGTTGGATGATGGGAAATGAGTGCCTCCGCAGCACTACGGACATTGCCACAACTACCCATTGCAGATACGGCGATCTGCGTTAATTCATTGTTTATTAACAAGTCCATCATAACAACAGGATCAATTTCCGTATTATCTTTCCCTTCCACAAACAAGTGATTTGCCCTGGGAACACCCGCGCCACGTTGGAGTATCATCGCAGTGTTCCTCCATTGTCATTATTAGGCACTAAAACTGCACGACATGACTCATCGACAGAGCTAAACATTGCTTCAGAATGTGTTGCCAAAATATACTGATTGTGAGGAGCTAATTTATAAAGTTGCCTGACAAAATCCCCATGCCATTCAGCATTCAGGTGTAATTCTGGTTCATCAATTAAAACAATACAGGGTTGTTGCTGTGTGTTTTTCCAAATAAGAAAAAGAGTCGCAATGATTTCTTTTTGTCCTGAGCTCAAACCATCGAAAGAAAAAGACTCCCCACCACTGCTTGGCTTGACACGAATGTCAACTTTATTATCAGGTAAAGGACGGAGGTGCTCTACCCGTCCACCACCATATCGTTGAATAAGGCTATTCAGTTGGTGTAGCGCGGATGTTGCCTCGTCCTTTTGGTCAAAGCCCTCAAATAAATCGGCTTTAACCATGAGAGAGTTTAGTATTTCGAGCTTGAAAGAACTAATAGGGTTGCTGGAAAAACGCCCCCCAAATCGAGAGCGAAGTCTCAAATCACGCTGTTTTGGATAGTCATCAGCCATCATCCCCAATTCAGGTTTGGACTCTTGAATTTTTCGGTAGCTATTGAAATGCAACAAAGGAGGCATAATCAACGGCTCTCCTGAAAAGGATAAAATACTGTTCACGAGAGTTTCAGGCTCTGAGCCACGAAAACCCTTCTTGAATATCTCAAATATGGCCTTGTTTCCGTCAGTTTGTGATTCGATTATTGCCCCAGAAGCAATCTTAAGCTCAACACCGCAGCTCTCACTTCCCATTTCAAAAATTCCGCTGATAATAGCTTGCGATTCTCCTGCTTTCACAAGTAAATCAGCAACATCAATCAAAGAGTCACTCTCCCGAAAAATTCGGTTAATTTTGTCTCCGATTACACCTGCTAGTATTAACAATGAACAGCATTCAAGTACAGATGTTTTTCCGCCCCCATTCTTGCTGCCAAAAAGCAAAATATCTGCGTCCCCTTCCATGACAGGACGAGGAAAATCGATTTCTAATGAATCTAATTTTTTGTAGTTTTTAATGGTTAATCGACTAAGGCGAATACCTAATTTTTGGTCGGTCATACTGGTCGAGTGCCTTTATAAAATATATTTAATATCAAATTGTTATATATTCTTGCGAAGCAATATACTGACTAGGGGCGCGGAGGGATACAAGTTTATAGCTATATATTGCATGAGTGGACGATGTCAACACAATCGACGAATGCACATCGTATCGCATAATTTCCGTCGTTGAATTCACACTGAATAACAGGCGGCATTCTAACCGAGATTTTATGAAGAATCGGGCTACACCGCAAAAAACTCCCCCACATAATAGGTTAAACTCCCTGCCTCTTTTTGCACCCCACCTGCCACCATGCCCGCCATCCTCCCCCGATCCGCCTCTTCAACCGCGATTTTTCATTTAATTTCATCAGGTTATACGCCTGCGATGGCGCGAATTTTTGCGGCGCGGGGGATTACCCAAGGCTCTGAATTAGGCACGTCGTTGAATGATTTATTGCCTTTCGACACTTTAAAAAATGCGCGTGAAATGGCGCGATTATTGGCGGATGCGATTGCGGCACAAGAAAAAATTCTCGTGGTGGCGGATTACGATGCGGACGGGGCGACCGCGTGTACCGTGGCGATGCGCGGGTTGTTGGCGTTTGGGGCTACGGTGTCGTTTTTGGTGCCGAATCGTTTTGAATATGGCTATGGGCTCACGCCTGAAATCGTGGCGTTGGCGGCGCAGTCGCAGCCTGATATTTTGTTGACGGTGGATAACGGCATCGCCAGTATCGACGGGGTGGCTGCGGCGAATCGGCTGGGGATGCGGGTGTTTGTCACGGATCACCATTTGCCCGCCGACACCTTGCCTGACGCGGCGTGTATCGTGAATCCCAACCAGCCCGATTGCCCGTTCCCCAGCAAAAACTTGGCGGGCGTGGGGGTGATGTTTTATGTGTTGTTGGCGTTGCGCTCAGAGTTGCGCGCACGCGGGGCGTTTGCGACTCAGCCCGAACCTAAATTGGCGGAATTGCTGGATTTGGTGGCGTTGGGCACGGTGGCGGATGTGGTGAAGTTGGATCAAAACAACCGCGTGTTGGTGCAACAAGGCTTGGCGCGCATCCGTGCGGGGCGCGGCTGCGCGGGGATTAACGCTTTGTTGGCGGTGGCGCGCAAACAGGCGGCGAAGCTGGTGAGCATGGACTTGGGCTTTGCCATCGGCCCGCGTTTGAATGCCGCTGGGCGGTTGGACGACATGAGTTTGGGCATCGCGTGCTTATTGTCGGACGACGAAGCCCAAGCCACGCGCATCGCCACGCAGTTAGACGCGTTAAACCAAGAACGCCGCGCCATTGAATCCGACATGCAAGACGGCGCGCTGGCGGCGTTGGACACGGTGCAAGTGCAAGACCAATATAGCTTAGTACTATTTGACGAATCGTGGCATCAAGGCGTGATCGGCATCCTCGCCTCGCGCCTGAAAGACAAATTTAATCGCCCCGTCATCACCTTCGCCCGCGCCACGTCGGGCAACGAACTGAAAGGGTCAGGACGTTCCATTAACGGCTTGCACCTGCGCGACGCACTGGATTTGGTCAGCAAACGCCACCCCACGCTGATTAAAAAATTCGGCGGACACGCGGCGGCAGCGGGATTGACCATCGACGCTTCCTCATTCGACCAGTTTGTCGCGGCATTTGAACAAGTGGTGCGCGAGTTGCTGGACGAAAACGATTTGCACGCCCGTATCGACAGTGATGGATCGTTGGACGCGATTGACCTGCCGTTTGTGGAACAACTGGAACAACAAATCTGGGGACAAGGTTTCCCCGCCCCCTTGTTTGATGATGATTTTGTGGTGGAAAATCAGCGCGTGGTGGGCGAGAAGCATTTGAAATTGCGTTTGGGCAAAAACGGCGCGAGCTTTGATGCGATATTGTTTGGTGATCCTACCTTTTTGCCTGAGCAAATTCATGCCTGCTACACCGTCAGCGTGAATGAATACAACGGGCGGCGCAGTGTGCAGTTGATGATTAAAAGCACCCTCTCCCCCAGCCCCTCTCCCGTAAACGGGCGAGGGGAGTAACAGCGTTGGTTTGTTTAAGCGATTCGTAACTACTCAGCTCCCCCTTTGCTTTAATCGCGCAAATCACGTACAGTTTGCCACATGACTTCAATACCCGACCTCAATTTACTCAGCCATGCCGAAAAGGACGAGCTTATTCGTAGCTTGT
>JBASWK010000059.1:0-28425 GCA_049276435.1 Gallionella sp. | reverse complement strand
TGGGGGTGCGGCGAGCAGATAAGCACCCGCGCCTAAATTTTCGGGTATTTTAAGCTGTTAGTCGTTAGTTATTAGTCGCTAGTTAATGCTGTGAGTCTGCTTGATGCTATATTTTTCACAATATATTCAAGCAGATGATAAAAACCTTTCACTCCGCCAACTAAAAACTAACGACTAGCGACTAACAACTCAATACCCAATTATTTGTACGCAACCACTTACGTCAGTTCACTTGGCAATTGAAGCGGCTGGCTGGCTGAAAGCGAATCTGTGTAGGTTGCCGAGTACGAAGTGTTCGTGGCTTGGTCAAGGGAAAAGTTGCAAGGCTTTTCCCTTTTCTTGCTGGTTGGCTGGTATCACCATTTGTTTTGGTTTAATTCCCCCTGACTTCGCTGCCAAAGTGTAGCGAATTATCTTATGCGCATTGCTTATCCCCGTCACAACTGTCAGAATTAGCCCGCTCCAAAAATTCAAATCACCATTATGCAGATTGACCAATTTATTCAAATCGTTAGTATTGCCGCGATTCCTATTCTGTTTGCCATTACATTGCACGAAGCGTCTCACGCTTATGCGGCGAAGCATTTTGGTGATCTCACCGCCTATCAGCAAGGTCGCACCAGCTTAAATCCTTTGCGTCACATTGAACCGTTTGGCACCATCTTGTTGCCGCTCTTGACCTTATGGGCATTTAACTTGCCTTTTGGTTGGGCAAAACCTGTGCCTGTGAATTTTGCTAATTTACGTCATCCTAAAAAAGATATGCTGTGGGTCGCGTTGGCAGGACCAGGCTCCAATTTGGTGATGGCGTTGATGTGGGCGTTTTTTTACAAATTGGCATGGCTATTTCCCGAAAATTATTTTGCTTCCCCCTTATTGCAAATGGCGGAAATTGGCATTTATATCAATGTGATATTGTTGGTGCTCAATCTAATTCCCCTGCCGCCGTTGGACGGTGGACGTATTTTGGTCAGTTTATTACCCCATCGCCAAGCGTTTCAATTGGCAAAAATTGAGCCTTACGGTATTTGGATCCTGATTGGGTTGGCGGTCACGAATGTATTGGGCAAGGTTTTATTCCCCATGGTTGACGGGGTAAGACGTTTTATTTTTATGTTATTTGGACTTTAAGAACTATGTTTGCTGATCGCGTGTTATCGGGGATGCGCCCCACGGGGAGTTTGCATTTAGGGCATTACCACGGAGTGCTGAAAAACTGGGTGCAAATGCAGCACGAATTTGAATGCTTGTTTTTTGTGGCGGATTGGCACGCGCTGACCACCCATTACGACACGCCGCAAGTCATCGAACAAAGCGTGTGGGACATGGTGGTGGATTGGTTAGCTGCGGGCGTAGATCCTGCCCACGCGACTTTGTTTATTCAATCTCGCGTGCCAGAACATGCCGAGCTGCATTTGCTGCTGTCCATGATTACGCCGCTGGGCTGGTTAGAACGGATGCCGACTTACAAAGACCAGCAAGAAAAATTATCGGGCAAAGATTTAAGCACTTACGGCTTTTTGGGCTATCCCCTGCTACAAAGCGCGGATATTTTGATTTACCGCGCTACGCAAGTACCCGTGGGCGAAGATCAAGTGCCGCACATCGAATTTACCCGTGAAATCGCCCGTCGTTTTAACCACATCTACGGACGCGAAGTCGGTTTTGTAGAAAAAGCTGAAGCCGCGATTAAAAAACTCGGCGGCAAGCGCGCCAAGTTGTACGCCGAATTGCGCACGCGCTACCAAGAGCAAGGCGATGACGAGGCCCTATCCTCTGCCAAAGCCTTATTGGACGAGCAACAAAGCCTGAACCATGGGGATCGCGAACGCCTATTCGGTTATTTGGAAGGCAGCAGCAAAATGATTTTGTCCGAACCACAAGCCATGCTCACCGCCGCGTCGCGTATGCCAGGTTTGGATGGGCAAAAAATGTCTAAATCGTATAACAACACCATTACCTTGCGCGAAGACGAAGCCAGCGTGGCAAAGAAAATCCGCACCATGCCCACCGACCCTGCGCGTCAACGTCGCACGGATGCAGGCAATCCTGAAAAATGTCCCGTTTGGAAACTGCACCAAGTGTATTCCAACGAAGACACCAAAAACTGGGCGATTCAAGGCTGCACCAGCGCGGGCATAGGCTGCATCGAATGCAAACAACCTGTAATTGAAGGCGTTTTAGCCGAACAACGCCCCATGCGCGAACGCGCCCAACTCTATTTGGATGACCCCACCTTAGTCCGCAATATCCTCGCCGATGGCTGTGAAAAAGCCCGCAAGTTGGCGACGGATACCATGCGCGATGTGCGCGAGGCGATGGGGTTGAGTTATAGCTGATGCACACTTGGCGTAGGTGCGAATTCATTCGCACGGTTTTAAAAGGCGTGCGAATAAATTCGCACCTACGAAGCGATGGCTGACGAAGATTTTATGCGTCTTGCCCTCGCGCAAGCGGCACTTGCTGAAGGGATAGGTGAAATCCCTGTCGGGGCGGTGGTGGTGAAAGACGGCGAAATCATTGGCTGCGGTTTTAACAGTCCGATTACCCGCCACGACCCGTCCGCCCATGCTGAAATCATGGCATTACGTGATGCGGCGCAAAAAATAGGCAATTATAGATTGGTCGGCTGCGAATTATTTGTCACGCTCGAACCGTGTTTGATGTGTTCAGGCGCGATTATGCACGCTCGATTGTCTCGCTTAGTCTATGGCGCGGCAGATTACAAAACAGGGGCGTGCGGTAGTGCGTTAGACGTATTCGGCGAATTGCCCAATCCTGTGGACGAACAGGGCAGGGCGGTCAAACTCAATCACCATACTCAAGTATTAGGCGGGGTGCTGGCGCAAGCATGCAGCACGCAACTCAGCCAATTTTTTGCGCTACGTCGTACACAGCAAAAGGTGGGGCTTGCTCACATTTCTCCATGAAAATAACGGTTTACCTTGATATACAGCAATTAGCACTTTGCGACGATGCCAATCACGTTATTCGTCGCTACGCCATTTCTACGGCTAAAAATGGGGCAGGGGAACTCAAAGGTAGTGACTGTACGCCACGCGGAAAGCATCTTGTGCGCGCTAAAATCGGCGCAGGGTGTGCTGAAAATTCGGTTTTTGTGGGTCGTCGTCCTACTGGTGAGATTTACACGCCCGCACTCGCCGCAAAGTTCCCGCAACGGGATTGGATATTGACACGTATTCTGTGGCTATCTGGCTGCGAAGTGGGCTTGAATCGTCTGGGCAAGTGCGACACCATGCGCCGTTATATATACATTCACGGCACGCCCAACAGCGAGCCGCTCGGTATCCCACAGTCCCACGGCTGCATTCGTATGCACAACGCCGATCTCATCCTTTTGTTTGATGCCATATCTTGCGGTATCGCGGTGGAAATTATCGCGTAGAACGGAGCGTAATGCCTATTCACTATTAGGTTTAACGCGTGGGTCATGCAAGATGAGGCTCAATTTTCTTCTTTCTTTTCATCCATATATTTCGCCAGCCACACGCCTTGTCCTAAGATAAACACGATCATTAGCCCCGTGAAGCCGAAGAGTTTGAAGCTGACCCAGGTGTCGGTGTCGTAGTTAAACGCGACATACAGGTTGATAAAGCCGAGTAGGGCGAAGAAGATAGACCAGCTTAAATTCAGGCGATTCCACACCCGCTGCGGGAGTGCTAATTTTTCTTGTAGCAGACTGTGCATCAGGTTTTTATGGAAGAAGAGATTGGAGATCAGCAAGATCGCGGCAAACAACCAATACAGCACGCTGGGCTTGAATTTGATAAAGTTTTCATCGTGTAGCAGCAGCGTCGCCCCACCGAACACCGTGATGATGGCGAAACCGACCCACAGCATGGTATCGACTTTGCCATGTTTCCATTTGGTCCAAATAATTTGCAGTGCCGTTGCAATGATGGCGACCAGCGTGGCTAAGAAAATGGCGGGTTTGCCATCTGCGCCTAAGAAGATGTTAAACGCGTTCAAGACTGCCGTGGCGGTATCGGGATGCGCCGTGCCGTATTTGAAAGTGATAAAAAATAGGATGACGGGGAAGAGGTCGAAAAGGAGTTTCATTGTTGAGTAAAAGGTGAATTTAAGAAAATTCCAAAGGGAAAGTTAATCTTTGGAATAGATGGGAGTTGAGATTTTTATCCCTACAAAGTCCTTGTAATACTTTGCCATTTCAATGTTTATTTCTACTTTTCCCTTGTCTGAGATCGTAAGTAATCCCTCATCGTAAAGGGCGTGCAAATCTTTTCGCAATAGGTATCCATCTTCTGCTTGATTATGTTCGCGCCAACTTAGCCCTGTTTTGTGTGCGGCATCTAAAGCCTTATCGACATCGCAGCCACTAATTGCACATTTACCCTGATAAGCGTCTTTTACTCTTTGGCGAAATACGTTTTGCTCTGGTCGTATTTCCACATTCGTAAATTGCGGTAGGCGGAGCAAATCGGTTGTGTTTGGGGTTTGATTTGGTCGATTAACAGGTCGTCCGATTTTTTTTAAATCTGGAAAGTAAGCGTAAGCTTGAGCACCACTTCTATTTAAAAAATTCGTTAGTAACCCAGCATCTGCCGAACTCCAGATTTCCATGTCTGTGATTTTGTAACAAATTGGATTGGCTATGATTACAGACCCTCGTTTTGAACTGTTTGGTGAGTCGAAGACATAACCAGCATATTCTCCTAGCCAAAATTCATTTTCAGATTCTACAAAGTGAACGGCATAGTCTTCGTTTTCTTTCATTTTCTTTGAACTTGGTTTGCTAGCCCAATAGCCGCTTAAAGCCAGATTTTTTGACTGTACCCTGAAGTTTGCAGACTTTACGGGATCATTGTTTTTTGTCCGAATAATCTTTTTCCCCGACGACTGAAGCCCCTCAAGCAGCTCTAGTAGTTCGAGTTTAGTTATAGATATTTCACTCTTTTGTATTTTTTTATCTTTCATATTCGCCATCCAAATTCAACGCCGCCGAGTTAATGCAATACCGCAATCCTGTGGGCTGAGGGCCGTCAGGAAAAACGTGACCTAAATGCGCGTCGCAATGTTGGCAGCGTACTTCATCACGAACCATGCCGTGGGAGGTGTCGCGCAACACGGCGATTTGATCTGCGTGGGCTTGCCAAAAACTGGGCCAACCCGTGCCTGAATCGAACTTGTGTACTGCGTCAAACAAGGCGTTGCCACAACATACGCAGCGATACACGCCTGCGTCGTGGCAATCCCAATATGCACCCGTAAACGGTGGCTCAGTGCCGCACTGGCGACAGATGCGGTACTGCTCTGGTGTGAGTGCCGCATCGTTGTTTTGCACCGCCTCGCTCATAACACCTCGCCAGCGTGGTCCGCCAAGCGCGAGCGTTCGCCACGCATCAATGTGACATGCCCGCCGTGTTCCCAGCCTTTGAACCGATCTACCACGTAGGTCAAACCCGAACTGCCTTCAGTCAAATACGGTGTGTCAATTTGCGCAATATTGCCCATGCACACCACTTTGGTGCCTGGACCTGCGCGGGTTACCAAGGTTTTCATTTGCTTAGGTGTCAGATTTTGCGCTTCGTCGATAATCAAATACTTGTTCAAAAACGTGCGACCACGCATAAAATTCAACGATTTGACTTTGACCCGTGAACGGATTAAATCGCGGGTAGCCGCCTTGCCCCATTCGCCCGCTTCGGCTTCAGGTTTGTTCAACACGTCCATGTTGTCTTCCAACGCGCCCATCCACGGGGTCATTTTTTCTTCTTCTGTGCCTGGCAAGAAACCAATATCTTCGCCCACAGGCACGGTCACACGGGTGATGATAATTTCGGAATAGAGTTTGGTTTCCAATACTTGCATCAGCCCCGCCGCCAGCGTCAGCAAGGTTTTACCCGTGCCTGCTTGTCCTAACAACGTGACAAAATCAATTTCAGGATCCATCAGCAAATTCAAGACGAAATTTTGTTCGCGATTGCGTGCAGTAATGCCCCAGATGTTGTGTTTGGTATGCGTGTAGTCGGTCAAAGTACGCAGTAGCGCGGTTTGTTCATTTTGTTCCAACACAATTGCATAAAACGGCGTGTCGTTTTCTTTATAGACAAATTGATTCACAAAGAACGCGGCGCATAACGGTCCTTGAATTTGGTAATAGGTAAAGCCGTCTTTTTGCCACGATTTCATGTCCTTATCGTGACGTTCCCAAAAATCATCAGGCAGTTGTAACACGCCCGTGTAAAGTAAATCGCTGTCTTCCAGCACTTTGTCATTGAAATAATCCTGCGCTTCCAGCCCCAAAGCGCGCGCTTTGATGCGCATATTGATGTCTTTGCTGACCAGAATGACAGGGCGTTTGGGTTGGTCTTTTATCAGCCCGATCATCACGCCCAGTATGCCGTTATCCGCTTTGCCCAAGTCCAAATTGGCGGGTAAATCATGTTTCACAAAGCTGGTTTGTAAAAATAACCGTCCTGTACAGTTCTTGTGCGCTGCCGATACCAGTGCTATGCCCGCGTCAATTTGATGCGGCGCGTCGCTGACAATTTCATCCAAAAAGCGACTGGCTTGCCGTGCATTGCGCGCCACTTCGGTCATGCCCTTTTTCTTATTGTCCAACTCTTCCAGTACCAACATCGGCAGACAAATATCATTTTCTTCAAAGCGGAACAAACTGGTCGGGTCATGCAGCAGTACATTGGTATCCAATACGAATAACTTGCTATTGGATTTCTTGCTGGTCTTGCTCACGGTTTTTTCAGAACTTTTACGAGGAGGCATGATGATTCCTTTCGATAGTGTTGCAAAAACGGAGAAGGGGGAAGGGTTAAGGGGGAAGATGACTGAGTGTGAGAATCCCTTCTCTCTTCCCCCTTTCCTCTTCTCACCCCACGCTTTTTTCGGTTAAAAACTCCAACACCTTTTGCGCATGATCGGGTACTTTTACCCCGCGCCATGCTTGACACAACACGCCATTGGGATCGAAGACAAAGGTGCTGCGCTCAATGCCACGTACTTGTTTGCCATACATATTCTTCTGTTTCATGACCCCAAACAGATTGCAGACAGTTTCGTCTGTGTCGGATAACAAGGCAAAGGGCAGGGTAAATTTGGCTTTGAAATTTTCGTGCGACTTCATGCTGTCGCGTGAAATGCCGACGATTTCGGCATTCAGTGATTGAAATTGGGGATACAAATCACGGAAATTTTGCGATTCTGTGGTGCAACCTGGGGTGTTGTCTTTAGGGTAAAAGTAAATCACCAAGTATTTGCCGCGTGCGGCGTGGAGGCTAAAAGTTTGCTCGCTGGTGGCGGGCAAAGAAAAATCGGCAAAAGGCATAGTAGTTGACATAAATGCTTTCAAATAGAAGTCCCGTCATTCTTGACAAAAAGAGGCATAAACGCAAGCAACATCGTCATGCAGCTCTTTTTTCGTACGCATTGCACGTGTTGTGCCAGGAAATACGGATGGGTTCTTGCGTTTGTCGTGGGTTATTTTGGTAAGCTTACGACTCGTGGCGAAATACTTCGGGTAATAATCCTGCTTTGCAGATTGAGGCGGGCTGGAAACTCCCTTATCCTTGTTTCGCTTGCTACAATATACAAGCATTAACGTGAGCTGATTCACGTATTCAACTTAAATCACGGAGAGTTCCAGTGCGCGTATTTCGACTTTTATCGGTGTTATGGTTTTTCATGGTGTTGCCAGCGCAGGCAGAAGACGCGCGCGTGGCGTTGGTGATTGGCAATAGTACCTACACCAATTCTCCGTTGAGAAACCCTGTTTATGACGCGCAAGATGTTGCGCGTAAGCTGCGTGGCTTAGGGTTTGAGGTGGTTGAGCGGACGAATATGACCACAAAACAAATCGGTAGCACCTTGGCGCAATTTCGTAGCAAACTCACGCCAGGTGCGGTGGCGGTGGTGTTTTATGCGGGGCATGGGGTGCAAATCAAGGGGGAAAATTACTTGCCTGCGGTCGATGCTGACATTAACACCGAAGAGGAAGTGCCGAATCAAAGTTTGTCGATGCGCCAACTCATGGATGTGTTGGATGTTGCCAAAACACGGCTTAACTTAGTTTTTCTGGATGCGTGTCGCAACAATCCTTACGCGCGGAGCTTCCGTTCTGGGGATCGCGGACTGGCGCGCGTTAGCGCACCATCAGGCACGTTGATTTCGTATGCTACTCGCCCTGGTAGTGTGGCGGCAGATGGTCGAGGGAAAAATGGCTTGTACACCAGCAAGTTGTTGTTGCAATTAGATAGCCATGAGCAGATTGAACAAGCCTTAAAACACGTGATCGTCGAGGTCAAAAAGGAATCCGATGGCAAACAAGAGCCGTGGATGGAAGGCAGTATTGAAGGCAATTTTTGCTTTGCGGGTTGTGTGGAAAATATCCCCGCCGCCGCAGTTCCTTTGGTTAAAACTGATGCGCAGATTGAAGATGAATTTTGGGATGCCATCAAAAATAGTGAAGAGTTGGCGAGCTTTGAGGAATACCGCCGCGCCTATCCTCAAGGTCGCTATCTTAAACTTGCCAAACTGAAAATCGCGCAGCTTAAGAAAAACCCTACGCATATCGCCACCACCAATACGACCACGCGGATTGCGCCCGTACCAATGAGCGCGGCAGCGATCCAAGAACCCGACATGGTCGCCATTTTGGCAGGAAGTTTTACCATGGGTTGCAAGGAAAACTGGAGCAGCAACTGTGGCATAGATGAAAAACCAGCCCATGTCGTCAACGTGAACGCCTTCCAATTAGCCAAACATGAAGTGACGCAAGCATTATGGCAAACGGTGATGGGCAGCAATCCCAGCGGTTTTGCTAACTGTGGTGACACGTGTCCTGTCGAGCGAGTGAGCTGGGAAGATATTCAAACTTTTATTCAAAAACTCAATGCCTTAACGGGTAAACAATACCGTTTGCCCAGTGAAGCAGAATGGGAATATGCCTGTCGCGCAGGCAGCGAAGTTACGTATTGCGGCGGCAACAAGGTGGATCTCTTCGCTTGGCATGAACGAAATAGTGAAGGGAAAACGCATCCTGTCGGCACTAAACAAGCGAACGCGTTTGGTTTGTTTGATATGAGCGGCAATGTGTGGGAGTGGGTACAAGATTGCAATGGGAGCTATCAAGATGCCCCCAACAATGGCGCGGCACGTTTAGGTTGCGATGCTGGCAGCCGACGGATGTTGCGCGGGGGTTCTTGGTACTATGACCCCAAATTCGCGCGAGCCGCTTTCCGCGTCAGCAACTCCGCCACGATTCGCGACCATGGTATTGGCTTTCGTCTTGCGATCACGCTACCGTAACGTACTTTCTGTAAGGTGCTGTAAAATATAAATTGATTAAAGGAGAATAAAATGTTGCGTAATATACTGTTTTTATTGGTTATAGTTTTCTTAACAGGCTGTGGCTATAACGATTTTCAACTCAAAGACGAGCAGGTGAAGGCTGCTTGGAGTGAGGTGTTAAATCAATATAAACGCCGTGCGGATTTGGTGCCGAATTTGGTGAGCGTGGTGCAGGGCTATGCACAACATGAGCAAGCGGTGTTTATTGGGGTGTCGGCGGCGCGTGCCAGTGTGGGCAATATTCAAGCCACGCCTGAGCTGATTAACGATCCCGCTGCTTTTGCCAAGTTCCAAGAAGCGCAAGGGCAAATGACTTCGGCGTTAAGTCGCTTGATGGTGGTGGTGGAAAAATACCCCGATCTCAAGGCAGACAAGGGTTTCCGCGATTTGCAAGCGCAGTTGGAAGGTACGGAAAATCTCATCACCGTCGCCCGCAATCGCTATATCGAATCGGTCAAGGATTACAACGTGTTAGCGCGTAGCTTTCCGACCAATTTGACCGCCAAAATGTTTGATTACCCCGTCAAGCCGTCCTTTACCGTGGAAAACGAAAAGGCGATTGCCGACGCGCCCAAGGTGGATTTCACCCCCGCGCCAGCCGTTCAGGGGAAATAGCATGAAAGCCCGCTGGTGGTGGCTGCTGGGTTTGCTGTTTATGCTCTCGGCTTATGCCGAAGTTGCCGTTCCTGAATTAAAGCAGCGCGTTACCGACTTAACCGCCACTTTGAATGCGGCGCAAATTCAAACGCTGGAAACCAAGCTGGCGGACTTTGAAGGCAAAAAAGGCTCGCAAATCGGCGTGCTGATTGTGCCGACCACCCAACCCGAAACCATAGAGCAATACAGCATCCGCGTAGTGGACAAGTGGAAACTGGGGCGCAAAGGCGTGGATGATGGGGTGTTGTTGTTGGTTGCTAAAAACGACCGCAAGTTGCGCATCGAAGTCGGGCGAGGATTAGAAGGCGCGCTGAATGATGCCACGGCGAAACGCATTATTGCCGAAATCATTACCCCTGCTTTTAAACAAGGGGATTTTGCGGGTGGGATAGCTGCGGGGGTGGATAGTATTATTAAAGTGGTGAATGGGGAAGCGTTGCCGTCTCCACCCGCGTCGCTAGCCGTGGTTGAGAATACGGACTTTGATCCTGAAGGACAATTGGGTGGGTTAATTATCGGACTGTTTCTTTTGATTCCTTTATGGCTGCTGATTCCCTCTGGCAAACATAAAAGGGGGAGGAATTATTATGGCTCTAGTGGGCATGGTTGGAGTAGTGGCAGCAGCTCCAGCAGTTCTGATAGCTTCAGCGGCGGTGGCGGTGGTTTCAGTGGTGGCGGTTCTTCAGGGAGTTGGTAATGAACACAAAGCGCATTTTTCAGCATCTTTTTTACCGTCGCGCCACCATGATGCGGCTGTTTCCATCGACCACGCTGGATGCCATTGAAAACGCCGTGCGTGTTGCCGAAACGCAGCATTTAGGGCAAATTCGTTTTGCGATTGAAGCCGCATTGCCTTTGACGGTGCTGTTTGCCGATCAATCCTCGCGGGAGCGTGCGCTGTCGGTATTTGCGCAATTGGGTGTGTGGGATACCGAGCGCAATAACGGCGTGCTGATTTACCTGTTATTAGCAGATCGCAAAGTCGAAATCGTCGCAGATCGCGGCATCCACGCCAAACTGGGCGATGCGACTTGGGCGAGCATTTGCCGTGCCATGGAAAGTCATTTTCGCAATGGCAATTTTGAACAAGGTGCCTTGGCGGGCGTGAAACAAGTCGCCGCGTATTTGACCGCGCATTACCCGCAAGGGGAGGGTGAGGAATCGAATGAGTTGCCTGATCGCCCCGTACTGATGCCTTAATTTATTCCTGTCATCCCTCTGTCATGAAAACGCGTTGGTATTTGCTATTGATTTGGTTTCTGATGGATTCGGCATTCGCCGAAGTCGCTGAACCTGCTCAAGCAGGATGGATTGCGGCGATATTCTTTTTGGTATCGGCGGGGATTGCTATATTGAGCTTTAGGATGTTGATTCGACTTGCTAAACGCGCGAAAGGCAAGGCGGACGGCAATGATAACCATTGGAGCAGTGCAAATCATGACCTCGACATGAACACGACTAGCGATAGTACGAGCCACGACAATAGCTTCAGTGGAGGCGGTGGGGATTGTGGCGGTGGCGGAGCTTCTGGTGATTAGTCGTCCATTTAATTTGAAGACTTAAATTTATGAATACAAACATTTTAGCAGGTGACATTGGCGGGACGAAAACCCGTTTGGCAATCGTCAGCGTCCAAGGGACAGCCGTGAGCATACAACGCGAAGTGAGTTATCCTAGCGCGCATTACGCACAGTTCGATGATTTATTAGCCGATTTTTTAGCGCAGGGTGAGATGCCACGTCGTGTTGGCTTGGGGATTGCGGGACCGATACAAGGTCGTGTGGTCAATACCACTAACTTGCCGTGGCGTATTGATGCGGATGTGTTGCAAGTGCGTTTTGGTTTTGAGCGTTGCACCTTGTTAAATGATTTGGAAGCAACCGCATGTGGCATACCTGCGTTGGGTGAGGCGGATTGGCTGGTGTTGCAAGCGGGTTCACCCCAAGCCAGCGGCAATGCGGCGGTGATTGCAGCGGGGACGGGATTGGGGGAGGCGGGGCTGTTTTGGGATGGTCAACAACATCGTCCTTTTGCCACCGAAGGCGGTCACACCAGCTTCAGTCCTGACAATGAAATTGAGCGTGCCTTGCTGGTTCACCTGCAAACCCAATTTGGCCATGTCAGTTGGGAACGCGTGGTGTCGGGCATGGGGATTGTGAGTTTGTACCAATTTTTCCGTGCGTATCGTCAAGTAGCAGAGCCACATTGGTTGCGAGATGCCATCACGCAAGGCGATGCCGCAGCGGCGATTTCGCAAGCGGGCTTGGCACAAACCGATGCGATTTGCGTGGAAACCATGCAGATGTTTGTTCGATTGTATGGGGCAGAAGCGGGCAATCTAGCCTTGAAAACCATGAGCAGCGGCGGGCTGTATATCGGTGGTGGCATTGCCCCCAAAATTTTGCCCTTGTTGCAAAGTGGATTGTTTATGGAAGGATTTTTGCATAAAGGGCGTATGCGCCCTTTGCTGGAAGCCATGCCCGTCAAGGTGATTCTGAATGATAGAACGGCGTTATTTGGCGCGGCATTGGCGGTGGCGTAGCGCTCTCCTCTTCCCATAGGTATCCATCAACTTTGTTCCCTCCCTCTAGCAGGGGGAGGGTTAGGGTGGGGGTGGAATTTCATTTAAAAACAAAAGTTTTTGTATTTGTAGGGACTCGTTGCTCGCGCTCGTGAGTAAATGCAATTCGCGCCTACGGCGCACCCTCTCCCCCAACTCCTCTCCCGCGAGCGGGCGAGGGGTTAATGGAGAATTGCGCTGTCGCATCTTTTCCTGTTTGACTTACCTCCTCAGCCTATTCTGGTCATAATTATCCTAATTTCATTCTCGCAATCCGCACGACAAGCCTGTCACGCCTTATAATCCGCCCCTGATATTTTTGCCAACTTTGTTTATTGGGAGCTTTTGTTATGCCGCATAATTTGTTCAACACGCATCAATCCTTCGCACTTTCTGGAGGTCAATCAGGTGCTTTCTATTCTTTGCCCGCGCTGGAAGCGGCTGGCATCGGCAAAATTTCCCGTTTACCTGTTTCGATTCGCATCGTGTTAGAAGCCGTATTGCGCAATTACGACGACAAAAAAATCTCCGAAGCGCATATTCGTCAATTGGCGAACTGGCAGCCGAACGCAGCGCGCACGGAAGAAATTCCTTTTGTGGTGGCGCGGATTGTGTTGCAAGACTTTACGGGCGTGCCGTTGTTGGCAGACCTAGCCGCGATGCGCGATGCAGCGGCTCATTTAGGCAAAGACCCTAAAATCATTGAACCGCTTGTACCTGTGAATTTGGTGGTCGATCACTCGGTGCAAATCGACAGCTACAACAATCCCGATGCGTTGAAAATCAACATGGAATTGGAGTTTGAGCGCAACACCGAACGCTACAAATTTATGAAGTGGGGTATGCAAGCCTTTGATACTTTTAAGGTTGTGCCGCCTGGCATCGGCATCGTGCATCAAGTCAATCTGGAATACTTGGCACGTGGCGTACAAAACAAGGACGGCGTTTACTACCCCGATACCTTAGTGGGTACCGATTCCCACACCACCATGATTAACGGCATCGGCGTGGTTGGCTGGGGCGTGGGCGGGATTGAAGCGGAAGCGGGCATGTTGGGTCAACCTGTGTACTTCCTGACACCTGACGTAGTTGGGGTGAATTTGACAGGTAAATTGCGCGAAGGTGTGACCGCAACCGATTTGGTGTTGACCGTCACAGAATTGCTGCGCCGTCACAAAGTAGTGGGTAAATTCGTCGAATTCTTTGGCGAAGGTGCGGCAGCTTTGACCTTGCCTGACCGCGCCACCATCGCCAATATGGCACCTGAATACGGTGCGACTATGGGCTTCTTCCCCGTGGATGAAGTGACGGTCAACTTTATGCGCAACACAGGTCGCACGGATGCGGAAGTATCAGCATTTGAGGCTTATTTCAAAGCGCAAAACCTGTTCGGCATCCCAGAAGCAGGCGACATCGACTACACCAGCGTGGTGGAATTGGATTTATCCAGCATCTTCCCTTCCTTGGCAGGACCGAAACGCCCGCAAGATCGCATCCCTCTGAATAGCATGAAGGAAACCTTCAGCACCTTATTCAGCAAGCCCGTCGCTGAAAATGGCTTTAACCAACCAGCCGAAAAATTGGCACAACGCTTCCCGACGGGTCAAGGCGAGCTGGCAATTGGCAATGGCGATGTGTTGATTGCCGCGATTACTTCTTGCACCAACACCTCCAACCCCAGCGTGTTGTTGGCAGCGGGCTTGTTGGCACAAAAAGCCGTGGCAAAAGGTTTGACCGTACAACCGCATATCAAAACTTCCCTCGCCCCTGGCTCGCGTGTGGTGACCAGCTATCTGCGCAACGCAGGTCTGTTGGACAGCTTGGCGCAACTGGGTTTTGGCGTCGCGGCGTATGGTTGCACCACTTGTATCGGCAATGCAGGGCCGTTGCGTGAAGACATCGACCAAACCATCACCGAAAATGGCTTGATTTGCGCCGCCGTGTTGTCGGGCAACCGCAACTTTGAAGCGCGGATTCACCCCAATTTGAAAGCCAACTTCTTGGCATCGCCGCCGCTGGTCGTGGCTTACGCCATCGCAGGCAAGATGAATTTGAACTTGGACGTTGACCCATTGGGCAACGACCAAAACGGCAACCCCGTGTATTTGAAAGACATCTGGCCCACCAACGCCGAAATTCAAGCCGTCAGCAAATTCGCCACCGACCCAGCGGTGTACCGCGAGTTGTACAGCGATTTGACCAAAGACTTGCCCTTGTGGAACGCGATTTCCGCCAGTGTAGGCAATGTGTACGGCTGGGATGACTCCACTTACATCGCCCGCCCACCGTTCTTTGATGCCTTCGACACCGCCACAGGCAGCACCAACAACATCAGCGGCGCGCAAGCCTTGGCGATTTTGGGTGATTCTGTCACCACCGATCACATCAGCCCCGCAGGCAGCTTCAAATCCACCACGCCCGCAGGCAAATACCTGTTGAGCAACGGCGTTGCCATCAAAGACTTCAACAGCTACGGCTCACGTCGCGGCAACCACGAAGTGATGATGCGCGGCACGTTCGCTAACGTGCGCATCAAAAACTTGATGCTGCCATTGAACGCAGATGGTACGCGCACCGAAGGCGGCTACACCCTGTACAACGGCGAACAAGTCGCGATTTACGACGCTGCCATGGCGCACATCGCCGCAGGCACGCCCACCGTGATTTTCGCAGGCGAAGAATACGGCACAGGTTCTAGCCGCGACTGGGCAGCCAAAGGCACGCAACTGTTGGGCGTTAAAGCCGTCGTCGCCCGCTCCTACGAACGTATCCACCGCAGCAACTTAGTCGGCATGGGCGTGTTGCCACTGCAATTTATCGGCGACACCTCAGCAGCCAGCCTGAACTTGCTCGGCAACGAAACCTTCGACATCAGCGGCATTGATGAGAATTTGAAACCGCAACAAAATGTCACCTTGACAATTCATCGCGCCGACGGCAGCAGCCAACAAGTTGATTTGTTATTGCGCATCGACACCCCGATTGAAGTCGATTACTACCGTCATGGTGGGATTCTGCCCTATGTGCTGCGCGAGTTAGTCGCTAACGCGTAGTGGTGGTAGGTTGAAAAGGAAACGCCTCGCTGGGAACAGGGGGGCGTTTCTTTTTGGGGGAAGGGAGAAGAGGGAAGGGTGAGGCGTAGGTGCGAATTTATTCGCACGGGTTTGGGGAAATCGTAAATTGGTATCTATGCGAGCTTAAAATGCGTGGTAGTACAGTGGTAAATAGCAATTTAAAAACAAAGTGTTTGCTTTTTCTTAATTTTTTCATTAGATTGCGGAACTATTTCGTATGTAGTCTGATTTTCTTTTGGGTTGGGGTGGAAAAGGGTTTTTTAGCATAACTTTTTGAATTGGGAGAAATTATGAATTTCGCAAAATTATTATCGTTTCCTTTTGTTGTGCTTATTGAATTCTATCGACGACACTTATCAAAAAGAAAAGGCTGGTGTTGTGCATATGCCGCATCAGGTAAAGGCGAGACGTGTTCCGCATATGGGTTGAATGTTTATACGCACCACAACCCGATAAAAGCAACATCTCTCTTGTATGCCAGATTCCATGCTTGCAGACATATTGCTCGCCCTCAGCGACCTAAGGGGGTTAAGTCAACAATCCTGTTATTGAGCAGCTTCCTGTTAGGTTGCCCAGGTACTGATCCAACTACACCAACTACACCAACTACACCAACTACACCAACTAATCCCACACCAGTGAACCCAGCACCAGTGAACCCAGCACCAGTGAACCCAACACCAGTGAACCCAGCACCAGTGAATTATTCATTTTCGATACTGAATAACAGTGTAAAAAGTTATGCAGTTCAATATAGCTTAAATGGTAGCCCTACCATTTTCCCTTATGGAACAGACATTGTATCTCTAGATATCTCGCCTGGTGCTCAAAATGCATTACCTAGCGTTAATTATTGGAGAAACAACGGAATTGGTGACTATACAGGACCAACCCTAATAAGCCCGCTCTCATCGCGATCACCAGGTGTGAATTCCGCATGGGGAATCTCTGGTGCAGATATGAACAATGACAACGTCACTGATATTCTTGTTCAAGATGGAAAAACTCTTCAAATAATCCCAATTAATCCGAGCGGAGTGGTAGGTGCTAGCATATCGATTAATCCTCTTAATCGTACAATGAGTGCAACTGGAATAGCGAAAAACTTCATTCCAAAATTTGTTCTTCCAGTTGATATCAATAATGACACTTTTGTAGATCTTGTAACCGTGGCTGACAATAATAATTACACTGATCTGAGGTCGAATTTAGGTAGCGCGGTTGTCGTGCAGATCTTTATGAATCAAGGAAATGACACCTTTTTTGAACAGCCATTGCTTACATGCGCTGAAAATCCATCGACCACATCTACACTTCCCACTAAATTTATTACTGGCAGACCGATTGCAGCTGACTTGGATCATGATGGCTACCCTGAAATAATTGTGGCTTCTTTTACGTTGCCAACAGGTCATAATCCAAGCCCTGTTTTTGTATTTAAAAACAATACCGCAGTTAATTTAAATTCAATGATAGGTAATTTTTCATCTAATCTCTCACTGGGAAGCTCTTCGCCCCAATCTTGCTTTCCGCTTAATGATAATGGTCTGGCGTTGGGTCCAAGTGGACTGGGCATTGCCGATTTAAATGCTGACGGTCACAATGACATTGTTGTTGGAAACTTTTTTGGTGGGGCATTGGGTATTGGAGGTGTTGTAATCTTTCCAGGAAATGGCACTATTGCGGGATTTTTTACACCACCTGCTGCTATACCGACGACAATCCCAGTCGTTGTTTCAATGCCCGCACAGAGTGTTAATGGTCTTGTTTTAGATGACATAAATGGTGATGGAAAATTAGATATTGTCGCTGCAAATGCTTCTTCGTCAGCCCCATCACTAGAAATTGCATTCAATACAGGTGGAATGCGCTTCGTCACTCAGTCACTAAAAGCGGGCTTTTCAGCCACACCTTCAATGGCTTTAGTTCGCACGTTGTATAACCCAGGAGAATCCCCTGTTGATGTGCGAATTTTAGACGTAAATGGTGATGGCAAAAAGGATATTATTACAGCTAACTACAATCCAACTAATACGACATCTACAACTCCTACAAGCAGCTTTAGCGTGGTATTGCAAAAGTGACCAGTCTATAATTAATAGCCCTAAGGCGGATTCGCATCAGCAATCCGCCCTTTTTTCGCCCATCATTGCCCCCACTTTTCAGAAACAAGCCGATAAAATCTGGTCGGAGTCCGAGCGGCTGGCGTTTATCGACTGGATTGCGGTGAATGCCTTGGCGGGTGATGTGATTCCAGGGGCAGATGGCGCACGAAAAGTACGCTGGGGACGAGCTGGTTCTGGCAAGCGTGGCGGGGTGCGCGTGGTTTATTTCAACCTAACTGAGCAAGGTGTGGTGGTTTTGGTGTTGTTGTATGCCAAATCTGAGCAAACCAACATTTTGCCCAACGATATTGATAAGGCGGTGTGAGATGGATATTGAAAAAATAGCGCGTGCGATTGAACAAGATGCGGGGATGGAACTGGCGGAGGTGCGGCAAGCCTTGTCCGAAGCCAACGCAGGGATTGGACGTGTCACCACCCCTGCGCAAATGTTAGTGCGAGCGGCGAGGGCAAAAACGGGCTTGTCGCAACAGGCGTTTGCCGAGCGCATCGCCACCCCCGTGGCAACCTTGCGCGATTGGGAACAAGGTCGATTTTCCCCACCTGGCGGGGTGCTTTGTCTGCTGCGACTGCTTGAGCGGCATCCTGATTTAAGCGATGAATTGGTGTTGGCGTAAGGTGGATTCGCCGCAAGGCAATCCACCTTTTTACCTTCAAAATCGGCGGGTTGCCCAACAGCGAACCCGCCCTACCTTAAGCCAATACCTCCAACCCCTTCCGTTCCACAATATTCAGCAATTTCAAAGCAATCCCACTAGGATTCTTTTCGCCGATTTCCCATTTTTGCACGGTGGAAACGCTGATATTCAGATAGGCGGCAAAAACTGCTTGGCTGATTTTGGCTTTTTCGCGCAAGGCTTTGATTTGGGCGGGTTGTAACGGATGGACGGGTTGCAAACACAATTTATCGAATTCGCGTAGGGTGACATCGGGAATTACGCCAGCGCGATGCAAACCAAGGGCGGTTTCATGTACGGCATCGAGGATGCTATTTTTCATTGGCAAATCTCCTTCAATTCTTGGTTGTTCAATAGCTTGGCAGTCGCTTTTTCGTCCATCCCCAGTAGCACACTGGCTAATCGTTTTAACGCCTGCATTTCGCGTTGGTCAATGTTGTCCCGCGCATTTTTGGCAAACCCATACACAAAAAACCAACGGTCATGGGTATTGGTTGCCAGCAAGGTTCTAAAGCCAGATCGCTTGCCTTCACCCAAGCGTGGCACACGCTTTTTGACCAATCCGCTGCCCAATACAGCATCTATCAATCCTCTGGACATTTCATCCACGGCGGCACACAGCGACTGGTCGGTTACTCCTTCTTTGGCTTGCCAATGCGCAAACACTTTGGTTTTGAAAATGGACATGACATTTCTTTCTTAAGAATGTGAAAACTATATCACTAAGTGATGTAGTTGTCAATTTTGGAGAGCCTGCGTAGTGCCTTCCCCGAAATTTTCCTTTTGTGCAATTGTGCTAACCACATTCGACAACTCAGCTTCAGGCAAGGTGCGTTGCAAATGCGCAGCGGAAGATAGCACCCGCACCCAATCAGGCAAGTTGTTGTTCGACATAGCATTTCCAAAGATGGTATCGCTGAGCGTAAGGGTCGTGGGTATGCGCATGGCACACGCGGAGGATTTTTTCCAGTAATTTCGGGTTGTCCAGCACCGCATGACGCAGCCCTGACCAGTCTTGCCGTTGTCCGCGACCAATCACGTCGTCAATGGCGGCGAGGGTGAAATTTTGGTGGTTTAGGTGGCGGTGCTGCATGGCGTGGCGGCGAGAAGTTGGGGGGTGGATTATATACCGCCAATAATTCTCATTTTGACTAAACAGCGGGGGTTTGTGGGTACGAATTTATTCGTACATTGTCCGTCAGCCAGCGTAGTCTATAAGCACCTATACCTAAGTTTTCGTGGATTACCCACCCTACCGCTCTATTTTTGCCTATTATTTTGCTCACTGACAAATCAAAATACCCGAAAACTTAGGTGCAGGTACTTACGTATAACTTTTCTATAGGATATTTGCTGATTTAGCATCTCTAATAACGGCTATAGGCATACTCTTTTATGTCGGAAGTGCGGCCCTTTATTTGCGTTTCCCCTACCAATCACATTGCATTATTCTAACGCCTTGCGTACCATGCCTGCTGTGGCGTGCAAGGTATTTTAAAAGTCAATTTTATTATCTACATAATCACGCCTGGCCCTCCCTTATTTCACCGCAAGGTTCAATTTCGCTTGAGGGCGTATTTGGTACGACCTATTTTTTAATTTAAGCAAAGGATTTCATCATGGAACTGAAAAATCAATTGAAAGGTGTCATGTTGTCGACTGCACTCGCAGCGACCTTGGCTGCTTGTGGTGGCGGAGGCGGTGTGGTCAACGGGGTAACGCCGATGACCAGTGCGGGTTCTCCTAGTCGTGTTTCTGCGGGGCATGTGGGCGGTAGCCGTATTTATTTGGATATCGACAATGACCATCGCCATAGCAATGCTGACATTCAATGTGGTACGACTGCGGCTGACGGTACTTATATTTGTTACTATCCCAACGGACTGACAGAAGCCACGAATACGCATATGCTCATTAGCGTGGGCGGGGTTGACTCCTATACGGGGCTTACCATGAATGCGCCGCTATTTTCGCCAGCGGGGGCGACTCAAATTTCACCATTGACCACCTTGGCGATGTTGCAAGCGATGGCGGGGATTCCAGCGGGAACGGTGGTGAGTTCTGCTTCATTTGTCCAAGCTAACTCATTGGTGGTGAGTTCGTTCAGTTTAACGACGGGGACGAGATTGGACAGAACGGATTCTCTCGCTCTTGGTAATGAACCTGTATTGGCTGCGGAAACGGCGGTGCAGTCTTTGGTTGAAGAGTCTGTTGCCACGGCCGCCAATGCAATGGGAACAACGACGACCTTGTTGACCTCCTCTTACAGTGCCGCGATGAACACCTTAGCGACCAACATCTCTACCACAGGGGGTGCTGTGATGAATCTTGCGACGACAGGGACGGGATCTATTGTCAATTCTGTACTGACGGCTGCTGTTAGTGTGCCTCCCCCCGTTGGTGCCACGACGTTGACCGCCAATAATGTGATTAACGTGGTCAATATTGCTGAAACAGGCATTGCGGGCAGCGTAGCACCTACTTTGACCCAAACAACGGCAATTGGGATTCAAGCCTCAGCGACCAATTCAGTTCAAAATATCGTTGCGACCAATCAAACCGTGAATGTGGTTAAGCAAACCATCAATAACTTCAATGCCCCTGTTTATAACCGTAATCAGATCACTGAAATTAACAAGGTTTACAATGTCATCTACAAAGGGGGCTACACGGCAAATAACATTACCAATATCAACAGCGTCGTGAATCAATTGACTAATGTGGGTATTACCAATATCACGTTGGTGGTTGCACCTGCCGCGACTTTTCCGAGTACTTGGGTCTTTAATGGTTTGTCCGTGGCAGGTAATGGTTCTGCGCCTGTTGCGGCATCAGGTGTCGGTTCGGTGATCTCGGTGTTGGGTGGTTCGTACAACATTCCTGCGGGGGCAGCGGGCGCGCCTGTTGGCTTGCAAAGTGCGGTGATGACACTGATTCCAAATAGCGGCATGATTACCCTGATGCAAAACAGCACGAATCCACTGCAATATCTTGCTAGCATTGGGGTCAGTGTTAAGGCTACGAATATAGCGGATGGTCGTCGTATTCAAGCTGTCATTCACAATGTCCCCGTGACCGTGGATGCGACAGGGATGCATATCACCAGTTTAACAGGTGCAACTTTGTCGGCTTTTGGCAATAATTCACAAAATGCCAGCTTCAATGTGACAATGCAAAATCTGCCTGCCACGTTGTTGACCACCGCACTGAACAACGCAACGGGATTGCAAAAGAGTACGGATGTGAAACTTAACATTGCGGCTTTGTTTGCAACATTAGCGGGTGTGGGTGGTGATACGCGTTTTGCGAACTTGGCTGGCATCAAAGGTGCATTTAACGTCAGTATGGCGGTTAAACTCTTGGACGCGACCAACCCTGCTTATCCTGTCGTTCCCTTGGCAGATAGCGAATTGGCGGGCTTCCAAAATACAGGAACGCAATACCTGTCTAATAACACTATTGCCGTCACAGGCTCGCTCGCAGAAGTTTTGGGGCAAGGTAAGAGCGTTATTGTTACGTTGAACTAATCACGGGCTTTAATTCAAGTCGCATAGGGAATGGGTTCGCTCATTCCCTTATTTTTTGGAAAATCACCATGAAAAACACCACGCTGACTGCGTTGCTGCTAGCAGGATGTTGGATACAATCAACGTTAGCAGCCCCCTTAGACGCATTGCTGACCGCGACACCCAACGACAAGGCAGGTACTGCCCAATTGGAGCTGGGCTACGATGTCATCAATAATACTTTGGATGTATTCGGCGTTCGCGCCAAGGATCCTGTTTATGGTGGCACGAATGTGGGGGATTACAATGGATTTCACTTGCGTGGCGGCTATGGCATCACCGAACGATTATGGGTTGATGGCGGTATATGGCAACGTCGTATTGCGTATCGCAATGAGCAAGAAAATATCACCAGTTGGCAACTCGCAACGCAATACCGACTCACTGACCGAGGTTCTCCAGTAGGGCAATATGCCGTGCGTCTGGGGATGTGGGGGAATGTAGCACCTGTCGTGACCAAGAATTCTGCCACCAGTATTCCTAACATCAATTTACAAAGCGTTTCCGTGAGCAAGCCACAAGATTTTCAAGTACAAGCTGACCTCATCGGCACTTGGGCTGTGGGGATGCAAAGCCAATTATCGGCCTTTGTCGGTGCGGGCGTGAGTCGGATTACCGTAGGGGCATTAACAGGTAAAGTCAACGGCTGCGATTACAATATTGTGTCCAACGCACAGGGTACTTATGCCAGCTTGAACGCCCCTTGCAACAATATCACCTCCGCAAGTTATACTTCTCCTTCAACTCTCGCCCAATGGCTAAGCTATACCAGTCAGTATTACCAGTTGGGGGGACAGTTTCAGTGGCGCAAGGAAAATTGGCAAGTCAATACGGGTTATCAATTCCAGTATCTAAACCGTGATCAAGTTGATGCAGCGATTGTGCAACGCGGTGGGATTGCTTATAAAACCAATCACATTATCGTGGCTGAAATTGAACGTAAAATGGACAAACGCCTCGCGTTATTTGCGCGTGGACAGGTGATGAGCAACCAATTCGTGGGTGAAATGCCGTTTACCTATAACAGCAGCACGGCGAGTAAGTTTGGTCGGTTGTATGGCTTTACCAGTTTTGGTGCGCGCTGGACATTTTAAATGTGCCACTCGCCAAAAACCTGTTTACGACTTCACGGACAGATCGTAAACAGGTTTCAATACATTAGAATTTATAGCCTAAACCCAATGTCCACACGTTGATGCGTCCTGTCGCCACACCTGTGTCATAGCTGTCCATATCAGCTCTGGCGAAGATCTGTTTGTTGACCTCAATGTGCATTGCCAGACCATAGGTTAAGCCTGTTTTGATGGTATTGGCGTTGACCCAGCTGGCTACCCCTACCGCAGGGAAGGTGGCATTATTGGTGACATCGACGCGGCTAAAACCAACTTTGCCCAATAAACTAAAGTGTTCGTTGACGGGGATTTTACCGATTGCATTGATATTCCATGCCTTGACTCTCGCTATTTCAGCGGCGGTAAAGGGGATGCCTGCTGATGTGCCTGTCACGTTGTAGGATACTTGCCCTAAATCAGCATAACCCCCTTCAATTGCCCAGCGTGCATCTAATTGATAACCCAGTTGTAATTTGTAGGCAGCGGGATTGTTGTTGACCACCGATTGCAGGCTGGTCGGAGCGGGGAGTGACTGTTGCAAGCGTGCATCCGTACTTACTTGAGGATAAAGTAATCGCGTTTGCCCCAGTTGCCCTAATACATAAAAATCATTTTCCGCTGCCCACGTACCCGTGGATGCTAGTAGTCCTGCCAGTAAAATTACTTTTTTCATCTTTGTCTCCAGATTAGTTGTGAGTGAATAAGTTTAATGTGGATAGTATACGCTATGCGCATCTCCTGTTTTACATTGTGGCTGAATTTTGGTGATTTTTAGCAAGGACAATGACGCATCTGAAGGTAATTGTGTGTTTTTGAGCCAAGTCATATAGGATTGCAAGGGCGGTTTTTGCATGCTTGGGTTATTTTGTCAGCAGCCATGAGATTTTATTGGGCGACAGAGGATGTCGATGAGATTTTAGTTTTGGGCGGTAAGTGGGTAAGCAGGATAAAGAAACACCTTGTTTATCCAGTCATTTAACTGCTTGGCGGTGACAAACTGAGGCGTTATCAAGCCGCCCTACTTAATTCAACTCTCTTCTAAGCCTAGATGGGCGGTCATTAAATTCATCTGGATTGAGATATAATCGCAAAAGAAGGCTAATCAATTTTAAGTAAGGTATTCGTGAAAATGGCAATAAAAGATCTTGCAATTAGACACAAAATTTTATTGTTGATTACGTTAGCGGCACTGCTGCCGATGTTGGTGGTAGCTTATTATGGCAACTTAAAAAGCACTCAGGCATTGAAGGCGCAAGCCTTGGATTCTATGGATTTTAAGGTGCAAGGAATCGCCTCTCATATTCAAACCTTTCTAGAGGTTGGCAAATCCGACGCATTATTTCTGGCGGATGTACCCGCACTACATGGTCTTGTTCGCGCGCGTCAAAATAATGGGTTCGATCAAGAAGCGGGGCTGAGCGAGCAAGCGTGGATGGAACGTTTGAATACCATTTACAGTGCGTTTGGTAAAATCAAAGCCAATTACCTGAAAGTACGCTACATCAATGAGCAGGGTAATGAAATGGTGCGCATTGATTTCAAAGCGGGGCAGGCTAGGCTAGTCCCGTTCCTCGCATTACAGAATAAAGAGGATCGTCCTTATTTTGTAGAGACCATGAAGTTATCTCAGGGACAAGTGTATGTGTCCCCGCTTAATCTTAATCGTGAAGAAGGTCATATTTCAGAACCCTACACCCCTGTGGTGCGTTTTGCGGTTCCCGTTTTTAACAAAATAGGTGAGCGTCAAGGCATCGTGGTGGTCAGTGTGCTAGGTCAATACTTGTTGGATTTTATCCCCAAAGAGGATGAGATTCTGCGCGGTCAATTTATCATGGTAGATAAAGAGGGTTATTATTTATCGCACCCTAACAAGACCAAGCTGTTTGGGGGTGATCTCAAGCAACCTGATAATTTATTCAAGGAGTTGGGCTTAGCCAGTTTGACCTCCATCCCACAACAACACGGCACCTTGAATGAATCTGATGACCAGTTGATGGCATACGCGCTCATTTACCCCAATACTAGAGATCGCGCTGATCGCTGGATCGTCCTGAACATTGAGCAGCGCGCGGATGTACTGCGTTCCGTGACGCGCTTTCAACGCACGCTCTATTTGCTGGTTGCCATTTCATTGTTTATGACGATGACGGTAGGTATCTGGCTATCTCGAACTTGGTTTGTTAATCCGTTGACTCGAATCTTGTTGGGATTAAACCGCTTTGCGCATGGTGATACCTCGGTTCGCCTGAGCACGCCCAGTGAGGATGAGATAGGTAGGGTAGGGGCGGCCTTTAATCAAATGGCGCAACAGCAAGCGAAAAGCCAGTGGCGTGAACGTGAGCAACTGGAAGAATTGCGAGAAGCCGCTGATATCCGAGGTCGCGTGACGACTTTGCGCGAACATATCGTGGGCGTAGCCTCTGGGGATTTGACGCGGCGACTGGTGGTGACGGGTAACGATGACCTGTCGCAATTGGGTCACAACATCAATATGATGACCGAAAACCTCGCCACTATCGCATCGGGTACCACCGAGGTCGTGAGCGTGATCCAAAGCACGTTGCAAGAGATGCAAAATGCCATCAATTACCAATCCACTGGTGCATTGGAGCAAGCCGCAGCGGTGAATGAAACCACTGCGGCGTTGGAGCAAATCAAAGGCATGGGCGCGCAAGCGATGGAGCGGGTGCAGATTTTGGGCGCAACGGCTGAGCGTAGTCGTCAAGAAAGTGAACAGGGTAGTGCCGCAGTGGAAGTAACCATTGCGGGTATGGCAAGTATCTTGCAGCGCATGGATGGTATCGCGCAGACGATTTTGGCTCTGAGCGAACAAATTCAACAAATCGGCGAAATTACAGGCGTGGTCACCAATTTGGCGCAACAGTCCAAAATGTTGGCATTGAACGCCTCAATCGAAGCTGCCAAAGCAGGCGAAGCGGGTAAAGGCTTTGCGGTGGTGGCAGCAGAAGTGCGCGAACTGGCCGAGCAATCGCAACAATCCACCGCCCAAGTGCAAAAAATCCTGCAAGACATCCGTCACGCCACCGACCGTGCGGTGATGGCAACCGAAGAAGGCAGCAAGGGCGTGGATGCGGGCATGTTGTCGGTACAACGCAGCGGCGACGTGATGCGACAACTCAATGAAGTGGTGCGAGAAACGGTTCTGGCGAGTCAGCAAATTTCTGCCGTCGTGAAACAGCAGTTCATTGGGCTAGAACAGGTCACTTCCGCAATGAAGGATATTAACCAAGTAACCTCTCAGTTCGTGATCAACACCCGTCAAAGCAAGGTCGCGTCCGAAGAGATTTCCAAAGTGGTTGGGCAATTGCAAGAAAGTGTAAGTACCTACAAACTATAAGTTAAATATTGGCGGAAGGTGTAGATGGAATGTATTTAAATAAGCAAATCATGTGGCCTGCCGTTAAATTGATGGGGGCATTAAATTATAAAAGCAAGTTTTTGTTGATCTTCATGTTCTTTTTGGTGCCAATGTTGGTACTGAGTCTGATGTTATTAGGGCGATTAAAGCAGCCCATTGAGGTCACTCACCTTGAAAAAGCGGGCATTGCCTACTTGCAAGTCTTGAGCAATGTACTCAAGGAAGTGGAAGTACATCGTACCATTCAAGCTGCGGTACTGCATGGGGCTCCCCCACCATACCATGCCCAGCTCGCTGCCAAAACGACCGAGTTAGATACCATTTTTCAGGCTTTGGCGGTGCAGGACAAAAAAAGTCGGGTGAAGCTCGCCCTAGAGATGCGTGGTGAGGAGCTGATCAAATCTTGGAATCGGATTAAACAAACCGAATTTTCTTCAGCTGATGCGGCGTTTGCTGCGCACAACCAGTTGTTAGCAGACGCTAGGCTTTTGATTCGGCATGTTTCATTGAGTTCTCAACAGGTCTCGGACCCAGAAATCGGCACGTATTTGCTGGGTAAAATACTGTTTGATCGCATACCGCTCTTGGCGACCCATTTAGCCGATATGCTACGGTTTTCATGCGACGTGTCGATCAGAAGTGATTTTCCTGTGACACAGCGGACACAAATACTGGAATATCGTACCCAACTCTCTGCCAGTCGGGATGTGGTGCTGGAAAACTTGGATGCGCTGGAGTTTGAGCTGAAATCCGCTTATCAGGCGGATGCCAGTATTCGGATGCAATTAGAGAAAGTGGGTACGGACAGTGTCAGCACCTTGCGTCGCTATGTACAGTATCTTGATCGAGAGCTACTCGCGCAATCGCTTTCGACCGCATCTACCCCCACCGCCGATGAAATGGCGGCACTGCATCGCGTGCCTCTCTTTATACCAACCCCTAAAACAGATGAGTATTTCGATGAAGGGACAAAAGTCGTTGCAAAAGCATGGGAATTGGGTCAGGCGATAAGTCCTGTGTTGACTGCCATGTTTGAATCTCGTTTGTCGCAGCAGCAAATGCGAGAATGGATGACCTATAGTTTGGTGCTGTTTGTGTTTGTGGTCACCGCCTACCTATTCACGGGATTTTATTTTTCAGTACGCCAAGCGATTGCACAAGTTGCCGACGGGGCAGAGCGGTTTGCACTGGGGCGTTATGGCTCCCGCATTGAAGTGGAGGTTCGGGACGAGATGGCAAATGTGGCGACCAGTTTCAATGCGATGGCGGGGATACTGGAAGAGCGGGCGCAGCGAGATGAACGGACACAACGTGAAGAGGCTGCCAAGACTGCGAATTTGCGTGATCGCTTAACGAAGCTGAGTGTGCATATCGAAAATGTGGCTTCAGGAGACTTGAGTCAGCGTTTGAGTATTTCGGGGGATGATGATTTAGGGCGTTTAGCCGCCAATCTGAATGCGATGACCGAAAGCTTGGCTGACGTTGCTTCTGGTACGACGGAGGCGATTAACACCATCTATAGTGCGGTCGAGGAATTGCAGTGTTCAATTAACGGACAATCGTCAGGGGCTTCAGAACAAGCTGCTGCGGTGAATGAAACCACGGCGGCATTAGATCAAGTCAAAGGCATGGCAGCGCAAGCGATGCAGCGGGTGCAGGTGCTGGGCGAGACTGCTGAGCGTAGTCGGCGCGAAAGTGAGCTGGGCGGCGTGGCGGTAGAACAAGCGATTGCAGGGATGGCAGGGATTACGCATCGCATGGAAGGCATCGCCCAGACGATTTTGGCATTGAGCGAACAAATCCAGCAAATCGGCGAAATCACAGGTGTGGTCACTAACTTGGCGCAACAATCCAAGATGCTGGCACTCAATGCCTCCATTGAAGCCGCCAAAGCGGGTGACGCGGGCAAAGGTTTTGCGGTGGTGGCAGCGG
>JBASWK010000058.1:0-12026 GCA_049276435.1 Gallionella sp. | reverse complement strand
AGCTGCCCTCACTATATTTTTTACAATATATTCAAATAGATGATAAAAACATTTCACTCCAGCAACTAAAAACTAACGACTAGCGACCAACAACTCAACACCCAATTACTTGTACACAATACCTTATACACGAAATCAGATTAAAACCAGACCAACAATCCGTGCATTCTATCGTAGGTCGGCTACCACCCATGCGTTCAGCAAAGCATTCGTACCCACGATCAACACCAGCATGGCTGCGGTGAATAAGATGAGCTAGATTTCGATCCGTGTCCCCATTTCAATGACGCGATTAACAGGAATTTTAAAGAAATCTGCCGCGTTCATGGCGTTTTTAGAGAGAATGAGGAAGAGCTTTTCACGCCATTTGACCATGCCAGGATGGGGGCTGGAAACAATCATGGCGCGGGAAATAAAGAAGGACGTGGTCATCATATCAAAGGCTAAGCCTTTAGCGGCACAGGCTGCGAGTGCCAGCGGAATATCGGGTACTTCCATAAAGCCATAGCGTATGCTCAGCCGATAGAAGTTTTTAGTCAAGTCTTTGATTGTAATTCGTTCTTCGTCTGGCACGTAAGGGCGTTCTTCCACCGATACGGTCAGCAGCACATTGCGTTCATGCAGCACTTGGTTGTGTTTCAAATTATGCAACATGGCAGAAGGCGCGCCTTCTCTGGCACTGGTTAAAAAAATGGCCGTGCCATTGACGCGCATCACATCATCCACGCCGCTGATGACTAAAGACATCGGCACGGTTTGGCGAGAAATTTCAGCAAATAATAATTTCCGCCCTTTTTTCCAAGTGGTCAGCACGGTAAAGGAAATCAGTGCGATGCCTAAGGGGAACCAGCCCCCTTGCGGAATTTTGAGGGCATTGGCAGAAAAATAAGCCAAATCCACAATGAAAAACGTGCCGATGGTCAGAACGGACAGCCATTTTGACCAACGCCATGCCAATACAATCACAAACGCAATCAGCAAGGTGTCTATCATCATCGTCCCTGTGACTGCGATACCATAAGCGGCGGCGAGATTGCTGGAATTTTGAAACGTCAGCACCAGAAAAATAACGGAGAGATACAGCGACCAGTTGGTAATCGGGACGTAAATTTGTCCTTGGGCTTGGTCAGAGGTTTGGCGGATTTCCATACGCGGTAAAAACCCCATTTGTACGGACTGATTGGCGACGGAAAATGCACCCGAAATGACCGCTTGAGAAGCAATCACCGCTGCCGCTGTGGCTAATAACACCATGGGAATCAATGCCCATTGCGGGGCGAGTAGATAAAATGGATTCTCGATAAATTCAGGGTGATCCAACAACATCGCACCTTGACCGAAGTAATTTAGCACCAGTGCAGGGAGGACAAAACCAAACCAAGTGAGGCGAATCGGGGATTTACCGAAGTGTCCCATATCGGTGTACAAGGCCTCACCGCCTGTGACGGCCAAGACCACGGAACCCAATGCCAGAAAGGCTAACCAAGGTGATGCGGTGAGAAAATGAAAGGCATACAGGGGATTGATTGCCCATAACACCTGCGGACTTTGCGCGATGGACACGATGCCCAAAATGCCCAATACGCTAAACCATAAAATCATAATCGGGCCAAATGCCGCGCCGACACGCCCTGTGCCGTGTTTTTGCACCAAAAACAAGACGGTTAAAATCACCACGGTGACGGGGAGAATGTAGCTGTTTAACGAAGGGGCGATGACCCCCAATCCTTCTACGGCGGATAAAACCGAAATCGCGGGGGTAATCATGCTGTCCCCATAAAACAGCGCGGCAGCAAATACCCCTAAAATCATCACAAACCAAGAGAGCTTGGGGTGTTCCTTAGTCAATTCGCTGACCAACGCCAATAAGGCTAATGAGCCGCCTTCGCCACGATTGTCTGCCCGCATGATGATGGCAACGTATTTAATCGACACCAACAGCATAATCGTCCAAAACATCACGGACAGCACACCCAAAATGTTTGCCTCGATGACGGGCAATTGGTGATGCCCCGCAAACGTCTCTTTCAACGCGTACAAAGGACTGGTGCCAATGTCGCCATAGACTACGCCTATTGCACCCAAAACCAAGGTAGAAAGTTTTTGCTTTGTTTGATGACCACTCATAGAACTGTATACCCATTTCGCGAGAGAATTGGGCGGCACTGTACGCGAGCTGTCCGATGAAAGCAATGTTTTGAGCCTCGCCAAGATGCGCTACAATTTACCTCAACCCCCATCAGGTCATCAGCATCAAAACGACCACATTAACATTACCTAAATAGATTGACAGAAACCCATTCTAAGCAGCAACTCTCATTTTGGCTAAACAGCAGGTTTTTGTGGGTGCGACAAATTCGTACCTCGCCCAAAAGGGCGAAAAACGCGATAAAACTTGCCTTATTCACGAGAAACCGTGCGAATGAATTCGCACCTACGGTCAGCAATGAGCATTGCTGGCAAGGTGTAATCGTTATTGCATCGCATATAAATTTGTTGTGCAATCAAACAATTGTCTCAATACACTTCGCTTATTGATACCTACGCGTTAAATTCAAAAGCGAAAGCGAGCGTCGTTAAGTACCTGATTGTAAATTATCGTGGATAAGTCATTAAGCTGTTAGTCTTTAGCTTTTAGTTAGTAGCGAAATATGCTTACCGTATACACAATTATTTTCAATATATTCATGTAGATATGCTTGTGTTTATATTTGACTAACTAACGACTAACAGCTAGCGACTAACGACTCAATACTCGATTATTTGTACGCAACACCTTATTGTTGGCATCACTTTGCGCACTTATTTTGCCAATGTCATAAAAGATAGTTTGCTTACGCCTGCGTGTTGGGCAATCGCCATCAATTCAGCAATGCGCCCATATTGCACGGTGGTATCGGCTTCAATTTGCAATTGAAATAAGGGGTCGGCAGCGCGTTTTTGTAGCATCTCGCGCAATCCTTGATCGTCGAGTGCGAGCTTATCTAACTGAATATTGCCTGTTGCATCGACCACTAGGCTGACAGGTTGTGGTTGATCATTTTGTGCGATGGCTTCGGTTTTAGGGAGGCTGATCTTGAGCGATTGTGGACTGAGTAAGGGGGCGGTGACGATAAAGACCACTAATAGCACCAACATCACATCCACTAAGGGGGTGACGTTGATTTCGCTCATCATGTCGCCTTCGGTGTTGCTGTTAAATGACATGGCATGGCTCCTTTAAAATAAAGTTTAAGCGTGAAGTGACGGGCAAAATTTAGTGCGCTGGCACGGTGGGTCATGCGGTGGCAGTCGAGTTCGCTAAATCGTGCTGATTTTTATCAGGCAAATTGTAGCGATAGCAAGCCCAGTTGAGAAGGTGACATATTGTCGCACCCCCGCAATGCCATGACATCTGCCCGTCGGTCAAACCAGAAGCAAACCTGTTGAAAAGTGATTGTAATCCAACAGGTTATTCATCACATCAAACGCAAGGCGAGGTTATTCAAAAGCGCAATAGGAATGATTAACGCGGCTTGGCAAACCACCAGCAAAACCAACGGAGACAGGTCAATACCGCCTAGCAGCGGAATAACCCGTCGAATGGGGGCGAGGAAGCGTTGGGTGATGGCATTCAACAACGGAGCCAGCGGGGTGTGAGGATTGGTCCAAGACAATATCGCTTGCACCAAGAGTGCTGCCATTAGCAAATACACCGCCATCACCATCAGCTTCACGACTGCCCAAACCAATAGACCTTGCGGCGACACGCCCGCGCCTTGTACTGTCAGCAACAAACCGAGATAGAGTATTTCTACGCCATAGGCCAACAGCAAACTGGCACTGTCCAAGCCGTGCCAAGCGGGGATATGGCGACGCGCGGGCAGCACAACCCAATCGGTCAATGCCATGATAAATTCCCCTGCGGAATTACGCAGCGGGGCGCGCAGCCATTGCAACAAAAAGCGGAAAAACAGCAATCCCGCAAACCCTTGTACAAAAGCGTCGAGTAATAATACCGCCAGTTCGCGCAACATTATGCGTTCCCCAATTCATCGCCCATTTCACGGGAGCGGTCTGCCGCAGCAAGCGCGGCTTGGGCGATTAAATCCGCCACTTGGTTGTGTGCCAAACTCAACAAGGCGCGCTCGGTCGTACCGTTTTTGGATGTCACACGGGCACGCAATACCGCCACGTCCTCCGTGCTGCTACTTGCCAATTTGCTTGCACCTAAAAAGGTTGCTAGGCTGAGTTGACGGGCTGCGGCATCGTCTAATCCCAACTGCACGGCAGCATTTTGCAAGGCTTCAATCAGATAAAACACGTAGGCAGGGCCGCTGCCCGAAATCGCCGTCACCGCATCCAGTTGCGCTTCTTCGGTCAACCACAAGGTTTCGCCCACGGCGGATAAAATGTGCTGCGCTTGTTCGCGCTGGGCGGCGGACACATCAGGCAGCGCAAACAAACCCGTCATGCCACTTTGTATCAATGCGGGGGTGTTGGGCATGGCGCGCACAATGGTTTGTGTGCCAGACCAACGTGCTAAATCCTGTGCGCGTATGCCAGCGGCAATCGACAGCAACATTTGCCCTTGCAATAAGGGGGCAAGTTGTTGCGCCACATCGCGCAATTGTTGCGGCTTAACGGACAAGACAATGATGTCGCTGCCCGCAATGCCTTCAGGCAAGTTGTCCACCGCAACGACACTATATTGCTGTTGCAACTTAGCGCGGCTTTCCGCATAAATCTCCACCACGCTGATGTCGCTTACGGCAAAACCTTGCCCCAGTAAGCCGCCAATTAAGGCGGTCGCCATATTGCCACCGCCGACAAAACAAATTTTCATACTGATTCCTTAAGGATAAATTCTGTTGCCAAAAATCGCTGTGCCGACGCGGACGATGGTCGCCCCTTCGGCGATGGCAGCGGGAAAGTCATGCGACATGCCCATGGACAAGGTGTCCAACGCATAACCTTGTTGATTCAGTGCTTGCAATACATGCGCTACTTGGGCGAATGCGGCGCGTTGAGCGACTTCGTCATCGGTCGGGGCGGGAATTGCCATCAAGCCACGTAGTGTCAAATTAGGCAATGCCGATACTGCCGCCGCCAACGCGAATATCTCCGCCATGGCAACGCCGCTTTTGCTGGACTCATTGCTGACATTGACTTGCAAACACACTTGTATCGGTGGCAAATCCGCAGGCCGTTGCACCGATAGCCGCTCTGCAATGCTAAGACGGTCTATGCTATGCACCCACGCAAAATGCGCCGCAATCGCACGGGTTTTATTGCTTTGTAACGGGCCAATATAGTGCCAAACAATTGCTAGGTCGTGCAACTCCGCCAGTTTAGGCAAGGCTTCTTGCACATAACTTTCCCCAAAATCGCGCTGTCCCGCCTGATATGCCTCGCGTATCGCCTCAACGGGGAAGGTTTTACTCACCGCTAATAGCTTAATTTCGTTCACATTGCGCCCAGCCGCAACGGTGGCTACCGCAATTGCCGCGTTTGTCGCTTGCAAGTTTAAAGCGATTGTCGTCATAATCCCCCGCCGTAGCGATCCTCATTCATCTTCAGGGTGCCTCTAAAAATTCAAAGTTCTAAACAAGACCAGGCGCGAATAAAAAATTTTTACGCAGCATATATGATGATATGTAAGGAAAAATTTTTTGTGAGCAACGCCGTATTGTGACGAAATTTGGATTTTTAGGGGTTCCCTTCACCAAACTGGGACAATTATAATGGACATTACCGAATTACTTGCTTTTAGCGTTAAAAACAAGGCTTCTGACTTGCATCTTTCTGCGGGCTTGCCACCGATGATTCGCGTGCATGGCGATATTCGGCGCATCAACCTCCCCCCGATGGAACACAAGGAAGTGCATGCCTTAGTGTATGACATTATGAATGATGGTCAGCGCAAGTTTTACGAAGAAAATAAAGAGTGCGATTTTTCGTTTGAAATCCCAGGGTTGGCGCGTTTTCGGGTCAATGCCTTTGTCCACAATCGGGGTGCAGGTGCGGTTATGCGGACGATTCCGTCCAAGATTTTGTCTTTAGCCGACCTCAAATGCCCAGAAATTTTCAAATCCATTTCCGACTATCCACGTGGCATGGTGCTGGTCACAGGGCCTACGGGTTCAGGTAAATCCACGACCTTGGCAGCGATGGTGAATCACCGCAACGAGAATGAAATGGGGCATATTCTGACGGTCGAAGACCCGATTGAATTTGTGCATGAAAGTAAAAAATGCCTGATTAACCAACGGGAAGTCGGACCGCATACCTTGTCGTTCCAGAACGCCTTGCGTAGCGCGCTGCGGGAAGATCCAGACGTGATTCTGGTGGGTGAAATGCGCGATTTGGAAACCATCCGACTGGCGATGTCCGCTGCGGAAACGGGTCACTTGGTGTTTGGTACGCTACACACCAGCTCGGCTGCGAAAACCATCGACCGTATTATCGACGTGTTCCCTGCGGATGAAAAAGAAATGGTGCGGGCGATGTTGTCTGAATCCTTGCGTGCGGTGATTTCGCAAGCCCTGCTGAAAACCAAAGACGGCGCGGGACGTTGTGCGGCGCATGAAATTATGATTTGTACCCCTGCGATTCGTAACTTGATTCGTGAAGCCAAAGTGCCGCAAATGTATTCTGCGATTCAAACAGGGCAAGGCATTGGGATGCAAACGTTGGATCAGTGCCTGTCTGGCTTAGTCAAAGCAGGTAAAGTCAGTCCCGCCGAAGCGCGGGGTAAAGCCATGAATAAGGATTTGTTCCCAGGATAACCCTACTGCACGTCATGTTTGGCGTGCTGACAACGAGGTGTATGGGGATTTTTGAATCTAAAATACGCAATTCCGACATTTTACTAAGCCTAAGCGTACGGAATTGCGTGTGCTACTTGCGTTAGAGACCAAGCGGTCAAGCGCAGACTTACTTACCTAGGCTACACGCCCTCTTTTGCGGTATCAAGGCAATCGTCCAACCAAAGACAATTCCCTTGATCACACGTACCACTTTCTGCACTCGCAAAGCAATCAAAGTTTCCCTCTTGATTTTGTATCGTTCTAATTAACTCGGCTTTCGACTGATTGTCGGGATCAATGCCATGTGATGCGGCAATGCTGTGTAAGACTTCTAGTTCCATGATCTGCTCCTTTATTGATAGAGTTGAACAACGAATCGTCGCCACGACAAGCTGACGACTGCGTCATTATCTCTCTCTAAAAAACAAAAAAGCAACCCTTTTTTGCACGATAACGGCGATGTAATATACTGTTCACAAAAGATATTTATATATTTTTATTTGGCTAAGTGCTAGGTTGACTGTGTGATAGCATCACCACCTGAGTCGGCAATTTATGCCCTACGCCAACCCACTACCCTTAAACACCCCTTGTGGTTACTTTCCTTGCACAACCTGAATATGTGCACTGCCTAAGCTTTGATAAAGTTTCACTTGTCGCCACAGTGGCCACCAATCGTAGAGAAAAATCTGCAAGGGTCGCCACATCGCAACCCAACCGACAATCGTCAAACTCTCGCGCGCAATGCCAGTCCCTGTGTGGATACCAAATTTATCAATGCTATCCGCTGCCAGCAGGCACAATGAAACAAAAACCAGTCCAATCACCAGACTGGTGCGCCCTTGTTGGAGGAGCTGACTTAATGCCATGCGGGTCTGAGCGGTTTTGAAGGCAAAATGGTTATGGATAGCACCCGTCAACAACACGTCTGTGCCATCTGTTTGTGGCAACTGTTCTAAGTGAATGGTGATGTGAAAACGACTTTCTGGCGCATACCCCGCTGCCCATGTTTCAATAAAAGCCTCGGCGGCGGGATCAAGATCTTTGTTCAAAAAAGGGGTGGGGTCCATCGAATTAAACAATTGCCCGATCTCCCGCACGCGCAGTGCTAGGCGATGAATGGGTGCTGGAGCAGACTTTTTCATGGGAATTTAGTCGTTAGTTGGTAGTTGGTAGTTGGTAGTTGGTAGTTGGTAGTTGGTAGTTGGTAGTTGGTAGTTGCGCGCATCCAACTGAATTTAACCTGAAAACCTCATTTGATCGTGCCAAGATGCAACGATACCAATAAAAACAAATAGATAGTATTTATTTGTTTTTCACCCGTTCGGTGACTATCTGCTCAACGTAACGTATTGATTTTTCTCCGCGTTCGCAGCACCGTTCGCGTGAGACTGCTTTTTATAGGATTACTTAGCACTCAACGCCCCTAACCCTCTCCCGCTTGCAGGAGAAGGAATTTAAAGTAGGGTGCGCCGTACGCACGGCGCACCCTACCTGACTAAACACTTTTTTCGAGAAAATAAAATGGGAATTTTAGGCGGGCAGGGATATAATTCTGCGTCAAGGAGGAGTTTTGCAAGAGCCTCTATATGTGATTTAATTTCTTATTCTCGAACATTAAGACACCACCATCATGAAGGATAAAATATATGTTGGACTATGTAATTCTAGGTAATTCAGCTCAAAGTTGGATTATCGCACTGTGCATTTTATTGGGTGCATTTATTATTGGAAGAGTGGTCAGTCGCCTTATTAAGGCAGTTGGTCTACGCTTTCAGTCACAATTTGTTAGCCTGCTTGCAGGTGGTTTATCAGGGCCGATAACCGCTCTATTTGTGGTTGTTGGTACTCGCGTTGCGGCTGAGTCATTGATTTTTTCATCTGGGGCGCAAAATTTAATTCAAAAATCAATTGTATTTTCAATTGTCGTTGTTATTACATGGGCAATTGTTAATTGCTACGATTCGGCACACAAAGGTTTATTTGAGCCGTATGCCAAACGAGCAGATACCAATATTGATTTTCATCTGCTTTCAATCCTTCGTACAACCCTTTATACCCTAATTTGGACAGTAGGGCTGGCGAGTGCACTGAATACGGTGGGTTTTGAAGTCTCGGCGATATTGGCAGGCTTGGGCATCGGCGGTATGGCGATTGCGCTTGCGTCACAAGATACCGTTGCCAATATATTTGGCGGGGTATTAATATTATTGCAACGACCTTTTAAAATCGGCGAGCGAATTGAAGTGGCAGGGGTAAATGGTTGGGTTACACAGATTGGATTGCGCAATACGCTTATTAAGAATTGGTATGGGCAATCAGTTTTGATACCAAATAAAAAATTTACTGAAAGCATTGTGGTCAATATTGATGCTCAGCAAGTTTACTACCAAGAAGTGCGTTTACATTTAGATGTTAATACAACGGCGACGCAAGTTGAAGTAGCCATGCAAATCCTCAAAGGTATTGTGACCAAGGTTGAAAATTTGAATCCTACACCATGGGTAATGCTCAATAAATTTGGTTCAGGATTTCTAGAAATTGAGTTTTGGTATGGTATCAATCGGTGGAATCCTAAAGAGGATAAAAATATTCCGAATGAGTATGAAAAGATTTGCCTTGCTAAAACAGCCGTAAATTTAGAAATTATGCGTGGCTTTGAGCAAGCTGGTGTACGTTTGGCTTTGCCAATTGTTGTGCATGTGCCTGGAAATCCAAAAGACTATGCGGCAACGAACAATTAATTTACCCTGAAATCAACTGGTTCTTGCTGTATGTAATGGTTAACGAATCACTAAAAGTAATTATAAGGAGCTGCGTTGGACTACACAAATATGTCAAAGCATTACGATGACATAATGACTTCTGGTTATTATGATTACAAAAAAATTGTTGATAATCTCCTAGAATACCAACCTTTACAAAGTGTGCTTGAAATAGGTTGCGGTACGGGGCTTATTTTAGAAGAACTTACCACAAGACACTCAGTTGATAACATCATGGGCTTTGATTTAACCGAATCCATGTTATCCATTGCTCATGAGCGTTTACAAGCTTTTCCCCGTATATCGTTATCATTACAAAATGTTTTGCATTTAACCTTACCAGATCAATATGATTTAGCTTTTTCTTATGGCGGAGTTTGGTACTTTGTTATTGATGGTGAAAAAGAACCTATTTTCGTCAGCCACATCCCCGACGATGCAGATAATCATCAAGGATTTGCACGCGTAGCCGAGCATATCGCGAAAGATGGAATATTGTTATTAGGAATACAGGGAGCGCATCGCGATTATGAAACAGTTATTGCTAATGGCATGACATATTCGCAGAAAATCACCCCTTGCAAGAATGGTTTTGTCAAAGACTATTTCCTTAAAGAGGGAACCAAAAGTGTTATGTCACAAACTATTCGTTATCGCACTTACTCTTTTACGGAAGCACAGCAGTTATTAGCAACGTATGGTTTTGAATATCAACCGATAACAAAAAATGACAAACTATTTTTAGAGTTTAGAAAGCGATGATTCAATAATCAATCAATGGGGGGCGCAGCCTACGCAAGAATCAATACAGCATTGGCGCAATAACGCAACGGGGTCAGGGGTAGAGTAGAGAACAGGCTTTCGCCTGCCCTCCCTCATCAAACCGTGCATGCGCTATTAACGCACACGGCTTTCCGATGTTCTTCACACTAGGCATACGCTGATTTCCAGCCCGCCCTTGTCGGAACTTTGTATAGCCCATACTTCGCATATAGCTGCTGACTCGGAAATCGACCTTGACCGATTCCCCTATCCTTGACCTTGACCTTGTGCCGTTTCATCAAGTGTTGGCGCAGACGTTCTTCTGCGTGCGTCTTCACCTTTTCCAGTACACCATTGGAATTTCGATAATGGAAATAACTCGCCCAACCTCGAAGGGTCACGTTCATGTCTCCAACAATCTCATTCAACGGTATCGGCGTTCTATCTCGTGAGGTCAATTGCGTTATACGCTCTGTGATTTTTGCTAGAGATTTCTGTGACGGGCAGACATGCGAATAACTTTTACCCGTCTTCAATCCACGGCTTACCCTGATTGCAAAACCCAGAAAATTGAAACTTTCCTGTCTGGCATCTACTATGCGCGTCTTGGTCTCGTTCAGCGTGAGTTCCAGACGTTCCAGCACTTGCCGTACCGTGGCAAGCGGTGCATCCACCGTACCCGCACACAGCACCACAAAATCATCCGCATAGCGAACAATCCGTGCCTTCAACTTCCATCGCAGTTGATGCCTCTCCCATATCCGATCAAGCACATGCAGGTAGCAGTTTGACAGCAATGGTGAGATAACACCGCCCTGCGGCGTGCCTTTACTGTTTGCCTTGCCGCCACCTACATTCTTCCTATTGCCATTCTCGTCCTCTCCGATGACTGGCGCTTTGAGCCATAGCTTGATGATATGCAGTATCGCACCATCAACAATGCGCTCGGCTACGACAGCCAGCAGTTTGGAATGAGGGATGCTGTCGAAATACTTCGACAAATCAGCATCTATGACTTGGGTGTAGCCTTGATGCAACGCTTCCGCTATTTCATTGACCGCATCATGGGCGGACTTCTTCGGCCTGAATCCATAGGAATTCGGGCAGAAATCCGCTTCAAATATCGGCTCAATAACCAGTTTCACCGCCATCTGGGCTACTCGGTCGCGGATGGTCGGGATCCCCAACGGACGCATACTGCCATCCGCCTTGGGTATCATGACTCGCCGCACTGGACTTGGGTGATAAGTCCTGTCTTTCAGGTCTTGGACTAGTTCCGACAAAAACGTGTCTATCCCAATCTTTTGCTCTATGTCCTTAAAGTCCATCCCATCAACACCAGGACTTCCCTTGTTGGCGCGCACAAGACGGTAAGCAAACATGAGGATGTCTGCACGCCACACCTTGTCATATAAAGCATAGAAGCGATAGGCTGGTTCCTGCTTGGCCTTGATGTAAAGCTTCCTCTGTAGTGTCCTGATTACATCAGGGGTTGTTAGCAACACGGCAATCCCCTTCTCCTTCACTCTTTGGTTGCATGAACAAAGCAGAGTCCCTTCCCTCAGCCGTGGTTATGTTGTCCATCGGCCTCAAACGGTACTATGAACCCCTCCGACTCCCGCTACGGCCTGCTGCGCTTTCGTTTCCTTATACGCAGCAGTCGATGGCCTCCCCACCACCATAACGGGTCTCCAGCACTGGGCAAATAAAT
>JBASWK010000057.1:0-13037 GCA_049276435.1 Gallionella sp. | reverse complement strand
AACGGCAGCGTAGTCGGCAATTGGCTGGATATAAATTCCGCCGCCAACATCCGTATCTGGATTATGTGTTGGACTTTGTCTGTCTGGAAAGGTGCTTGATTGTTGAAGTAGATGGCGGGCAGCACTTGGAAAACGAGCGAGATCAAGCACGAGACTGGCGTTTACAGGAAGCTGGATTTCGGGTGTTGCGATTCTGGAACAATCAGGTTTTGCAAGAAACGGATGCGGTGGTCGAGGCTATCTGGATCGCTTTACAGAGCGCGGCGGTTATACCCCATCCCCACCCCAACCCTCCCCTTGAAGGGGAGGGAGATTGCGCACTTGTGCCACGATGAACCACTATGATTCACATAGGGCCATATTTTTTCACCATCCTCTAAAAGCGGACTGAACTACCGTTCCTTCCCCTTCAAGGGGAGGGGGTTTGCCGATAATTTGGCTGATGTTCTGTCTTCGTAGGGTGCGCTGTGTGTACCATGGTGCATAATCTGAACTTATCGTTATTTTTAAATTAGGTAACTCGCAACATGAGACAAGTACCCAAAGCCGCGACCGAAGTCCGCGCTTCCGCCTTAAGATCCGTACTGCGTGAACTCAATAGTGCGTCAGGGGATATTGAAGCTTCTGCCTGCATTTCCAGCGACGGTTATACCCTAGCGGCGGTGCTAGGAGATGGCGTGGACGCGGATCGTTTTGGTGCAATGTGCGCGTCACTGCTCGCATTAGCCAGTCGTGCCGCGCAAGAAATTCAACGCGGCGAACTCAAATTGGTCATGGTCGAAGGGGAACTCGGTGTCATGTTACTGGTTCATGCAGGACCTGATGCCATCCTTGCTGTGGCATCAAAAGCAGGTAAAAACTTAGGAATGATTTTCTTGGACTCCAAAAAAACGGCAGTCAAACTATTACACACCTTAGAACGCCATGAACCCCTTATCGCGGGCTAAATTGAAATGAGAAGGGGGAAGGGATAAGAGGGAAGGGTAAAACCTCGCGTCCCTTGTTCGGAGAGGCGGTTTTGCCCTTATCCCTTCCCTCTTTACCCTTCCCTCTTCCCCTTCACGATAAACATTCATGCCTTATTTAAAGTACCAAGGGAAAGAAGTTTTTGCCCGCAAAGATGAGAATGTCCTAGATGCCATGCTGCGCAATGGGGTCAACATGCCGTTCTCTTGCCGCAATGGCGTATGTCATGTTTGCTTACAACGCTGCACCGAAGGCGAAATACCGCCCTTGGCACAAAATGGGCTGCGCCCTGAATTGCGCGAGCAAGGTTATTTTATGACCTGCAAATGTATCCCGCTAAGCGACATGACCATTGTCCCGCCTAGCGGTCTTTACACCACCACGCTGATGCATCACAAAGCATTGCTCTCGCCTCACGTCTGCCAACTATTGATCGAGCCACCTCAAGATTTCACCTATCGTGCGGGGCAGTTTATCAACGTGCGCAACCCAAACGGCGTGGCGCGCAGTTATTCTTTGGCGAGCTTACCCGCAACAGATTACTTCCTTGAGCTACACATTCAGCGCAAATCTGACGGTGAGATGACCCCTTGGATATTTGACACCCTTCAAGCGGGGGATGAAATCGAAATTCAACCTGCCGAAGGCGAGTGCTGTTACGCAGACCAGACTCACGCCCACCCCCTGTTGTTAATCGGCACAGGCACAGGACTGTCGCCCTTATTGGGTATCGTGCGTGACGCGCTGCACCAGCAGCATCAAGGTGAAATCCATCTGTATCACGGGGCGCGCACCGCAGATCGCCTGTATCTACACGACAGCTTGCGTCAACTGGAACAACGACACCCCAACTTTCATTATCACCCTTGTTTATCAGGCAGCGAGCCACTCCCCAGAGGCGTACACGCAGGGCGCGCAGATGTCGCAGCCTTCGCCGCCCATCAAAACTTGCACCACTGGCACGTGTATTTGGCAGGACTCACCGAGATGGTCGAACACGGGCAATTGGTCGCGGTAGAACAAGGTGCGGCACTGTCCGCCGTACACACGGATGCGTTCTCACTACCCACCACCGCATCAGCCCCCCCGCCCGCCGCCACGTCCCGTGACTATCCCCCAGCCGATCCTGCACTGTGGAAAGCCTTAGGTGAAGGGAAAACACTCATGGCGGTGTTGCGTGATTTTTATGGTCGGGTGTTTCAAGACCCCCGTTTGTCTTCTTTTTTCGAGGGTGTTACCCAGCAGCGTTCAATCGAAAAACAATATCTGTTTACCCGCCAAATTTTAACGGGCGAAAAAATTTACTTTGGGGAACGCCCGCGCAACGCCCATCACTGGATGGTCATCTCCGATGAACTATTTGATTATCGGGCAGAAATCATGGTGAGCTGTTTGCGCGCACACGGCGTGTCAGAAGACATGGTGCATCGCTTCCGCGAACTTGAAGAGTTTTTCAGAGCCGCTATCGTCAAATCCACCCCCTTTGCCCGCGTCATGGGCGACGTGGAAGTCCCCTTTGAAGGGTTTGGCGAGATCACCTTAGATGTCGGCAGTTTGTGCGATGTCTGTCAACGCGAAGTGTCCGTCGGCGAAAAAGTCATCTACCATCTACGACTCGGCAAAATTTACTGCGCCGATTGCAGCTCACAACACCATCACGAAGTCGCCTAAAAAGACCCACGCCCAAAAATTCAAACCATGCGAATAACACCGTAGCCCGTATGCAATACGGGGGTTATGTCAGTGTTGTAGGGTGGGTACGTTTTTGTGCCCACGCGGATGCAAAGCCGCGTGGGCAGACGATAAAGCTGTCAGCCCACCCTACGATTCCTGAAGCGCGTAGCCCGTATGCAATACGGAATTTTATGTGTGGAGCAACGCTTCCCTGCGCAAACTCCCCTCGCCCGATTACGGGAGAGCGTGTAGGGTGGATAAGTGCAGCGCATCCACCATTTCTCATTTAAATTCAGGTGGATGCGCGTAGCTTATCCACCCTACATCTTGGACGTAGCCCGTATTCAATACGGGGGTTTATGTTATGGCGGACATTTCCCGTATTGCATACGGGCTACATCAACTCCCCTCGCCCACTTGTGGGAGAGGGGTTGGGGGAGAGGGTGCGTCACCCAAAAAATTTAAAAACGTGCGAAATCGCCATATTGCGCCGACACCTCGGTTTGAATCATCCGCCCAATCTGCCAATAGGTCAGCACCAGCGACTGATTCACCTGTGCCACCACTTGGTTTTTCGCCTGCTCAATACACAGCCGAATTTCGTGATACAAGGTATCAACGGGTTGAATATTGGATTTGTTCATATTTTTCAATCACCTTGCCAGTGTTGTAGGGTACGTAGGGTGGGCATGTTTTTTTGCCCACGCGGATGCGAAACCGCGTGGGCAGACGATAAAGCTGTCAGCCCACCCTACGCCAAACGCCCCTCGCACACTTGTGGGGATAGCGTAGCGAGGGGTGCGCAGCAGGCTGGGGGAGAGGGTGCGCCCCCTAAAATCCAACGATATGTAGCCCGTATGCAATACGGGAAGAACTCATCCAACGCCCGCCGTAGGTGCGAATTCATTCGTACGCTTTTGGGGCTATGACGAAATTCAAAACCGTGCGGATAAATCCGCACCTACAAAAACCTTGGGGGCTGCGCCCCCAAACCCCGCTTCCCCTCGCCCCTCCCGATGGGAGAGGACGCAAAACCCCTATGCACCACGTTTCTCATTTCACCTTTAACTTCTCACGGCTTTTAAGGGTAAAAGTCCAAACCATAAGCTCCCTACGCGTACCGCTACGGGAGCGTCCTGGCAAGACGGAAGCCAATGATGAAGTCCCGATCCGCAGGGGCGAAGTCGGCGCGAACGATGGCGCGGCTGCCATGTGGGAGGAAGAGCCACGAACCGCCTCGCAGCACGCGCTTCGCGCTATCGCCACCTTTTGCCCAAACACTGCCATCGGTTGGTGCACCTTCATAATTATCATGCCAAGGGTCTTGCACCCATTCGTAAACATTGCTGCTCATATCGTGCAAGCCCCAAGCATTGGCTTGCTTCACGCCCACAGGGTGTGCCTTCTTATCGCCAATCTCGTGGCACCACGCGACGCTTCTTATGTCATCGCTACCTGAATACAAATGATTTTCTCCACCGCGACAGGCGTATTCCCATTCCGCCTCACTGGGCAAGCGGTAATTTTTAGCTGTCAGGGTGTTCAGTTTTCGGATATAGATTTGCACATCACCCCAACTCACCTTGTCCACGGGGCATGTATCACCTTTGTAATGACTGGGGTTGTCGCCCATCACCGCTTGCCACTGTGCTTGTGTCACAGGGTATTTGCCGATTTCAAAGCGGCTGAGGTTGACCGTGTGGGCGGGCTTTGCATAGTCATATTCATCTCCATCCCGATCTTTCACCCAGCCCATGGTGAAACTGCCTGCGGGGATTGCGACCATTTCAGGTACATGTTGGCTCACTGAGGGTGAAGGCATTTCTAAAAACATGAGGTCAAAAAAATCAGAGGGAACCGCTTGTTGTGCCCCCCTTTCGATTTCATCATCAGCGAACGATTCCCAGCCAATAAAATTAGAGGAAACTGCTTCTTGTGCCGCTGTCTGCTTTGCAGCTGCTTTTTCTTGTTGCGCCCGTTCGACTTTGATTAAATCATCCGCTTGCTTGATCTGCTCGGCGCGCTTTGTGGCTTCTGCCTCTTGGCGACGTTTTTTTTCCGCTATCTTTTTCGCTGCTTCTTTAAGACGTTTGATTTCGGAAAGTTCTTGGGCAAGTCCTTGTTTTTCCTTACCTAACCGTGCGACGGCTTCTTTTGCCTCTTTGGCTTCTTGTTCTAAACAGTCACGTTCTGCCACGTGTTGCGCAACCAGCTCTTTTGCTCGTCCCTCGTAATCCAACTTATGCCATTGTCCCACCAATGCGATTGCGTCATGCCTATCGCTAAACACTTGGGTCAACAGCGTGTCTTTGGCGGCTTCAGCTTCGGTCAGGTCGGCTTGAGGTTTGGCAAGAATATCCAATGCAAGATTGAGAATATCGCGACTGACGCGATGTTCGTACAGATAATCAGTGATTTTCCTCTCCCGCTCTTTGCGACTATCTCGCCCACTTTTGGCAAGAATAAGCTCACCGTTGGCATTTTTGACAAATTTCTTGGGGACTTGATTGGGCTTTTCTTCAGCAACTTTTTGATTTACATAATAAAATAAGCTATCAAAAGTGATATGGCCGTCGTGATCAGCTTCGCCACGCCAGCCGTTAATCAGGTGTTTGGTGAATAGACTCAGTCCACCTTCGGCTTGATCCTGTGCCACTTGGTCATTCGAGGCGGCGGTCATCAAGCAGGTGGAGGTCACCTTGTTGTTCAGTATTTCCAACTTTGCAATGGGATCGCCTTTGCCAAAAGCCTCTCCCGCAATGCCGCTGTAGCAACAGTCCAGTAAAATCACAATGCGTTTGCAATACGAATCTTTAATCCAGCGGTAGATGTTTTCAAAAGATAAGGCGGTCGATTTTAGACGACTTTTTTCAGTGTCTGAGGTGGCAAGATACAGGTCGTTATGCTTGGTATTGGGTACACCGTGCCCTGAGTAATACAACAAAATCAGATCGTTTATACCTGCATTCTCGAAAATAGGGTCTAGCGTTTTTTCAATTTCCGAACGCGGTTGATTGATTAAGGAGATTACCTTATCAAAGGCGCGCCCTTCAACCGCTAATTCTATGGCAAATGCTTCAACATCTTTAGGCGGCGAAACCAACGTATCCAGTCCCGCTTGGGGCAAAAACTCGCTATTGCCAATTAAAACAGCGTAGTGGGTCATGCTTGTCTGTCCTTATTACAATTGGCTTAGGGCGGTGAGGTCGTCACTGTCGTTGAGTGGTTCGCAGAACTCTCGCGTCAAGGCTTGCAAATCCTCGTCGTCCATTTTGTCGCTACTCAGGCGTAATGTGATGTTCATGCTGTTCTCCCCCCGTCATTTTTGTTAGGCGCGAAGCATACCTGATTTTATGGGGGAATTGGCTTGGACTCGTTGATATCAGCAATTCTCATTTTGATCGTGGATACGACAAATTCGTACCGCTGCTGGTAAATAAGGCTGGGTTTTCGCCCCGTCGGGCGAGGTACGAATCTGTCGTACCTGCAAAACCCCGCTGTTTAGTCAAAATGAGAATTGCTGCATTTCTATTTGGGACAAAGCGGACATTACTACTTTGCGCTAACATTCCACCCTTTCTGCTTTGAAGATTGCGTCATCTGTGGCATCCTTCGCCCCTCAAATTTTAGCCAGATTTACTTTATTTTTTGCGGTTTTACAGAAAGAAAAACGATGAAACGTGTTGATGATTTTCGCTTGCGCTTTGGTAAACAAGAACTTGTGCCTATTATGATTGGTGGCATGGGGGTGGATATTTCTACTGCCGAGTTGGCACTGGAAGCTGCGCGCTTAGGCGGCATAGGGCATATTTCTGATGCGATGTTGCCGACTGTCACCGACCGTCATTACAAGACCAAATTCGTTAGCCAGAAACAAAAACAATACAAGTACAACATTGATAATGTTGATAAAACAGCGGTTCAGTTTGACTTAAACCAAGTTGCCGAAGCCTCGCGTATTCACGTTAGCCGCACCATGAACGCTAAAAAAGGCGACGGCATGGTGTTTATCAACTGCATGGAAAAGTTGACCATGAACGCGCCGCGTGAAACCTTGCGCGTGCGGATGCGTGCGGCGATGGACGAAGGCATAGATGGCATCACCTTGGCGGCGGGGCTGCATTTGGGTTCGTTCGCGCTGATTGAAGATCATCCGCGTTTCCGTGATGTTAAATTAGGCATCATTGTGTCGTCGGTGCGTGCCTTGCAATTGTTTTTGCGCAAAACAGCACGTACCAACCGTCAATTGGACTATATCGTGGTCGAAGGGCCTTTGGCGGGCGGGCATTTGGGTTTTGGCATGGATTGGGCAAAATATGATTTGCGCACCATCACCAATGAAGTCATCGCTTATCTCAAAGCTGAAAACCTCGACATCCCTGTGATTCCTGCGGGCGGGATTTTTACAGGCAGCGATGCGGTCAGCTTTTTGGAAGAAGGTTCAGCGGCGGTGCAAGTGGCGACGCGTTTCACGGTAGCAAAAGAGTGCGGTATTCCTGCCAAAGTGCAACAAGAATACTTCCGTGCCAGCGAAGATGATATGGAAGTCAATCAATTGTCGCCCACGGGCTACCCGATGCGCATGATTAAAGGGTGTCCTGCCACCCATTCTGGCATACGCCCTAACTGTGAAGCGTTTGGCTATGTGCTGGATGCGGCAGGTAAATGTGCCTACATCGACGCATACAATCGCGAATTGCTGCTTCAACCTGATCCTAAGAAACTCATCGTCCCTGACAAAATGTGTTTGTGTACCCACATGCGCAACTATGACTGCTGGACGTGTGGTCACTATGCCTATCGCCTCAAAGATACTTCGCATAAGCTCGCAGATGGCTCTTACCAAATTTTGACCGCAGAGCATATTTTCAAAGATTACCAATTCAGCATCAATAACGAAATTGCCTTGCCTGAGAAAATTGAAGGATAAGATTTTCTGGAGGCGATAGGTTTCGACTATACCTTGCACCGAACAAGTAGGTCGGGTTAAGTGGTTGCGTACAAATAATTGGGTATTGAGTTGTTAGTCGCTAGTCGTTAGTTTTTAGTTGGCGGAGTAAAATGCTTTTCTCATCTGATTGAATATATTGTGAAAAATATAGCATCAAGCAGACTCACAGCATTAACTAGCGACCAATAACTAACGACTAACAGCTTAAAATACCCGAAAATTTAGGCGCGGGTGCTTAGCAGCTTCATTGTGTCACCCGACAGCATCGTCGGATGACGGTACAAATGCTGCACCTAACCCCAATGGAGCGTCATCGCCCTACTTCTGCGGCATCGTCGGGTTACGGTGCAAATGCCGCACCTAACCCGACCTACGGATGTTTTTGTTTTTAAAAAATTAAAGATGTGTAGATCCCTATGGTGAGAAGTGAATGGGTCAATTATCAAGGAGATAAATAATGACTATTTTGATGATGATCATTGCGCTGTTGACTTTCGTGACGCTGGCATTTTTTCGCGCCTCGGTTGCCAGTTGGGCATTGGCGATGTTGTTGGCGGTGTTTTTTATATTTGTCCAATCGCGAAACTCAGATGACCTGCTGATGATGATAGGCGGGGCTGCTACGCTGGTTTTTGTGGTGTTACTGTTTCCTGTGTTGCGACGCAAACTGATTAGCACGCCTTTATTAAACCACTTCCGTCGTCTGCTCCCTGACAGCTTGAATATCGAATCACCCAATATTCGCAAGGATACGTGGGAGCAGGCGTTGTTTAATGGGCAGCCCGATTGGAAGGCGTGGTTAGCCCTCCCTAAGGCTGGCTTGACCTCTGCCGAGCAAAGTTTCCTCGACCAAGAAGTGGCGCAACTTTGCGCGCTTTTAGTGACAGGGGAGGAACTCTCTCCTAAGGCACAGGCATTTTTAGAAACCAATGGGTTTCTGAGACTGGGTCTCTCGGCCGATGAGGGGGGCATGGGATTTTCTGTGCAAGCGCAGTCTGCGATTGTCAGCAAAATAGTCACGATTCATCGAGGTGTCGCCACAATGCTGATGGATGAATCTGAATTGCTGCGTGCCGCCGCGTGTGTCGGGCAGATGAAGCAGGCAATAGCAAGCACCTATCAGCATGTTCAGCAAGCCGTGCCGATTGGGCGTGAGCGTCAATTAGCCCGTATGGCGGCACAGGGGTATTTGATCGACTCAGCACAACAAATCACGAGCTTGGCACAGGATCAAGGGGCGGCATCTCATGTCATGCAGGCGATTATGTGTTATTACGCCAGTGCGCGCGCGCGTGATGCCCAACATGATGCCATCGACATTCAACATGAAGATGCACATTTGAACACGATTTTGGTCGCCAGTCTGCCGTCCCAAATTCGGAGTGGGCAGATTTTTGCACAAGGGGTACTCGCAGCGCATGTCTATGCGGCTAAGGAATTGAGTGCTGCACAACACCAAAACAGCTATTTGGCTCAGCTTAAGTTTGATGCCGCGTTTCGGGAACATGTGCGCTTTGTCTTAAGCCATGCGGCACGCAGCTGGGTATTTGGTTTGACGGGGGGCGTTGGCATGATGGTGCCTGGCGGCATTCAAACCACCCGCTATTACCAGCGATTGACCCGTTTTTCAGCCGCGTTTGCTTTGTGCACCGATGCCACCCTCGCAGTCGCGGGGCGCACGGCAAAACAACATGAGGCATTATTTGCCCGCTTAGGTGAGGTATTTGGTTTGCTATATCTATGTGCGACCACCTTGAAACGCTTTGAAGACGACAATCGCCCCAAAGAAGACTTGCCTAAGCTGGAATGGGCAGTTCAATACGCGCTGTATCAAATTCAGCAGACCTTGCTGGATTTATTGCAAAACATGCCCAATAGCTTGATTCGCCTCATGTTAAAAGGCTTGGTTTTCCCTTTGGGTGCAAGACTCACGCCACCGTTGGATGCGTTGGGGAAAAAGGTATTGCAGTCACATTGCGTTGAATAAGCATCTGACCTGAATGGCACTTACTTAAGCCAAATCATCGGCAAACTCCCTCCCCTTCAAGGCATAGGTATCTACACAACTTTTAACTCGTTGAAATAAAATAGAATTTAATTAAAAAATCAAGGGGTGTAGGAGCGCAATTTATTGCGCGAAGGGTGTTGCGAGAGGCTTTCGCGCAATAAATTGCGCTCCCACATAGCGTTTAGTTTGCAATGGCAATAAAAAAATACATATAACTCAATGATTATTAAATAAATTAAGATGTGTAGATACCTATGCCTTCAAGGGGAGGGTTGGGGGTGGGGATGGGGGTGTGTGCAGAGAACGAACCCATCCCCATCCTAGCCTTCTCCTTGAAGGGGAAGGAACGGTAGTTCAGCCCGCTTTTACAGTATGGTGAAAGACGATTTCAACCCCCACCCTAACCCTCCCCCTGCTAGGGGGAGGGAACAAAATACATGGAATGCACCCTACCTCATGATTGTTGTATTGAAATGAAAACAGAATAACCCCATGACAGATCAAGACATTATTTCGCCCGCTCAAGCACAGACTTTGCATGGCTTGTTTTTGGAGCGCGTGCGGCGTTCGCCCGATAAAGTCGCTTATCGACATTTTGTGCATCACGCATGGCATGACTTAACGTGGCGCGAGATGTCATTGGAAGTCGCACGTTGGCAGGTGGCATTATCTAAATTGGGCTTGCAGTCAGGTGACCGCGTGGCGATTATGTTGCGCAATTGCCCGCAGTGGGTCATGTTTGATCAAGCGGCGTTATCACTGGGTTTGGTGGTCGTGCCACTTTATACCGTGGATAGACCTGGCAATGTCGCCATGATGTTGCAAGATTCGGGCGCAAAAGTGTTGTTGTTTGAATCAGCTGAGCAATGGCAAGCCTTGCGTACCGTGCGCGATCAACTTAACGATATCGTGTGTTTCATCAGTTTGCACCCCTTGCACAACCACGACGAACCTCGCTTGCAATCTGCTCAAACCTTATTGCCCGCCTCAGCACAACTGTTGCCGTACGCATTTTACAAAGCCCATACCCTAGCAACCATTATTTACACCTCTGGCACGACAGGCAAGCCCAAGGGCGTGATGTTGAGTCATGCTAATGTGCTGGCGAATGCCCATGCCACGTTAGGTGCGTTTCCTGTGCGCACCGATGATGTATTCTTGTCCTTTTTGCCGTTGTCACACACGCTAGAGCGCACGCTGGGCTATTACTTGACCCTGATGGCAGGTGCAGAAGTGGCATTCGCCCGTTCGATCCCGCAGTTGCCAGAAGATTTACAAGTCATCCGCCCCACGTTGTTGATTTCTGTCCCACGGGTTTATGAACGCATTTTAACCTCAATCAACCACAAATTAGCCTCATCAAATAGCGTGAGTCGCGCCTTGTTCAAGCTCACCGTGGCGATAGGCTGGGCGCATTTTGAGCATCAGCAAGGGCGCAGCACATGGCAAATGCGCTTGCTGTTGTGGCACGTATTGGATAGATTGGTCGCCCAAAAAGTGTTGCAACGTTTGGGGGGCAATTTACGCGCGGCATTCAGTGGCGGTGCGCCCTTGCCGCCCGATATTGCCCGTGTGTTGATAGGCTTAGGCTTGCCCATCGTACAAGGCTATGGGCTGACCGAAACCAGCCCCGTGATTACCGCCAATCGCCTTGATCACAACCTTCCCAATACTGTCGGCAAGCCCATACAAGATGTACAAGTGAGACTGGATCCACAAAATGTGCTGTGGGTAAAAGGTGCCAATGTGATGCAAGGCTATTGGCAAAATCCAGAAGCCACGCGTGCCGTGTTGGATGCGGACGGCTGGCTGAATACAGGCGATATTGCGAGCCTTTCTCACACGGGGCATATCCAAATCACAGGACGAGTCAAAGAAATTATCGTGATGTCCAATGGCGAAAAAATTTCACCTAGCGATATGGAAATGGCGATTTCCCATGATCCGCTGTTTGAACAAGTGATGATTTACGGTGAGGGGCAGCCTTATTTGATTGCCATCGTCGTACTCAATCTTGCCACTTGGCAACACTTCGCCCACGAAATCGGCGTGCGCCCCGATATGGTCGAAGCGTTTACTGATAGCCGCGTGCAAGGGAAAGTTTTGAAGCGTATCTCATTAAGTTTAAATAACTTTCCGAGCTACGCCCATATTCGTCGCGTATTACTGCTGCAAGAGGCGTGGAGTATCGAAAACGGCTTTTTAACCCCTACCCTTAAACTCAAGCGCGAAGTCGTGATGCAACGCTACGCCGCGCAAATTCAAAAACTGTACGAAAGATACTGATCACCGCGCTCACATTCAAAATACACCCTGATGGGTACGCAACGACCAGACGGCTTGCATAATTCATGCACGTTACACATTATGGGTATAACATTCCACCTAGCAGCTTGTCGGACTGAAAGGAATCGGCTACAAAGGGGGTATTTCATCGCTTTGTGGGTATTAGAAGAATGGCACTTACTTAAGCCAAATCATCGGCAAACTCCCTCCCCTTCAAGGGGAGGGTTGGGGTGGGGATGGGGGTGTGTGCAGAGAACGAACCCATCCCCTTGAAGGGGAAGGAACGGTAGTTCAGCCCGCTTTTAGAGGACGGTGAAAAAATGTTAATCCGTGCCGCATCAGGGGTTTTGAGCTTAAGTAAGTGCCATTCGGGTAATAAAACACGTATAGTTTTGAAATGAGTACGTGTTTGAGGTGCGACAGATTGCTCGGCATCCTGTTGATTTGGGTGACTATTTGAATCTTCACGGTTTCTCGTGTTATTGGACGAAATCGTAAGTGCAAAGCCTCCCAAGACGGGGTAGATATTTTGTTAAACAGAAAGAAGGAAAATCATGAAAAAAGCAATCGTAAGTATGACTGTGGTAGGTTTGTTGATGACCAGCGGTGCAATGGCGGTTGAATTGCCTAAAGATGCACCGTCGAAATGTGGCACATGTCACGCGATGTCTAGCAAATCCTTGGGTCCTAGCTGGGTGGAGATGGCTAAAAAATTCAAAGGTGTGGCGGGTGCGGAAAAAACGTTGGTGGAAAATATCACCAAAGGCGGTAAGTTTGGTTGGAATATGAGCAGTATGCCTGCAAAAGGCATGGGGGCAACCCCAGAACAAATTGCGGTATTTGCTAAGTTTATCGCCGTGGAAATGAATGCCCCTGCCCCCGCCCCTGCCCCTAAGTAATCCGTGAGTCGGATTTAACCTGACTTGATAGTGCGGTTAAGTGGTTGCGTACAAATAATTGGGTATTGAGTTGTTAGTTGTTAGTCGTTAGTTTTTAGTTGGCGGAGTGAAAGGTTTTTCTCATCCGCTTGAATATATTGTGAAAAATATAGCATCAAGCAGACTCACAGCATTAACTAGCGACTAACAGCTTAAAATACCCGAAAATTTAGGCGCGGGTGCTTATCCATGCAAAAAGCCGACTAAGGTCGGC
>JBASWK010000056.1:0-11030 GCA_049276435.1 Gallionella sp. | reverse complement strand
GAAGCTCCTCCTCGCTTCTTGCTGATCAGCCCATTCAAGCCTAAAGCCAGATAGCACTTGGCTAATCGGCGTACTTGGCGGGTCGATATTCCCAACCGCTGCGATGCGTCCAATTGGCTGATTTTGTGCTCTTTCAGCAGATCCAATACTTGGGCTTTTTTTACTTCCTTTTGACTCATCAACTTGTCCATTTTCAAAATTTCCCACTGTTTTAACAGCAGTGAGCTTAATCAAAAGCGGACATTTCTATTTGGGACAAAGCGGACATTACTACTTTGCGCTAACAATAAAGCTAAATCAGCTTGCTAACCATCCGCCTTTCTGGTATTAAGGCGGACTTTTATTTTTATCCCGTTGGAGAAGTGTCATGCCGCTGCAAGCGAACAAACCCGCCATCCCCTATCAAGTGAAATCAGATGAGGAATATATGAATCCTGCACAACTGGATCATTTTCGCCAAATTCTGAATCACATTAAAGTTGATCTAGGCGAAGATATTGATCGCACCGTCCATACCATGCAAGATGAAGCTACTGTTTTTGCTGACCCCAATGACCGCGCCACACAAGAATCCGATATGAATTTGGAGCTGCGCAACCGTGATCGCGAACGCAAGCTGATTAAGAAAATTGACGAAATGGTGGCAAAAATTGATTCGGGCGACTATGGCTTCTGTGAGAGTTGCGGCATTGAAATTGGTTTGGCACGTTTGGAAGCGCGCCCTACCGCAACCCTTTGTATTGATTGCAAAACATTGGATGAAATTCGCGAAAAACAAGTGGCGAAGTAAGTTATTCAAACGGGGGCAGGCGGATGGAATTATTGCTGGTCATTTTTGGTTTTGCCATGACCTTCTCTGTGCTTGCCGTCGCGGAGTTGTTGATTCTCAAGCAATGGGGATTTGATATTGCCGCGCATCTGCGTATCTCTCACCAATCTGGCAAAAAAACACAATTTCTGCTGGAGGCGTTTGGCGTAATCGCCTTTGTGATTGGACAGCCTATCTTATTCACGGCATTGGTGGTCTGGGCATATACCGAAATGAAGCCTGAATTTGCCATGACCTTAAAAAGCCTGCCTGCCATGATTGGATTTTAATCCGCATTTTTTACCCGCATCCTCCAAATAAAAAGCCCCGCCATTTCTGGTGGGGCTTTTTATTTGCCGTGTAGGGGCAGACCTGTGTGTCTGCCCCTAGTTGCCCGCAGAGAAAGGGCGCGCACGCAGGTGCGCCCCTACCAGTGAATTACTCCGCTGCGGGTGCAGCAGGTGCTGCTTTTTCAGGTACGGGCAACAAAGCACGCATACTTAACTTCATGCGACCTTTGTCATCCAGCTCCAGCAATTTGACTTTGACGATTTGCCCTTCTTTCAGGTAATCCGCTACCGCCGCTACGCGTTCATGGGCGATTTGCGAGATGTGCAACAGCCCATCTTTACCTGGCAAGATATTGACCAACGCACCAAAATCCAACAGTTTCACAATCGGACCTTCGTAGATTTTGCCCACTTCCACGTCCGCAACGATGTCGCTAATCCGTTGGCGCGCCAACTCGCCGCTTTCGCTGCTGGTGCAAGAAATGGTGATATTGCCTGTATCGTCAATGTCGATGGTCGTACCTGTTTCTTCGGTCAATGCACGAATCACCGCGCCGCCTTTGCCAATCACATCCCGAATTTTGTCGGCATTGATTTTCATCTTAATCATGCGAGGTGCGAATTCAGATACCTCGACCCGTGCCGTTGGCATGGACGTTTTCATCAAGCCCAGAATGTGCATCCGACCTTCGCGCGCTTGGGTCAAGGCTGCTTGCATGATGTCACGGGTGATGCCGTTGATTTTGATGTCCATTTGCAAGGCGGTAATGCCTGTTTCCGAACCTGCGACTTTAAAGTCCATGTCGCCCAGATGATCTTCATCACCCAAAATATCGGTCAACACCGCAAAACGATTACCTTCTTTAATCAAGCCCATGGCAATCCCAGCTACATGCGCTTTCAGTGGCACGCCTGCGTCCAACAAGGACAAGCAACCGCCACAGACCGAAGCCATGGAGCTGGAGCCGTTGGATTCTGTGATTTCCGATACGATACGCATCGCGTAACCGAACTCTTCTTCACTTGGCAATACGGCAACCAAGGCACGTTTGGCTAGGCGACCGTGACCAATTTCACGACGTTTCGGCGTACCGACACGTCCTGTTTCGCCTGTGGCGTAAGGCGGGAAGTTGTAATGCAGCATAAAGCGGTCGGTGTATTCGCCTTGCAGCGCATCGACTTTTTGCGCATCACGCAAGCTGCCCAAGGTCGCCACCACGATGGCTTGGGTTTCGCCACGGGTAAACAAGGTTGAACCATGGGTGCGGGGCAATACGCTGTTGCGAATGGTGATGGGGCGCACGGTGCGGGTATCACGACCATCAATACGCGGTTCGCCACTCAAAATACGACCACGTACAATTTTGGCTTCCAATGTGCTGAATAAATCGTTCACATGATTTTTAGCCACATCGTCGGTGACCAGTGTATTCACAACCTTATCGCGTATCACCGCCACCGCATCCGTGCGTTCTTGTTTAGCACGAATCGAATATGCCGCTTCCAATTCGGCTTCTGCCAATTGGTTCATTTGTGCCACCAAGGCTTCATCCTTGGTAGGGGCAGTCCAATCCCAAGCATCTTTACCGACGGCATCGACCATTTCGTTAATCGCGTCAATCACCACCTGCATTTGCTCGTGACCAAACATCACCGCGCCCAACATGATTTCTTCGGACAATTGTTGCGCTTCCGATTCCACCATCAATACCGCACGGTCTGTACCCGCCACGACCAAGTCCATTTGCGAGGTTTTTAATTCCGTCGCCGTGGGGTTCAGCAAGTATTGACCATCAGCATACCCAACCCGCGCCGCACCAATTGGACCATCAAACGGAATACCCGAAATCGCCAAGGCAGCCGATGCGCCAATCAAGGATGGAATATCCGAATCAATTTCGCTGTCCGAGGACATCACCGTGGCAACGATTTGTACTTCGTTGTAAAAACCTTCGGGAAACAAAGGGCGCAACGGGCGATCAATCAAGCGCGAAGTCAGCACTTCTTTTTCGCTAGGACGACCTTCACGTTTGAAAAAACTGCCAGGAATTTTGCCCGCAGCGTATGTTTTTTCTTGATAATCAACGGTCAACGGAAAGAAATCTTGTTCAGGCTTAGCATCTCGACGACCGACGACGGTCACCAATACCACGGTATCATCCAAACTCACCAACACCGCACCACTTGCCTGACGGGCAATTTCCCCTGTTTCCAAGGTCAGTTGATGACGACCTAACGTAATTGTTTTCTTAAAATGACTCAAGGAAGACCCCTTTGACTTGAATGACGCAACGATGCGCCATGATGAAAAAACCTCTAAAATTCTCCCCGCCGATTAAATGACGACACGGCAGACTTTTAGAGGTTTCGACGGAACTTGACCAGTAAACAATCACCAGACAAAAAATACGGGACGCGCATGCGTCCCGCTTGTAACGAATCCTATTTACGGATTTCCAAACGTTGGATCAGCGTGCGATACGACGCTTCATCCTTACGTTTCAAGTAATCCAGCAACTTACGACGGCGACTCACCAAACGCAACAAACCACGACGGGAATGATGGTCTTTGGCGTGATCTTTAAAATGCGCAGTCAGGTAAACGATGCGAGCGGTAATTAACGCTACTTGAACTTCTGGGGAACCTGTGTCGCTTTGAGCACGTTGGTAGTCGGTCACGATTTGCGCTTTTTGCGCAGCAGTAATGGTCATTGGTTATACACTCCTAAAAAAGTACCGCATTTTACCCTTGAATCCACGTATTATTCAAGCATAACATTGTACGTCAGGACGATAAACCGCCCTCTCCTACCTGACATTTCCACTTTAAACCCGCATTCCCTCCCCTACCCCCTATCCTGACGCGAACAATTCCCCAACAGATCAAACACATCACCGCAGCCTTTGAATATAACAATCGCCTTATTTACCCTCCCTTTCCAGACCATTTAGACAAAAATTCGCTCAGACAGAATGCCTTGGGTAGAATGCGCACCTTCATTCTTACGCGAAAATTAAAATGACCGCTAAATCCCAAAAAGCATTGAATTTTGAAGCGGCGATGACGGAATTAGAAGGCATAGTGGCAGATATGGAAGCGGGCAAGCTCTCGCTGGAGCATTCTCTGACGGCTTATCAGCGTGGCGCAGAATTATTGGCGTTCTGTCGCAATCGGCTGGATGATGCGCAACAACAGGTGCGCATTTTAGAGGGTGAGGTACTGAAACCCTACACAACAGAAACAGGAGCCGCAGATGCAAGGTGATTTCTCAAGTTGGGCACAGGCCCATCAATCGCGTTTTGAACAAGCATTACAGCAACTTTTACCCGCCGCCGATCTTGCCCCACAACGACTACATCAGGCAATGCGCTATGCTGTATTGGACGGCGGCAAACGGGTACGTCCTTTATTGGCATTGGCAGCGGGAGAATTAACAGGCGCATCGTTAGCACACCTAAATATCGCCGCCGCCGCCGTGGAACTGATTCATGTGTATTCGCTGGTGCATGATGATATGCCCTGCATGGATGACGATGTGCTGCGTCGCGGCAAACCAACCTGTCATGTGCAATATGACGAAGCCACCGCGTTATTGGTGGGCGACAGCTTGCAAACCTTGGCGTTTCAATTATTGGCAGAACATCGTTTAAACGCCGACGCGAACCGACAATTGGAAATGGTGAAATTGCTGGCGATTGCATCAGGTTCTCGTGGCATGGCGGGCGGACAAGCGTTTGATTTGGACAGCGTGGGCAAGGCATTGACCATCCCTGAATTAGAATTTATGCACATACACAAAACAGGCATGTTGATTCGTGCAGCGATTTTACTGGGCGCGCATTGCGGCAACGTGAGTGACGCACAACTGACCCAACTGGATCATTTTGGCAAATGTGTCGGCTTAGCGTTTCAAGTCGTGGATGATGTGTTGGACAGTGAAGCCGATACCGCCACACTGGGCAAAACGGCGGGCAAAGATGCCGATCACAACAAGCCCACCTATGTCACCCTGTTAGGGGTCGCAGCGGCACGCGAGATGGCGCAGCAGTTGCATCAATCCGCGCTAGATGCGCTGGCAGATTTTGGGGATTCCGCACAACGCTTGCGTGAATTGGCTGATTTTATTGTATTGCGGAAATTTTAATGTACCCCCTACTAAATAGTATAGATACTCCAGATGATCTGCGTCGTTTGGACAAACCACAATTACCACAATTAGCCCGCGAATTACGTGAATTTTTAGTCGATTCCGTCAGCAAAACGGGCGGACACTTATCTTCTAATTTAGGCACCATTGAACTCACGCTCGCCCTCCATTATATATATAATACACCAGAAGACAAGCTGGTGTGGGATGTCGGGCATCAAACTTACGCACACAAAATCCTCACGGGACGGCGCGAAGCCATGAGTACCTTGCGTATGGCAGGTGGCATTGCGGGGTTTCCCAAGCGGGAAGAAAGCCCTTACGATGCCTTCGGCGTGGGACATTCCAGCACATCCATATCGGCCGCATTGGGCATGGCGGTTGCCGCAAAACTGGATGGCTCTAACCGACGCTCTGTGGCGATTATTGGTGACGGCGCATTGACGGGCGGCATGGCGTTTGAAGCATTGAATTGCGCGGGGGCGATGGACGCTAACTTGCTGGTGATTTTAAACGATAACGACATGTCCATTTCCCGCCCTGTGGGTGCGCTGAATAACTATTTGGCGCGCCTGATGTCGGGACGATTCTATGCCGCCGTGCGCAGCACCAGCGAAAAAGCCTTGCGTGGCATTCCTTCGGTACACGAATTCGCCAAACGCGCCGAAGAACATGTCAAAGGATTGGTGACACGCGGGACTTTATTTGAAGAGTTTGGCTTTAACTACCTAGGTCCCATTGATGGGCATGATTTGGATGTGCTACTGGATACCATAGGCAACATTCGTCAGCTCAAGGGTCCTCAGTTTTTACATATCGTCACCCAAAAAGGCAAAGGTTACATACAAGCCGAAGAGGATTGTTTGCTGTACCACGGCGTGAGCAAATTTGATCGCCATCAAGGCGTGGTGGTTAAACCCTCCGTAAAACCCACCTACACCCAAGTGTTCGGCGACTGGTTGTGCGATATGGCGGCACGCGATCCGCGACTGGTCGGCATCACCCCTGCCATGTGCGAAGGCTCTGGTATGCAGGCATTCGCCAAGCAATTCCCTGAGCGTTATTTTGATGTTGGCATTGCGGAACAACACGCACTGACCTTCGCCGCAGGCTTGGCGTGCGATGGCTACAAACCCGTGGTGGCGATTTACTCCACCTTTTTGCAGCGCGCTTACGACCAAGTTATCCACGACATTGCGATTCAAAAACTACCCGTGGTGTTAGCCATTGATCGCGGCGGCTTGGTCGGCGCGGACGGGGCAACGCACGCGGGGAGTTTTGATTTAAGCTTCTTACGCTGCATACCCAACATGACCGTCATGGCACCCGCAGACGAAAACGAATGCCGCCAAATGTTGTTCACCGCCATGCAGCTCAACACCCCCAGCGCGGTGCGCTATCCACGTGGGACAGGGCCAGGGGTGACCATACAATCAGAAATGTCCGCACTGCCTATCGGCAAAGCACAGTTGCGCCGCACAGGCAAAAAGGTCGCCATCCTGTCCTTTGGCACCATGCTGGCGGTGGCTGAGGCGGCGGGTGAACAGCTTAACGCCACCGTGGTCAATATGCGCTTTGTGAAACCCCTAGATAGCGAGATGATTTTACGTTTAGCCGATGAACACACGCTGCTGGTCACCGTTGAAGAAAATGTCATACAAGGGGGTGCAGGGAGTGCGGTGGCGGAATGTCTCGCCCAGCATCATAAGGTCGTGTCACTGCTGCAATTGGGCTTACCTGACCGCTTTATTGAGCAAGGCGACCCCGTGCAGCTACTGGCGGATTGCGGGCTAGATGCCAGTGGCATGGTCAGCAGCATCCAGCATTATTTGACCAAGTCGTAAATTAGAGAACGGTGAAGTGGGAAGGGTCAGCAATTCTCATTTTGACTAAACTGAGGGCTTTTGTGGGTATTTTAAGCTGCTAGTCGTTAGTCGTTAGTCGTTAGTCGTTAGTCGTTAGTTTCATAGTATAAATCTGTCCGATACTATATTTTTTACAAGATATTCAAATAAATGAGTAAAAAATTCCACTCCACAAACTAAAAGCTAACGACTAGCGACTAACAGCTCAATACCCAATTACTTGTATGCAATGCCTTATTACCCAAGTAGATTTGTCGAGGTTAAGTATAATCCCACCCCTCTCAACTGATTAGAAAGTTCTGATATGAATACTGCTGTGCCCAGCCTGATTCCCGACGTACAAAGTTCAGCGGATTTACGCCAAATCGCCATCAACCGCGTCGGGATCAAAGGCATCCGCCATCCCATCAAAGTCCAAGACAAAAGCGTCGGTATTCAGCACACCATCGCCACGTTCAATATGTACGTACACCTGCCGCATAATTTTAAAGGTACGCACATGTCGCGTTTCGTCGAAATTCTAAATGAACACGAACGCGAAATTTCAGTGGAATCATTTGCCAGCATTTTGCAGGAAATGGCAACACGTCTGGAAGCCCAATCAGGTTATATCGAGATGAGCTTCCCTTATTTCATCAACAAAACCGCCCCCGTATCGGGCGTGCAAAGTTTGCTGGATTACGATGTGACCTTGATTGGGGAAATCGTGGAGGGCAAAACCCGCATGACGCTAAAAGTCCTTGTACCCGTCACCAGCCTATGCCCTTGCTCGAAAAAAATCTCAGACCGAGGTGCGCACAACCAACGTTCTCACGTCACGCTAACCTTGCGCACCAACCGCTTTATGTGGATTGAAGATGTGGTGCAAATCGCCGAATCCCAAGCTTCATGCGAGTTATACGGCCTGCTGAAACGCCCAGATGAAAAATTCGTCACCGAACGCGCTTACGACAACCCTAAATTTGTCGAAGACATGGTGCGTGATGTCGCCGCCGTGCTCAACGCCGATAACCGAGTGGAAGCCTATATTGTGGAATCTGAAAATTTTGAGTCCATTCACAACCATTCGGCTTATGCCTTGATTGAGCGGGATAAAAGCGTGCTGTAACGACACAAACAATGCGTCATTATTTACGCGCTGTCGCGAGCGTCGGTTGACTCGCATAGGACACAAAATAAATCTTCTTTATGAGGTCAATCAGATGGATAAGCGAGTAGATATGTCGCCGCGCTGGGTGTTGGATATGGAACGCTTGCTGTCAATACGCTCGCAGTTTGTTATTTCGGGCAATATCCGCGACAATTTTATCGTCACCATGCACGACAAATACACCCTTGTGCCGCTACTGCGCTGCCTGTGGAATACCTTGCATGATTTGGATTATCGCTTGATGTTGGTGTACGACCCCATCGAAGGCATACGCCCCTATCCCAATGAGCCTGACGTGGTTGAACTCGCCAAAAAGTTATTCGACCTCAAATTGCAAGACGGCGCGATGCCGATGAGTTTGGAAAATTTAGCCGCAATGATGCGGCGCGTGGCGGAAATGCGCGAGGTGCGCTGCGCCATTGTGGTCGATTTTGCCTCGCGGTTGGTCAGACAAGCGGAACATTTGGATCAAGCCGAGCATCGTTTTTTTGTCTCGGCCGAACGCTTGGCGGCCACGTCCACGCCCATCATCCCCAAAGGATTGGAAACGAGTGATGTACCTGGGATCGCCCGTTTTAATCCCGTGGTGTGGCTGTTAAATCGCCCGCAAGACATTCCTTCTTGGCTGACCTTAGACAGTGCGCGGATCGCGCCACTCTCCGTTTCCGACCCCGATTACGAAACCCGAACTGCCGCAGCGGATATTTTGGGCAAGTTATTCGAGGGCTATGCCCAAAGTGACGCGGCGGGAAAGACCAAATTTTGCAGTCGTTTTGCCGATTTGACCGAAGGGCTGTGGCTGATGGCGATGGGCGACATCGCCCAATTGGCGCGCCGTAAAAACATGGCTTATCTCGACATTGACGAAGCGGTGCAATGCTTCAAAGTCGGCATCGTGGACAATCCGTGGAAGAAATCCTATATGCGTGAACGCATCGCCACGGCGCATAGCGTGATCGAGGGGCGGGTCAAAGGTCAACCGCAAGCCATCACCAAAACCTTGGATATTTTGATGCGCTCGGTGATGGGACTGACGGGCGCGCAAGCGCGTTCTTCAGACAATCGCCCACGCGGTGTGCTGTTTTTTGCAGGTCCAACAGGCGTAGGGAAAACTGAGTTAGCGAAGTCGCTCACCCAACTGATTTTTGGTAATGAACGCGCTTATCTACGTTTTGATATGAGTGAATTTGCCGAAGAACACAGCAGCGCACGCTTGCTGGGCGCACCACCTGGCTATGTGGGCTATGACGCGGGCGGTGAGCTGACCAATGCCGTGCGTGAAAAACCCTTTAGCGTGATTTTATTCGATGAAATTGAAAAAGCCCATCCGCGCATTTTGGATAAATTCCTGCAAATTTTGGAAGATGGTCGCTTAACCGATGGGCGCGGCGACACGGCGTATTTTTCCGAAGCGGTGATTGTATTTACCTCCAATTTGGGCATTTATGTCGAAAATGAACACGGTCAACGCACCCAAAACGTCCAGCATGGTGATCCCTACGATGTGGTCGAAAGCCGCGTGCGCGGGGCGATACAAGACTATTTTAAGTTCAAATTATCTCGCCCCGAAATCCTGAATCGTATCGGCGACAACATTGTGGTGTTTAATTTTATTTCTGCCACGATCGCCGAACAGATTCTGAAAGGCATGTTGCAAAACGTCATCAACCGCGTCAAAGAAGAACATCGCATCACCTTAAATTTCACGCAGGAATCTTGGCAAGACTTACTCAAACTCTGCACACGCGACCTCACCAATGGCGGGCGCGGCATCGGCAACCAAGTGGAATCAAGCTTTATCAACCCTCTGGGCCGCGCTCTGTTCAGCATGGATTTAAGTCAACGCAGCAGCGTGACGGTGAAGCGGGCGCTGGAGAATAGTCACCGGATTGCGACGTTGGAGTTGGAGTGATGGGGAGGGTGGATAGGCGTAGCGCATATACCATGCAACATTTTGATTTTTAATGAATAGTTATCAGATACGCTACGCTTGTCTGACCTACACACATTTTCCCCATTGGGATATTTATCATGACTGATTTGAAAGCAACTTCGATGACAACCGATGGAGTGTGCGCCACCCTCACCAAAGGGTCTGCTGAAAACGGGAATGAAGTATTGCAGAGTTCGCGCGTTGTACGTGCCTTGTACGTTACTGCACTGCTCGCACTTGTCCCCTCCACACTTGTTGGGTTCTCTGGTTGGGTTTCATTGGTAACAGGAGGCGGCTTGGGATCAATAGCGAGAATTGCACTTTATCTCGTCATGTTGGCGATGATTTTTTTTCGTGTTTACCTGGTTCTTCGCTACCCAACGGCATTGAATGGGCGAATTCCAAACCTGGCTGGAAAATTTCTTCGAGCCGCAGGTATGTTTGCCATGCTTATAGGAGGACTGGCTGGAATCGCTCTTTTTCTTGTTAAGCCGATCACTTTGGCTATCTTCAAATCGGCTGGTTCAAATGGCATAGGGTACTTTGTTGTCACGTTCTACCTTGTATTTTTGGCGAATTTTGGCTGGCTGGGATGTCTTTGCTTTGAATTAAGTCGTGTTTTTGGTGCAAAGTTTCCAAGGGGTGAGCCAAGACAAACACGCCGACAGGATATTGCAGTATTTGCAACACTGGTCACGGGAGCATTTGCACTAGTGTCGCGTCACGCATCAAATGTCGGATAAAGACGTTTGAGTTTAACGCGTGCATTTTCGGTGGTAAATTGCCAGTTTACTTTGGCGTGAATCTGGTCGCGGCGGGCTTGCCATGCGGCGACT
>JBASWK010000055.1:0-6367 GCA_049276435.1 Gallionella sp. | reverse complement strand
TCACCTTACCCTAGCGGGTTCGCCGTCATGTCCCGCCGAATCGAGTTCACTTTATTACGGACTGCCAGTTCGCCTCCGATTGCTCTCCACCCCACCTCGCGATGACGCAGTTATCTTCAGCTACGGAGTCTTGGCTTACTCCGACACGGACTTTCACCATGCAGTTTGCGCGCCTTCACAGGCGCACTAGGGGCGCACAAATTGCGCGATAGTCTCTCGCAACACCTTTCGCGGAATTTGTGCGCTCCTACGCACCCTGATTTTTAATTAAATTTCAATGAGTTATAAAGTTGTGTAGATACCTATGACCTTAAAGGGGGGGAGTTTGCCGATGATTTGGCTTAAGTAAGTGCCATTCAGGTAAGACGGGGAGATTTCACCCAAAAGCGTACGAATTTGTCGTACCCACGGTTGGTTTGATTAGATTAAAATACACGATTACGTATACGCTACTCCTTACCTATGCCTCCGCGTGTTGCCTCGCAAACGCCCTCAACCATACCATCGCTTCATCCAAATCCAGATACAAACTGGCATACGATTTGCGGAGTAATTCGTCGGGCAATGCCCAGTCCCATTTTTCGCGTTGTAAATTTTTGACTTCGACGAGCAGCGTGTCTAAAGGCGGTTGGGGTTGTTTAGCAATGGCGGTGAGAAGTTCGGTGAATTCAGCTAGTTTTCGGCTACCTTTTTGAATTTCAATACAAAATCCAAACGCGTGTGCTTTGCATTGGTGATGATTGAGCAAACAGGCGAGGGCTTCGTTGGCGGCATCGCCTAGCCAAGTGATGAGAAATAGGGTGTTGCCTTGGTCGAGTAAGGCGTGGTTTTTTAAGCCGTGGCGGGCGTAATGCTTGCGCGCTTCCTTTAAAAAACGTTGCGCCGTGTCGTCCAAAAAAGACGGCATTGCTGTGGATTGCAGCAGTTCGCGGCTGCGTTGGCGAATTTTGCTATGCACGCGCCCCGCGCTGCCTAAAAAAGCAGGGGGTACGCCGCCTTTGGTATGAACCACGTAGATGGTCTTTTTTTCGTCATCGACCGCTTCGACCCGCCACGTTTTGCCCGCGAACAAAATCCGTTGCCCGATTTCCAGCAATTGCGAAATCGGCAGTGTGCCTAGCGTTTTACCGCCTGCCACCAGGCGGAATTCTTCGTCGGTGCTAAAGGAGGCGTAAAAAGTGTAGTGATTGACCAATTTCTCGCCGATACGCCCATGCAATAAATCGCCCGATGCGTCTTGCATCAACAGTTCTCGCGTGCCTAAGTGCTTAATCAGTTGCGCAAATTCGGCGGTGCTAATGCCCTCGAATGGGCTGCCCGCGCTGCATAACAACTGGTATAAACGGGCGATGGACGCGCCGCCGTATTGGGCAATCACCGAGAGAATTTGTTGAATCAGCGTGGAAAAATGCAAGCCCTGCGCCAGCGGCGGCTCTAGCCAACCTTCCAGCAACAAGCTAATCATGGAGATGGTTTGCACGGTGTTGAGGCGCAATTCGTCAGACAGCGCGCTGTATTCGTTCAACGCGTCTTCGATGCAATAACCGCGCAAAATCGCAGCTTCACCTGCGCGCCGCCCCGACCGTCCCAGCCGTTGGCGCAAGCTGGCAACCGAAGGCGGCGAGCCAATTTGCGCCACGCTTTTGACCGCGCCGATGTCGATGCCCAGTTCCAAAGTATTGGTGCAAATCGCCGTAGCGGGGTGGTCGTGTTGTTTTAACGCAGCTTCGGTTTCGCTGCGCAGCTCTTTGGACAAACTGCCGTGATGCGGAAAAAACTCCTTGGGCGAGCGGTGTTTTTGGCTTAATTGATTGAGCAAATGGGTGTAGCGTTCCACTTCGCGGCGCGAGTTAGGGAAGACCAAATTATTCGTGCCGCGCAAGCTGTGAAACAAATGCGCGGCAATGTGGGCGGGCGAGGCGGGTTCATCGTCGGGGGTTTCCTTTTGCGACATCACCAGCGGCTCTTCATAACCTTTCACACTGATTTTGAGTTCGGCAGTTGCCGTGGTGGATTGCACAATCGCAACCTGTTGATCGGCACGCAAAAATGCTGCCGCAAGCTGCATATCGCCCAAGGTGGCGGACAACCCAATGCGCGGCACGCGATGCCCCACGCTAGATTCGATGCGATGCAACAAGGATTGCAATTGTTTCCCGCGCTCCGAACCAATAAAGGCGTGCAATTCATCCACCACAAAATACGCGGTATGGGCAAACACCGCCTTGACCGAACTGCCGCGATGGCACAACAAGGCTTCCAGCGATTCAGGCGTAATCAGCAACACACCCTTGGGATGGCGCAAAAAACGCGCTTTGGTCGAAGCAGACACATCGCCATGCCACCGCCAAACGGCGATCCCCAACTGTTCGCACAGCCCATCCAAGCGTTCAAACTGATCGTTAATCAAGGCTTTCAAGGGGCTGATATACACAATCAAGCCGCCTGTTTTCAGCAAATAGGTCAGCGCGGGCAAAAACGCCGCCTCGGTTTTCCCCGCTGCGGTGGGCGCGGCAATAATCACATCCTGATTGGCGGGCAAAATTAACGGAATCGCAAACTCCTGCGCATCCCGCAACTCCCCCCACCCCGCCGCCCAAACGTAGCGTTGAATGCGTTCATCCAGCAAATGAAAAGCGGTGCTATCTGACATGGATCAGGCGTAGTCTCGTTTACAATGTGTCAAGATCGACAGGCTGCAAGCGGTCAACGTCATTAACTTTGCGCCCAAGGCAAACCTTCTGCGCGCCAGCCATTGAGCGTATTGCGGTGATGTTCACCATCCAAATCCCCTTCAAAGCCGTCTGAAACACCATAGCAAGCAGAAAATCCCGCTTGAGTCGCGGCGGTGGCAGCCGCGTGGGAGCGTACCCCGCTACGACAAATAAACAGCACCAAGGATTCTTTATCCACTTGCTGGTCAAGATGCGCCACAAAATTGGGGTTGGGCTTCATGCTTGGGTAGGTCAACCACTCAATCTCGGTGCAATCAATCTCATCACCGACATGACCTACCCAATCTATCTCGGCTCGGGTACGCACATCCACCAGCTTGGCATGGGGGGCAAGTTGCAATAATTCGTATGCCTCAACAGCGGTTACTGCGCCACGATACACTAGACCTTTTTCTTGCGCGCGTTGGTGTGCGGTTTCTAAAATAGCCGTAATTCTTCCCATTATTTTTCTCACTTTAAATCTGTTTACATCATCAAAAAGGCATCAACGGATGCTATGCTGCGCCGCCTGCCCGAATACTAGCGCAATCACTATGAAAAATCATCGTCACATCCCCACGGATCCGCCACTTTCATTTGAACCCACCCACCCAGAACGCTTTGCCGCTGCGCAAAAAAGCACCTGGGTCAGTATTTTCATCAACCTGCTATTAACCATTTTACAGGTGTTGGGCGGGTTTTTCGCTCATTCACAAGCGTTAATGGCGGATGGATTGCATTCGTTGTCCGACTTATTGTCAGACATTCTGGTTTTATTTGCCAATCGTCAGGGCAATCGCCATGCCGACGCGAAACATCCTTATGGTCATGCGCGTGTTGAAACCGCCGCCACCTTGATTCTAGGCGGCCTCCTCGCCGCATTGGGGGTGGGATTATTGGTGTCGGCGGCATTGCGTTTGCAACATCCACAAGCCTTGCAAATGGTCAATCCGATTGCGTTAGCGGTGGCGGTGATCGCCTTGTTGGCAAAAGAGGGCATGTTCCGCTACATGATGGCGGTCGCAAAGCAAGTGCGTTCACAAATGTTGATTGCCAATGCCTGGCACGCCCGCTCGGATGCCGCCTCATCACTGGTGGTGGTGATCGGCATTATCGGCAATCTGCTAGGCTACGCCTTTTTAGATTTGCTTGCCGCCGCCGTGGTGGGCGTGATGATAGGCTACATGGGCTGGAAGCTGGCATTTGAGGCGTTGGCAGAATTGATCGACACAGGACTAGAAGAAAGCGAAGTCGATGCGATTCGCGTGACGCTACTCAACACCCCAGGGGTACGCAGCCTGCATGAACTACGCACTCGCAAAATGGCCGATCACGCTTTGGTCGATGCACACATCATTGTTGACCCTAAAATCAGCGTATCGGAAGGGCATTACATTGCCGAGGCGGCTCGGCAGGCGGTGTTAATGCAACATCATGTGATGGATGTCATGGTGCATATCGACCCTGAGGACGACATCAAAAGCAAACCCAATATCCACTTGCCTAATCGACTGGCGTTATTGCAACAATTATCCCGTCAACTTGACATGCCCACCCTGATGCAACAGTCTGTGCTATTCCATTATCTCAATGGGCAAGTGGAAGTTGAAATTCACTTATGTGATGACCAACAAGCGGCACAAAATTTGCAACAACGTTGTGACACCTTGTGTCAAAACACGCCTATTTTCCGTCGTATTCAGGTATTGAGTCACTGCGCACTAGATTAGTGCGTGGCTGGCTGTTGCGCGCCCTGTTCGGGTGCAAATTTTTTCTGCGCTGTTGGCTGCTAATATGGCAAAATGCGCGGCTGTTGGGTGAAGCGGCGTAGGCATGTTTCATGCTTTCTGAAGGTCAGGATTATTTTTATGCAGTTTATTTTTGGGAGAGTAAATGATGGCTATGACAGCAAATGATGTATTGCAATTGATTAAAGACCGCGATGTGAAGTTCGTGGATTTACGCTTTACCGATACTCGCGGTAAAGAACAACACGTTGGCGTACCCGCCAAATACGTGGGTTTGGATAAATTTGAAGATGGTCATGCGTTTGACGGCTCTTCCATCGCAGGTTGGAAAGGCATTCAAGCCTCTGACATGTTGTTGATGCCACAACCAGAAACTGCTTACATCGACCCCTTCATGGACGAAGTGACCTTAGTCATGACATGTGATGTGGTTGAACCTTCCGATGGTAAAGGCTATGACCGCGATCCACGTTCTATTGCAAAACGCGCGGAAGCGTATCTGAAATCAACAGGCATTGGCGACACCGCTTACTTCGGTCCAGAACCAGAATTCTTCATTTTTGATTCCGTACAATGGAAAATTGACATGTCTGGTTGCTCCAGCAAGATCAATTCTGAAGAAGCAGCTTGGTCGTCTGGCGACAGCTTTGATGGCGGCAACACAGGTCATCGTCCAACAGTTAAAGGCGGCTACTTCCCAGTCCCCCCCGTTGACAGCCTGAACGACATCCGTGCCGCAATGTGCTTGGCATTGGAAGACTTAGGGATTGAAGTTGAAGTGCATCACCACGAAGTGGCAACTGCGGGTCAATGCGAAATCGGTACTAAATTCAACACCTTGGTACGTCGCGCTGATCAAACCCAAACTTTGAAATACGTGGTCTTCAACGTAGCGCATCAATATGGCAAAACGGCCACTTTCATGCCCAAGCCTATCGTAGGTGACAATGGTTCTGGGATGCACGTGCATCAATCCATCTGGAAAGACGGCAAAAACACTTTCGCAGGCAATGGCTACGCTGGCTTGTCCGAAACCGCGCTGTACTACATCGGCGGTATCATCAAGCACGCTAAGGCTTTGAACGCGATTACCAATCCTGGGACTAACTCCTACAAACGTCTAGTGCCTCATTACGAAGCACCGACTAAGTTGGCGTATTCTGCGAAAAATCGTTCCGCTTCGATCCGTATTCCTCACGTCGCCAACGACAAAGGTCGTCGTATCGAAACCCGTTTCCCTGATCCTTCCGCGAACCCATACTTGTGCTTTGCGGCATTGATGATGGCGGGTTTGGATGGTATCCAAAACAAGATTCACCCTGGCGACCCAGCAGACAAGAACTTGTACGACTTGCCTCCAGAAGAAGATGCAAAAATCCCAACCGTTTGTACTTCGTTGGAACAAGCCTTGGACAGCCTGAACGCAGACCGTGAATTCTTGACTCGCGGTGGTGTATTCTCGAATGATTTCATTGATGCCTACATCAACCTGAAAATGGACGAAGTTAACCGCTTCCGTATGACCACTCACCCTATCGAATTCGAGATGTATTACAGCCTGTAATTCGATGGCGTATCTGCGAACTTTGTAAAAGGTTCGCTTTAAAGAAGGCGAAAAACGTGTTTCTGCGTTTTTCGCCTTTTTCATGTCAACTTAACGGCATTGATTCAAAAAGTGCCCCTAAAGTGGCCCCCTCCGTCAAGACAATCCTTCATCGAATTTAAGATGGTCGCCTGATGTTTGCAGCGGGACGACGCTGCCTCGTTTTTTAGTTTAATTTCGTAACTACTCAGCCCCCTCTCAAGCAAAGCGGGGTGGGGGCGGGGATTCACGGAAGGTTTGGATTAGCGCATCGAAGATATTTGCACCTTGTTTGTGCAGGGTGGCTAGGTAGGAGCGTATGG
>JBASWK010000054.1:0-26597 GCA_049276435.1 Gallionella sp. | reverse complement strand
CATCGCTATAAATTTGCCCTGATGCGGCGCGGAATTTGAAGCCGTTGACCAAGTCGGGTAAATCTTCAAACATCATAAAATCGGTAATACTGATGGCAATGACATCGGTCAATAATTCATAGCCTTCCCCAATCGCCAGTTGCCGCGAATAGGTTTTGCAAGCGTTATACAACACCCGCTTTTCAAAACCTTCGACGTTTAACACCTGCATTTCGATGATGTATTCCTTACCGCGCTGGTCTTTGGCTCGCACATCAAGATAAGTGTTTTTCATGCCATGAATTTCAGGCGCGAGATAGGGATCAAGAATGCTCACCTCCGCGATGCAATACGGCGCGCTCAAGCCCAAAATCGCATTTAACAAACTGATTAAAATATCGCCACTCTCGGCCGAACCAAAGATGCGTTTAAACGCAAAATCGGTTTTGGGGTTTAAAAATTGCATGGTCAAACTCCTTGTCTTTCAAATAGATGCGCCTGTCGGCACATCCTACGCCCGCCGCTCGACCTCAAACCCTTTCAACGCCAAGCCCACAATTTTGGGAATCGGACGGCTGCCCGCGCTGTATTGGCTGACCACGCGGCGTGATAACGCCAACGCCTCTGCGGCGGTGGTCAACGACAATTGATTGCGCACCATCCACGCCCGAAACTCCGCCGTGGGAACGGCTTCGCCCGCCTGTTCCTTCGCCATCTGATACAAGCGTTCCGAAGCCATCGACAAGCCATTGCCCCATTCCACCGTCCAGCCATCATCCACCACCGCAGCAGAATCAAACAGCGCACGGTTAGCCAATTGAGCAAAACCTTGCAAATGCGCCATCGGGTCAGCCAAAGAAACGGCATAAACCTTGCCACTGCAAAATTCGATGCGCAAGGTCGCTGCATCCACGGGAGTCACCGCTTTGAGTCGGTCAGGTGTCGTCATTTTTAATCCTTTAATTCCAACGCGTCCATTCATCTTGAATCACTTGATGATGCGCCGCAATCCACGCTTGCGCCGCTTTTAATGCCGCAATAGGCGCACCGCTATTCACCACTTTTCCGTTCAAATACACCATCGCCCGCCCATCCGCGTGCAATACATGCGCATGAACAGGCGGATGCTCATTGCCATTCACCCGAATCGTGATGCCATCTTGTTTATATAACACGCCCATATTGGAGAATTATATTCCCTATTTCAAGCGTTGTAGGGTGGATAAGTAACGCGCACCCACCATGACATAAATCCCGTATTGCATACGGGCTACAAAGCCGCTAACCATTTATCGCGCAACACTTCAGGAATTCGCACAGGTTTAAACGTTTCCTTTTCTACACACACTAATTGCACGTCGCCTGCGGTCAAGACCACGCCATCGCGGCACACGGTTTGTTTTAATAGCAACTGGCTGCGTCCTGTGGATTGGATTTGGGCGGAAACCTCCAATAAATCATCCAATAAAGCGGGTTTTAAATAATCCATTTTCAACGAGCGTACCACAAACAACAGCCCAAAAGTGTGCATCAAGCCTGCGTTGCTATAGCCGCAACTACGCAGCCACTCCGTGCGCGCCCGCTCCATAAAATTGACATAACTGGCGTGATACACCACCCCGCCCGCGTCGGTGTCTTGAAAATAAACCCGCATTGGCAGGCTGAAAACGGCAGATTCATTCATGCTTGGCAATCCTTGAACGGGTGGAGGGGACTTTATACGGCACCTCGCTACAATCTGAAAGTCGTTATTGTCGATTCGGACTTTAACTCGACCGAGAATCTGTTTGCGATCTTACGGTGAGTGGGGTTGCACGGCGGGTTGCGCAAATAGTGTTGCCTGATGTTTAGCATAGTATTGCAAGGCTTTATGCACCGCTTTGATGACGGCGCGGGGAGTGATGGTGGCACCTGCCATGTAGTCGAATTGTCCGCCATCTTTTTTGACTTTCCAGTTCCCGTCTTTACCTGCCATCAAGGCTTTGCCGTCGAAGCCTTTGATCCAATTGCTGTGCGCAATGTCGATGTAGTCGCCCAAGCCTGGGGTTTCTTTGTGTGCCACCACGCGCACGCCGCCAACTGAACCATCGGGTTGAATGGCGATAATCAGATTGATTTTGCCGCTGTAACCGTCGGGGGCGGTGGCTTCCAGTACCACAGCAACGGGTTTTTCCCCTTGGCGGGCGCGGTAGGCGAGGGTGGGCTTATCGTTTCCCAGCAAGGGATCAGGCGCAATGTCCAAGGTGTCGCGCACGATGTCGTTATCGAATGCGCTCGGCGGCACCAGTTGGGAAATCAATTTGAGTTTTGCATCCAGTTCGCTTTGGGCAATGCGTTCGTGGGTTTGATTGTAGGTAATGGCGAGCATTGCCGTGCCGATTACCGTGAAAAACAGCAAATTCATCGCCGTCATTAAGGAGGCTTTTGCCATGGTGCGTCTCATCGCGCTTGCTCCTTTTTGCCAAAAACGCTGGGCTGCGTGTACATGTCAATCAGCGGCACGCAGATATTCATTAACAAGGTGGCGAACGCCATGCCATCTGGAAATCCGCCAAATACGCGAATTACATAGGTGAGGAAGGCGGCACCCGCCGCGAAAATCAATTTGCCTTTGTGGGTCGTGGGGCTGGTCACAGGGTCGGTCAGAATAAAAAACGCGCCCAACATCGCCGCGCCTGAGAACAGGTGGAACAAGGGCGGGGCGTAGTGCGCAGGATCAATCAGATGAAAAACGCCTGCAATCGCGAACAGCGAACCCAAATAGGCCACGGGCAAATGCCACGTAATAATGCGCGTCGCCCACAAATACACGCCGCCAACCAAGAAACCCACGGCGACCATTTCGCTGCCTTGCCCCGCTAACCCACCGAAAATCGGTTGCCCGAAAATACTGCTCATGGCAGTGCCCAGGTGTAATTGGGTTTTCAAGGTGTCCAGCGGCGTTGCCATGGTGAAGGCATCCAAGGTCATGCTTGGGGGCAAGACATTGCCAAACATGTACGCCAGTTGCCCCGCAAACCCTAAATCGGCGTGTATTAGCATGGCGGGCGTGAGCCAGTGCGTCATGTGGGTGGGGAAGGAAATAATCAGCACCGCGTAGGCAATCATCGCGGGATTGAAGGGATTGTTACCCAAACCGCCGTAAAGTTGTTTGGCAATCACAATCGCAAATGCCGTCCCGACTACCACCAGCCACCACGGTGCGAGCGCGGGAATGGACAAGGCGATTAACCACGCGGTCAGCAACGCGCTGTTGTCTTGCAAAAAGGGCTCGACGGGGCGATTACGCAATTTCAACATCGCGGCTTCGGTTGCCACGGCGGTGATGCTCGCCAATGTCAAAGACACCAAAATAATCGGTCCGAAGTAGTATAGGTACGCGCCAATGGCGGGAATTAAAGCCAGCATCACCCGTAGCATGATTTGCGACACGCTGATGGGGTTGCGAATAAAAGGCGAGTAGAACATGGGTAAACTATTCCTTAATGAATCGGTCGTTAGTGGGTAGTCGTTAGTCGCTAGTTGTTAGTTACTCACTGACCAATCGGAAACATCGAAAACTTAGACGCAACAACTTAATTGGCTTTACGCGAATTGCATTTGCGCCCTACAACCAGCGACTAACGACTAACGACTAACCGCTAACGACTACGTTCCCGCACGATCTTGATTTCTGGCACGGCGAGCTTCAATATCGGCGATTTCGGCTTGTTGTTGCGGGGTGAGATCGCTGACATTTTTGGGCGTGACCGCTTGTTGTTTTGCCAATGCCATTGCCGCTTGAATTTTTTGCTGCGCGTCGTCGTTCACAGGCGTGGCTTGCTTGGCGGCTAGGGCGGCTTTTTCTTTGGCTGCCAGCTTGTCGGCTTTTTCTTGCTTTTCGCGTTCCGTACGGAATTCACGAAACTCATGGCGTTCCCGCGCTTGGTCAGCGGCTTTTTTGTCGTTGTCACGCGCCCAAATTTCGCTCTTGGCAAAGCGGTAATACTGCACCAGCGGGATATGGCTAGGGCAAACGTAGCTACACGCGCCGCATTCGATGCAGTCAAATAAATTGAATTCTTGCGCTTTGCCGAAATTTTTAGACTTGGAAAACCAATATAAATCTTGGGGTTGCAACTCTTGTGGGCAGACTTCCGCGCAGCGGGTGCAACGGATGCACGGCATGGCGGGCGGCGCGGGGGGGAATAGCGCATCCGACGCGGCGATGATGCAGTTGCAGGCTTTAACCACGGAAACTTGGTCGTTGGGCAATGCCACGCCCATCATCGGCCCGCCCATAATGTGGTGCGTGGTGTCGGATTTTTCGCCTGCCCACGCGACCAATTCGTTGACGGGTGTGCCGATCAAGACTTCAAAATTTTGCGGTTTTTGCACATTGCCCGTCACCGTGACGATGCGCGACAAGAGTGGTTCGCTGTGTGCCACGGCGCGATACACGCTGTAGGCGGTTGCCACGTTAAAACATTGCACGCCCTTGTCGGTGGAGCGCACGCCTGCCGCAACTTCGATGCCTGTCAATACGCGGATCAATTGCTTCGCGCCGCCACCAGGATACAAGGTCGGCACGGCGATCACCCGCATACTGCTACGATCCACGCAAGCTTCTTGCATCATGGCAATCGCTTGCGGTTTATTGTCCTCAATACCAATCAGCACTTCATTCGCGCCCAAAACGCGTCGAATAATGTCGCCCCCTCGCACGATGTCTCGCGCCCGTTGACGCATCAACATATCATCGCAGGTGATATAAGGCTCGCATTCCGCACCGTTCAAAATGATCGAATGGACGTGATGCTTGCCGCCGCGCAGCTTGGCATCACTGGGGAATACCGCGCCGCCCAATCCCACCACGCCTGCTAAGCGTAGAATCTGACGGATTTCATCTATTGGCAAGGTGAGGGGGTTGCGCTGTTCGCGCGCGATCCACGCCTCGTTGCCATCAGGAATCAGCGTGGCGCATAAATCAGGCAAACCTGAAGCGTGCGCGACCACTTGCATCCCGATTTCAGCAATGGTGCCAGACGTAGATGCGTGAATTGCACTGGACAATCCGTCTTCAGGCATGCCAATTAACTGCCCTTTGAAGACATAGTCGCCCGCTTGCACCAAGGGTTTTGCCATGCTGCCGACGTGCTGGTGAAAAGGAATCACCAGCTTGCTCGGCAACGGTGGCGTGGCGATGGGGGAGCGGACAGATTGTGATTTCTGGGTGGGCGGGTGTACCCCACCATGGAAATGATAGAGCTGGGTCATGGCGTGGGCGACAAGGCGTAAACGGGATATTTCCATTTCCAAATGGAAAGGGTTTCTTCAATGGGATTCATGGCAATGCAATCAACAGGGCAGGGTGCAAGGCACAATTCGCAGCCTGTACAATCCGCTGCGATGATGGTGTGCATTTGTTTCGCGGCACCGACAATCGCATCCACGGGGCAAGCTTGTATACACAAAGTGCAGCCGATGCAGGTGTTCTCGTCGATATAGGCCACCGCTTTAGGTTTTGGCTTGGCATTGTCGCCAAACGGCTTGAATTCCTTATTCAGGAGTTCAGCCAACTTGCGGATGCCTTCCTCGCCACCAGGGGGGCAGCAATTGATGTCGGCTTCTTCGGCGGCAATCGCCGTGGCATAGGGCTTGCAGCCAGGGAAGCCACATTGTCCACATTGGGTTTGCGGCAAAATCGCGTCAATTTTATCCACCAATGGATTGCCTACCACCCGAAATTTAATCGCCGCAAAACCTAACACAGCCCCGAGCACAATGGCAATGCCCGCCATAACCAACAACGCGCTGACCATTATTTAATCAATCCTGAAAAACCCATAAACGACAAGCTCATCAGCCCAGCGGTCACCATGGCAATCGCCGACCCTTGGAAAATAGCGGGTACATCCGCGCCTTCCATGCGTTCACGCATGCCCGCAAACAACACCATCACCAGCGTAAAGCCTAACGCGCCGCCCATACCAAAGAACACCGATTCCATAAAATTATGTTCGGCTTGTACGTTCAATAGCGGAATGCCCAATACCGCGCAGTTGGTGGTAATCAGCGGCAAATAGATACCTAACACCTGATACAACACAGGGCTGGTTTTTTGCACGACCATTTCGGTAAATTGCACAATCCCTGCGATGACCACAATAAAAGACAAGGTGGTGAGATAGGCTAATTCAGCACCGAGCAGATAATGGTTAATCAGATAACTCACGCCTGATGCCAAGGTCAACACAAAGGTCGTGGCCGCCCCCATGCCGATGGCGGCTTCCAGTTTTTTGGAAACCCCCATAAAAGGGCATAGCCCCAGAATTTTGACCATCACGATGTTATTCACAAACACCGCGCTAATCAAAATCAGAATATATTCAGTCATTGCCCAATCCTTAAGCAAAATAGGCGCGGATTATCCCCCGATTCATCAAGCGGTTCAACTGGTTTGCCAGAGGGCGACGGCACATAAATTTTTCGTATGGTGCAAATCAGTTTGGCGATAGCTTCATGAAAGCTCCCGTTCATCTGGATAGATGAACGGGATTTTGAGGTGAACAGCAGGGGAATTACTCTTTCACGGCTTCTACAGGCAAGGTCAATGTCACTTCATCGCTGACGTAAGGGGCGTATTTGCCCATGTTGAATTCAGAGCGTTTGATCTGGGTGGTGGCGTTTGCGCCGCACGCGTCTTTTTTGCGCATGGGGTGGGGCATACATTTGAACGAGGTGACGGTCAATGTCACGGGTTTGGTGACCCCTTTGATGGTCAAATCGCCTGCAACAGCGGTCAGCACGTCTTGGTCGAAGGTCAGTTTGCTGGATTTGAAGGTGATCGTGGGATAGACCTCAGCATCAAAAAAATCCGCCGCTTGGAGGTGTTTGTTGAAAATATCGACCCCTGTATTGACGGAGGTAGCATCTATTTCTACGTCAACGCTGCCCGTCTTGGCGGCGCGATCAATGACGATTTTGCCTGTGGTTTTGTCAAAGCGGCTCAGTTGGGTGGAGTAGCCAAAGTGGCTGTATTCAAAGCGGGGCAGGGTGTGCGTGCCTTCGATGATATAGGTTTCAGGGGCGGCCAATGCGCTAGAAGCAAAGGCGGCGGCGAGGGAGAAGGCGAGGATGTGTTTCATGGTAAGTCTCCTAGGTGGGTGAAAACAAATTGTAGCTGCGACAAATTCGCCTATTTTTGGGTTGTGGATTATGGCTGTCTAATGCTTTTGTGTTCAAAATCATTCTGAATAAATTGTTTAACGATATAATTTTATTGTAAATTATCGTCTAACAAAGCGCATGGCAATCTTTGTCTTGTCAATAAATTAACTCATGAGACCGTCGTGAATTATGACGCAAAAGTATCAGAACTTCCAGAATTAACGGCGAAGCTCAGCAATTCTTATTTTGACTAAACAGTGGGGTTTTGTGGGTGCGAATTCATTCGTATATCGCCCGAAAGGGCGAAAAGCGCGACAAAACTTGTCTTAATTCACGAGAAACGTCTATCCCGCGTAGTGCTTACCCCCGTGAAAGCGATGGGGTGCATTTTAAATTGATTTACTCTTCTTGCGCAGTCGCCCGTGTGTACAGGTTCAGGCAAGGTCAAGAATCTCGCCTACTGACTGCTTAATTTGTTCGATTAATTCTGGATCCATATACTTGTATTCATCTGGTATATCCAAGACATACACGGCTTTGTTTTCAAGTAATCTTGTAAATTCAGCCACGATTCTAGACTTGTGCTTTTCCTCCATCACAAAAATAACATCTGACCAACGAATATCTGCTACTGATACCTTGTGCCTAGCATTCGGACTGGTACCAGCAGATCGGACAGAAAGTTCAGCATGTCTGCGCCATACCTGCTCGGCAGTGGGGCTACGCCACTGGTTCCGACTACAGATAAATAGAACGTTTTTAATTTGTTTATGAGACATATCAACTTCAGTCGTGATGCACGATCTGAAAAGGATCGGCAGCCAGCTTGCGATCAGCCCCCTCGATTGAGAAATGCTCAGTAATCCAGTGCTCGTTGAGACGGACAAAATCTTTGCAGTGGTGTTCGTTGTCGAACTCAATGGTCATAAGGGTAGGGCAATCTAATGTAAAAGAGGTGCGCTTTCAGTGGCGCAATCGAATGTAGGGTTAGGCTGTTTTTTCATTAAAAACCACTCAGATATCAGAATCAATTGAGTCTGATCCAATTTGTTAATTGATTGATTCCTTTAGATTTAATCGTAGGTTGGGTTGAGCGTCAGCGAAGCCCAACAAATTCCACGCAACCATGCGGTAAACGTTGGGCTTCGTACCTCAGCCCAACCTACGAGCTGAAACAACACAATATCAGAGTGAATTAAGTTGGATTCCATTGATTTAACCCAGTCGCACCACCACAGTCAGTGAGATATTCCATATTCACCACAGCATCGCTGGACTTGTCCAACGAATGGTTCAGATCGTGGCTCTCTTCGCGATCACGATCTAACCTTAATCGTTAGGATGGGTCATAACTAGCGCGCTCATTTTCCCAGCCTTCACCTTTAAGGTTTTTAGCAATTCGAGTATTGATACTTTCAAGAGGAACAGCCCGAGTTTTTAGAACTATTTCACCTTGAGAATAAAGTTTCTTCGCCTCAGCATGAAAGGCTTGGAAAAAAGCCCATTGAACTACGGAACTCCAATTGTCATTTTTGAAATCAATTTTATCTTCAATCTCATCATTGATTCTGGTCAATGTTGGGAAATACTGCCCTCCTGTTTTGCTTGGAAGATGCGCATCGGAAATTAAAATTTCCTCAGGCCATTCCTTAATTAAATTTGCGTAAAGTTCGGAAAATCTCATGGCTTGCCTAACATTAAAAAGACACAAAATGTGTCCGATAATCAGGCATTGATTGTCGCATAATCTTGACGGAATTTGCCTGTTGTTTGATTTCAAAAGCCCTTTTTTTCATCGCGCCGTCATCCGTACCAGAAAATACGCCATCGCTACCGCAGTGCGAGTTGCAGCACTTGCGCCAGATGTTGTGATTCGCGTGCTGCGCCGTCACGGATTTGGTGGCGGCAACTGGTGCCGTTGGCGACTAGCAGGGTGTCGGCATCGGCGGCGCGCACTGTGGGCAACAAGGACAGTTCGCCCATTTGCATAGACATTTCGTAATGTTCCGCTTCCATGCCAAATGATCCCGCCATGCCGCAGCAACTGGATTCGATAAACTCCACCTGCAAGTTTGGCACCAGTCCCAGCACCTTGCCCATCGCGGGCATTGCGCCGAATGCTTTTTGGTGGCAGTGACCGTGTACCAGCACCTTTCCAGCCAGCGGTTTGAGCGGCAAGGTTAATCGTTTGGCATCGTGTTCGCGGGCGAGGAACTCTTCTAACAACACCGCCGCGTGGGCGACTTGGCTCACGCGTTCGCCCAGTCCCAGCGAGTGATATTCATCGCGCAACATCAGCAAACAAGATGGCTCCAGCCCGATGATGGGCAAGCCGCGAGCCGCAAAGGGCGACAGCACCTCCAGCAAACGCGCCGCCTCATTGCGCGCTTCAGCGATCAATCCATTGGAATGAAAAGTGCGACCGCAACACAGCGCGCGTTCACCCGCCGCAGGCTGCGCGATGTGTACCGTGTAGCCCGCGCTTTGCAACACCGCCAGTGCCGCGTGCGCAATGTGTGGATCGAGATGATTGGAAAAGGTGTCCACCAGCAGCACGACTTCGCGCGCGTGTTCGGCAACCGAAACCGCGTGCGGCTGTGATGAAATGAAGTCGCGCGCCGCCGCTTGGGGCAGGGAACGTTGCGCCGCGATGCCCAGCCAATGCTCCATCGCCTTGGCGATCGGCGGCAGGTGTTGACGTAACACCCCCACCCAATTCAAGTGTTTTAGATACGGGGCATAGCGCGGTGTAAACGCAAACATGCGCGCGCGCAGTGGCACATGTCCCAGTGCTTGCCAACGCTGCGCCAAGGCTTCCACGCGCAGCAACGCCATATCCACCCCATGCGGGCATTCGCTTTTGCAGCCTTTGCAACTCACGCAAAATTCCATCGCCTCCGCCAGTTCCGCGCTCAGAAACGGATGCTCGCCCAATTCGCCATTGAGTGCCGCTTTGAGCGTGACCGCGCGATGATACGTGGAATGCTTCTCGTTATCGCTGGCGCGGTAGCTAGGACACATCACGCCTTGGTTTTTGTCCTGACAATGACGCTTGCCCAAGCACACCGCCGCCGCCTTGGCATAACCGCCCCCCGTTGCGGGCGTTGCCGCATCACTACCGCCAAAATCGTCGAAGCTGCCAAAGCCGCCGAAACTGCCAAAGCTCTCATAGGCTGACCAATCGAGTTGGGGCTGAATCTGCACAGGTTGCTCGCTCATACTCGGTAACCTTCTTCCATCAACACCTGACGCACCGCACGGCGTTGCAACATGCGCTGGTAATGCGCTAAACAATTCGGCGGCAGTGCCAGCTTAATCTTGTCCGCCCAGAATTCCACGTAGAACAATGCCGCATCGGCGATGCTGAAACTGCCGACTACATATTCCTTGTTCGCCAACACCTCGTTCATCACCGCAAAACCCTTGCTCACGATCTCGCGCCCGCGCGCCTGTATCGCCTCATGTTCCAATGGGTTGGGTGAGTAATTCTCGGTGGTGAAGATGCGCGTGTAGCCTTGCCCGTGGATTGTCCCCACCACGTAATCCAGCGTCTCAATCACGCGCACTTCACCCTCAGCATCGCTAGGCAACAACTTCGCCTTGGGATAGCTGCGCGCCAACCACCAAGCGATAGCCTGAAATTCGGTGATGGCAGCACCATCGTCGCGCACCAGCGTCGGAATCGTGGCCTTGGGATTCACCGCCAGATTCTCAGGCCGCAAATGCTCCCCCTTCATTAAGTTGACCAAATACACCTCGAAGACCAATTCCAGCTCTTCGAGCAAAATGTGGATGCCAGTCGAGCATGAGCCAGGTGTCATGTAGAACTTCATTGTAAATTCCCAGAGTAAATAACGAACGCGATACCACAACGATGTCGGATTGCCTACAACCGCTATGCCCCGCACGAAAAGGCGGCAGATATTGGGCTTGCAGGAATCAGACTGCGGTCAATTGAAGTTGCAGAGTGCTACTGGGCGAGAATAAGCAAGAACTTTGCCATGGAAGAAACTGGCATGAAGCGATGAGGATGTTGAAGGGCTGCGGATTTGGTCATCCCCACGGGAATGTTGTACAACTATTTGTTTTTACAGCATTTCTGCTGTCGCAGGAATGACCAAACCCGCCGTCCGTGAATTCGCTGGTACAATCGGCATCCACCCTGGCATCGTCGTCGGACGACTCCAGCATGATGGCTTAATTGAACCTGCATGGATGAACGGTTTGTGTGAGAGCTTCAGGCTGGTTGTAGCAAAGTAACAAGGCTAACGCTCCGATGCAGAAGATGAAGAAGGGTTTGGGCGAAGTGCTGTGGCACGAGAAAGAAAAGCTTGCGCTGGCTAGTCTAGAAGAAACACTGCCCACGCTGAAGGGGCCGCTGACTTCAGATGCGTGGCTGGGGATGGGAGTGAAGTGATGACAGCAAGGAAACCGTGTCCGTCCCTTTATTGTAAAATAAATTTACTTTACCTATCGGGTAAAGATATATAGAATACCGAGGCTCTCTTGAAATTAAACTTCAAGGATAAAAAGATTCGAGAGTTGTGCGAAAAACGTGCGGTTGCAGATCAAAAACTTGGAGCCGTTTGCGCGCGCAAGTTAAGAACGCGGCTGGATGATTTGGAGGCAGCAAGCAGAGTCACTGATTTAACGGCTGGCAATCCTCACCCACTCAAGGGCAATCGCCTAGGCCAGTTTGCGCTCGATCTGGCTGGCGGTTGGCGGCTCGTGTTTGCACCCGCCAACAACCCTGTACCTATCCGTGACGATCAGTCCATAGACTGGTCTCAAGTCACCCTCGTTTGCATTGAATTTATTGGAGACTACCATGACTGATTTGGCAGCCCCATTTACGCCTGACTGGGTTTCACCGCCAGGCGATACGCTACTCGACCTCCTAGAGGAGCGTGATTGGACGCAGGATGAATTGGCCCAACGACTGGGCTATACCCCAAAACATGTAAACCAGCTTATCAAAGGCAAAGTACCGCTGACTGAAGATGCAGCTATTCGTTTGGAGCGTGTCGTAGGCAGCACGGTGGGCTTTTGGCTGGCGCGCGAAGCAAAGTATCGCGAACGCTGCGCCCGCCTTGCGGCAGCTGAAAAATTCGCTGGATGGCTCCATTGGCTGGACACCTTGCCTCTCAAAGAAATGATGGCTGCTGGAGCAATTGAAAAGTGTCGGATAGATGCCAAATCCAAGCCTGCCTTGGTAGAGGCTTGCCTGCGTTTTTTTGGCATCGCATCACCCGATGAGTGGCAAGGGCGATATGGACAAATGCAAGCCGACTTTCGCCGCAGCCGTGAAGAGCAAAGTGATGTAGGCGCAATCTCGGCCTGGCTACGCATGGGCGAACAGGTTGCCGAAAAGCAGGATGGCGTTAAATTCAACCGCAGCAAGTTTATTGCCGCATTAGATGAAATTCGCACCTACACCACGCTGCCACCAGAGGAATTTGAACCGCTTCTGCGTGCCGCCTTCAGTTCCGCTGGCGTGGTCTTTGTGCTGGCACCAGCTATTCCCAAGGCGCACGTCAGCGGCGTGGCGCGCTGGCTTAACCCGCATCGCCCACTCATCCAACTCTCGCTGTACGGCAAAACCAACGACAAATTCTGGTTCACCCTGTTTCATGAAGCGGCTCATGTCTTGCTGCATGGCAAAGAGAAAGCATCCGTCTATCTGGATGATCCAAGCAAATCAGGTGCTGATTCTATTCAAGAGCGCGAGGCGAATGACTGGGCGGGAGACTTCCTGATTCCACCCCGCTACCAATCTCAATTGCCCGAATTGCGCACCAAAGCCGCCGTCAATGAGTTCGCTGGTACAATCGGCATCCACCCCGGCATCGTCGTCGGACGCCTCCAGCATGATGGCTTGATTGAGCCTTCATGGATGAACGATTTGCGCGAGAGCTTCCGGCTGGTTGCGGCCAAGTAATGATGCTGACCCCATATCACCCGATTGTTGAAATAAGTCAGACTGACACTGATAATTTATGACTACTCGCAAAATTCTTACCGTTGGCCTTGAGTTGGCATCTACCGCCACTCAATACGCAAGCTTCCAGTCTAAAATGTCGCTACTTGACTGGGACATCATCCTTTTCAAACCCGATACTTCTAACTTTTCAAGTTATGGTGATTTCTACCAAGGCAAGCCCAGCCTTAGTGATAGCACCTCATTTCACCTCAAGGAGTGTTGCGAACACTGGCGTCGTGAAATTAAGCAGGCTGTGGAGACCGGAAAAACCGTAATGGTTTTTCTTTCTAGCCTCCACGAGGTATACATCGATACTGGTCAAAGAACTTACTCAGGTACTGGGCGCAACCAGAAGACAACACGCCATGTAACCCAATACAACAACTATGCAGCGATTCCTGCATCCCTGTCACCTGTAAGCACTACTGGAAACTCCATGAAGTTGTCCGCTCGTGGAGCTGAGAGCATTGCGGCATTTTGGGCAGAATTTGAATCCGTTTCGCATTACCAAGTGCTACTCACTGAGGCAAATGTTCCTGCATGTATTATCACACGAACGGGCGATAAACCAGTTGGTGCTCAATATCGAAGCAAGAGTTCATCTGGCACACTACTGCTGCTACCAGACATAGACTTCTACCCAGATAACTTCACCAAGAAAAAAGGTGAGGAACAAATCTGGACACCTTCAGCAAATCAGTTTGCCGCTCGAATGGTGGCCGCAGTCGTCGCCTTAGATAAAGCATTGCGCAGCTCTGCCGAAGTAACGCCCGAGCCAGCATGGGCAGCCAGTACAGATTACGCACTAAATACTGAGAACACACTCCGCCTACAACTTTTGGAAGCAGAACAACAGCTTGAAATAGCGCAAAAACGTAAGGAGTTAATCGCCGAACAACTATCTTCAGCTGGAGCCCTTCGTGGCCTTTTATACGAAAAAGGAAAACCCCTTGAGAATGCAATTATTGATGCGCTTCGAATTCTTGGCTTTAAGGCTACCCAATTCAAGGATGCCACTTCCGAATTTGATGTGGTCTTTGAATCAGATGAAGGGCGACTCATTGGCGAGGCGGAAGGAAAAGATTCAAAGGCAATAAGTATTGAAAAGCTCAGACAACTATCCATGAACATTCACGAGGATCTCCAACGCGACGAAGTTACTAAACCCGCAAAACCAGTTCTCTTCGGTAACGCCTATCGCCTCCAATCATTGGAGCAGAGAGCTGATCCGTTCACCGATAAATGCCATAGTGCTGCCGCCACCTCGACAACTGCCTTAGTCTTTACTCCCGACCTGTTCTTACCGGTTCAGTATCTGACTGACCAAACAGATGAGAACTATGCGCGCACTTGTCGCGAGGTTCTGTTTTCAGCGACTGGCAGAGTTGCATTTCCTTCTCCACCACAAGGAAAAAATCCCCAAGAAAGCACACTGGTGGATAGTTCCAAGTAACGCATCCATTTTCAAGAATCAATGTTCAAGAATCAATGGCAACAATGGGGTTAGGTCTTTCATTATCACATCCCCTTTAATCCCACTTGAATCAATCGCGCATTGAGCTATCTCAGAAATGTGTCTTGCATCATTTGAACAAAAGAATGCGCCCCCTAAGCTTTTAGTTGTCCGCGTAAATAATCGCAGCATATAAACAATTATTTGCAATATATTCATGCGGATAACTAACGACTAACGGCTAGAGACTAACAGCCCAATACCCGATTATTTGCACGGCCACACCTTGCGCACTCCCTAGTACCGAGCCCCTTGCCGCGCCAGTTTGTACGATACCGCACATAAGTAATTGAGCTAAATCTGTAGCCTGACGGCTGTTTCAGGTGATTTGCTTCGACGCGACTTTTCACTTGGGCTGGGTATGTTCAAAAATCGCGGCTTGAAGAAAGTACTCACACGATGCAGTCCCTCTTGTTACGCTGGCAAAACTGGATCAATCAAAAAAAGCCGTTACGTCCTGTTGCGGATGAATCGCCTTTGCGGGCGGAGTTGTTCAGTGTGGAACAATTGGCGCGTCATGCCAGAATATTGGCGGACTATCATCAAGTTATCACACAGCGCGGGGCGAACGATCTGCTGGACAGATTGGGGCAAAACGAAAAAATACTCAGAGCGTTTAATGGTGCGACGCAGGTCAGAGATACCAGCTTGCGAGTCACCCCCGCCGCCGAATGGTTGTTGGATAATTTTTATTTGATTGAGGAGCAAATCCAGATCGCGCGGCGACATTTGCCACGGGGTTATAGTTGGGGGCTGCCGCGTTTGTTGAATTCGCCTTCTGCTGGCTTGCCACGCGTGTACGACATTGTGTATGAATTGATTTCGCATGTGGATGCCCAGATTGATACCCAGCCATTGAGCGCGTTTATCTCGGCTTATCAATCGGTGACCTCCTTGCAGCTGGGTGAGTTGTGGGCGATTCCCATTATGTTGCGCCTGGGCTTGATTGAAAATCTCCAACGCGTCGCCAGTCGCTTAACCTTGGCGCAAACAGATCGTGATCTTGCCGAGGTATGGGTCAATCGTTTACAGGCGATGGCGGATAAAAATCCGTCTCATCTGGTGATTGTGGTGGCGGACATGGCGAAGGCGGATTTGCCGTTGTCCAGCTCCTTTGTGGCGGAATTCAGCCAACGCTTGTCGCGGCAAAGTCCCGTGTTGCATCTGGCGCGCAGTTGGCTGGAACAGCGGCTGATTGAACAAGGGTTGACCATAGAACATTTGGTGCAGCAAGAAACACAAAGTCAGGCGGCGAATCGGGTTTCTGTCAGCCATAGCATTGCCAGCTTGCGTTTGTTAAGTGCTGTGGATTGGAAAATTTTTGTCGAGCAGTTAAGTTTGGTCGAGAAAATTTTGCAATCGGATCCCGCCCATGTTTATCCCAAAATGGACTTTTCAACACGGGATCGCTATCGCCATGCGGTCGAAGCCTACGCCAGGCACAGCCCTTTTTCGGAAGCCCAAGTGGCGGAACTCGCCATACAACTTGCCGCAACCGCCGCACTCACCAAAGGAATTGGCGACCGAACAACGCACGTCGGTTTCTATTTGGTGGATCAAGGTCGCGCCGCGCTAGCTCAAGCCACCCAAGTGAATTGGCCGTGGTGTACGCTGATTGAACGCAGCATCCGCCGTTTTCCGCTGAGCTTTTATGCGGGCGGGATCGTGACGCTCACTTTGCTCGCCACGCTGGCATTTGTACTGCAGGTCAAACTGTTTGATATGCAGCTGTGGCAACAGGGCTTATTGATACTGGTCACCCTGCTTTGCACCAGCCAATTTGCCGTAGTGCTGATGAACTGGCTTGCCATGCGCCTCGTCAAACCGAGCTTGCTGCCCCGATTGGATTATGCCACTGGCATCGTCGAAGCCTGCCGCACCATGGTGGTTGTGCCGACCATGCTCACGCGCTTAGCTGGCGTGGATAGCCTGCTAGAAACATTGGAAATCCATCATCTCGCCAATCGAGACCCCCATCTGCACTTTGCGTTGCTAACGGATTTTTGCGATGCGGCGGCGGAAAATCTGCCTGAAGATGATGCAATACTGGCGCGCGCACAACAGGGCATTGCGCTGTTGAATCAAAAATATGCGGCCAGCAATCAGAACACGTTCTTTTTGTTTCATCGCCCGCGCCATTGGAATGCCGCCGAAGGCGTATGGATGGGCTACGAACGTAAGCGCGGTAAGCTGATGGCGTTCAATGCGCTGTTGCGGGGCGGGGCGAGTGAGTCCTTTTCCGCTCTCGTGGGCGAGACGCGCATTTTGTCGTCTATCAAATATGTCATCACCCTAGACACCGACACTCAATTGCCTCGTGATGCCGCCAAACAGTTAGTTGGCACGATGGCGCATCCGCTGAATCATCCTGTATTTGACACCAAACATGGCATTGTCACGACAGGCTATAGCATTTTGCAACCCCGCGTGGGCGTCAGCCTACCGAGTGCCCGCCGCTCTTGGTTTGTGCGTCTTTTTGCCAGCGAAGCAGGGATAGACCCGTACACACGCGAAGTGTCGGATGTGTATCAGGACGTGTTTCAGGAAGGTTCGTATATCGGCAAAGGCATTTACGATGTCGATGCCTTCGAGCGCGCCATGCACGGACGCTGCCCCGACAACACCGTACTCAGTCATGATCTGCTAGAAGCGTGTCATGCTCGTTCCGCCCTTGTGAGCGATGTCGAACTGTTCGAGGAATATCCTTCGCGTTATCACGCGGACATAGATCGCCGTCACCGCTGGATACGGGGCGATTGGCAGCTCACGAAATGGTTGCTGCCGCGCGTACCAGGGTCAGAAGCCAACCGCATCGCCAATCCGCTTTCTATCCTGTCACAATGGAAAATACTCGACAATCTGCGGCGCAGCCTCGTCCCGCTCGCGCTGGTGTTGCTGCTACCAGGGGCGTGGCTGCTTTTGCCTGAACTCGACGGCATGGGGCCGCTGCTGGTGGTCGCCATCATTGCTTTCCCTGGGGTGTTGACCCTGAGTGACGTGTTTCGTAAATCCAAGGATTTGCCGTGGTCGGTGCATTTGCGCGGGGTACTGGATTCGGCGGCACGCCACCTCGGTCAGATGGTGTTGACCTTGGTTTTTCTCCCTTATGATGCCTATATCAGCCTAGATGCCATTGTCAAAACGCTGCTGCGTTTGCTCGTCACGCATAAACGCATGTTGGAATGGAAAACCTCAAGCGATGTCGCGCTGAGTTCGCGTACCGACCTCGCCAGTTGTTTTGCCAGAATGTGGATCGCGCCCGTGATTGCTCTGGGATCCGCCGTCTTTCTTACCCTGACACAGCCCGCACATCTGCTATGGGCATCGCCCATTTTTGTGCTGTGGTGTGCTTCACCTTGGATCGCTTGGTGGATCAGTCAACCGATACAGGATGCCCCCACGAATCTAAGCGCAGAACAAACGCGCTTTCTGCGTACCACGGCTCGTAGAACGTGGCACTTTTTTGACACCTTCGTCACCGCGCAGGAAAACTGGCTACCGCCCGATAATTTTCAGGAAATGCCCACAGCTGTGATTGCAACGCGCACGTCGCCGACCAATATGGGACTGGCGTTGCTGGCGAATTTGGCGGCGCGCGATTTTGGCTATCTGTCCGTGGGACGGTTGATTCAACGCAGCCAAGACGCGCTCGCCACGATGCACCGACTGGAACGACATCGCGGGCATTTTTACAATTGGTATGAAACCCGCACCCTGCAACCGCTCCATCCGCTGTATGTATCCAGTGTCGATAGCGGTAATTTGGCAGGGCATTTGCTCACCCTTGCCGCAGGATTGCGCGAGCAAATGGATCAGCCGATTTACAGCCCCCAGCTTTTTGAGGGGCTGCGCGATACGCTGAAAATACTGATGGATCTGGTTGGCGAACACGCCGCACTGTCGCAATTGGACGCGGAATTAGCACGCGCACCTGCCACCTTGCGTGCGGGCTATGTTTTGCTGGAACACGCAACACTCCTCGCGAGCAAAATTGCGGTGACCTTCGCCATGGGGGAGGCGAACGGACAGACGCGCTTCTTGCTCACGAATCCGCCTGTCACCACGCATCGCGGCATGGACTTGTCGCGTGGATTGCAAGCCCGTCAGTGGAGCCAATTGCTCAAGCAAAGTTGCGAAGAACATCTGGCTGAGCTGCGTTTCTTGGCACCGTGGCTACACCGTGGGGCGAGTGTGATAAACGGTTCAGGCGAACTGAGCGACATGCCGCCGCACGGCAATCAGGCACTTACTTTGCGTACACTAGAATCGTTGGCCAGCTCACTCGCGTCATCACGCCAAGACGATGCGTCTATTTTGCACTTGAGCGAGGTGCAAGCTGCCAGCAACCATGCGCGTCAACAGCTATTGGCGTTGGAAGCCTTGGCAAAACAATGCGACGCGCTGGCGATGATGGACTTTACTTTTCTATTTGATTTGGATAGGAATTTATTTTCTATTGGTTTTGATGTTGCTGAAAGCCGTTGTGATGCCAGCTTTTATGATCTATTGGCTTCCGAAGCGCGGTTGTGCAGCTATGTGGCGATCGCCTTGGGGCAAGTGCCGCAAGATCACTGGTTTTCCATGAGCCGATTACTCATTGCGGCACGGGGCAAGCCTATTCTGGTGTCGTGGAGCGGGTCGATGTTTGAATATCTGATGCCGCTACTGGTCATGCCCAACTACGAAAACACCTTGCTAGATCACAGTTGCCGTGTGGCGGTACAGCAGCAAATAGGCTATGGCAATACGCGCAGCGTGCCTTGGGGCATTTCTGAGTCGGGCTACAATCGGGTCGATGTGCAATTGAACTATCAATATCGTGCCTTTGGCGTGCCAGGTCTAGGCTTAAAGCGCGGCTTGGCAGATGATTTAGTCATCGCCCCTTACGCCAGTGTGATGGCGTTGATGCTCGCTCCCCTGCCAGCCTGTGAGAATTTGCAACGCTTAGCGATGGACGGGCGAGCGGGCGATTATGGCTTTTATGAAGCGGTGGATTACACCCCCGCTCGTTTACCGCCAGATGAAACCAGTGTCACGATCCAGTCCTTTATGGCGCACCATCAGGGGATCAGTTTGCTGGCTCTGGTCAATCTGTTGCACCACAACCCCATGCCACGTCGTTTTATGGCGTGTCCTTTGCTTAAGGCAGCTGATTTACTGTTGCAAGAGCGTGTTCCCAAAGCGGTCGCCAGCATTCTTTCTGAAGACTTGACCTTGGAGAAAACCCAAAGTGAGGCGGGCATGAACGATACCGCCATGCGGGTGATTGGCAATCCTAGTGCCGCGATGCCCGAAGTGCATCTTTTGTCCAATGGTCGCTATCATCTGGTCATCAGCAGCGCGGGCGGCGGTTACAGTCGCTGGCGCGATTTGGCGGTGACGCGTTGGCGTGAAGATGCCACCCGCGACGCGTGGGGCATGTTTGTCTATCTGCGCGATGTCGCGACGGGAGAATTTTGGTCCACCGCGTATCAACCCACGCTGCGCGCCACCAAAGGCTATGAAGCCATCTTCACGCAGTCACGCGCAGAATTTCGACAACACCATGACAATCTGGAAATCCACACGGAAATCAGCGTGTCGCCAGAAGACGATGTGGAGTTGCGGCGCATCACGCTGACCAATCGTTCCTCAGTGACACGCGTGATTGAATTGACCAGCTATGCCGAAGTCGTCTTAGCCCCTCCCGCTGCGGACACGGCGCATCCCGCTTTTAGCAATCTCTTCGTGCAGACCGAATTTTTGCCCAGTGCGTCCGCCTTACTCTGCACCCGCCGCGCCCGTTCCCACCAAGAGAAACCGCCGTGGTTGCTGCATCTGATGCTGGGGCGCAGCGTTGAACCCACGCCGCTGTCCTGTGAAACGGATCGCGCCCAGTTTATTGGACGCGGCAGGAGTGCGGCGAATCCCGCTGTGATGCAAACGTCTGCCCCCTTGTCCAATACCGTGGGTTCGGTGCTGGATCCGATTGTGTCATTGCGGCGCACCGTTTCCATCGCGCCGCATCAAACCGTTATTTTCGATTTGGTGTTAGGCGCAAGCGAAACGCGTGAAGACGCGCTGGCACTGGTGGAGAAATATCAAAGTGAGCGCATGGTGGACAGGGCGTTTGACCTCGCGTGGACACATAGCCAAGTGACCTTGCATCTGCTCAATGCCACCGAGGTGGAAGCGCAACGTTATGCCCGATTGTCGGGTGCGTTGATTTATGCTGATCCCACGCGGCGTGCCAGCCCCGTGGTGTTGCGCAATAATCGCCGTGGACAAAGCGGCTTGTGGAGCTATGGCATTTCAGGCGATGTCCCGCTGGTGCTGGTGCGCATCAGCGACATGGAAAAAATCGAACTGGTACGGCAAGTAATCAAAGCGCACGCCTATTGGCGCATGAAAGGCTTGACGGTCGAGCTGGTGATTTTGAATGAGGACGTGTCGGTTTATCGTCAATCTTTGCACGACCAAATCACCCAGTTGATTTCATCGGGTATCGACGCACAAATGCTGGATAAACCTGGGGGCATTTTTGTGCGCCGTCTGGAACAAATTCCCAGCGAGGATCTTATCCTGCTGCAATCGGTGGCGCGCATCGTGTTAGATGATGAGAAAGGCACCTTGGCAGAACAACTGGAGCATCACAGCGTGACGGAATCCTTCGTCCCGATGCTGACCACCACCCGATTCAATTTTGCAGATTTGCCCACCCCTGTGCCACCTCGTGAACTGGTATTTCAAAACGGCTTAGGCGGTTTTACCCGCGACGGTCACGAGTATGTGATTACGCTAGCAAGCGATCAAGTCACGCCTGCCCCATGGGTCAATGTGCTGGCAAATCCCTATTTTGGCACGGTCATTTCTGAAAGCGGTGCCGCATACACGTGGGTTGAAAATGCGCATGAATTCAGGCTGACCCCGTGGAACAATGACCCTGTCGAGGACAGCAGCGGCGAGGCAATGTACATCCGCGATGAGCAAACAGGACAATACTGGTCGCCCACGCCCGCTCCCGCACGCGGCAGAACGCCCTATGTTATTCGTCACGGTTTTGGCTACAGCGTGTTTGAACATACCGAAAATGGCATTGCGTCGGAATTGTGGGTGTATGTGGCAATGGATGCGCCCGTGAAATGTTCGGTGTTGAAATTGCGCAATGTGTCAGGACGGGCGCGCCGATTGTCGGTGACTAACTACTGCGAATGGGTGTTAGGCGACTCGCGCCATAAAAATCTGCTGCATATTCAAACGGAAGTGGACATTAAAACTGGCGCATTGCTGGCGCGTAATCACTACAACACCGACTACACGGGACGTATCGCGTTTATGGACGTGAATGACACCACCCGCACGTTCACAGGAGACCGCAAAGAATTCATCGGCAGAAACGGCAGTTTGTCACAACCTGCGGCACTCAAACGCACCCGCCTTTCGGGCAAAGTGGGGGCGGGGCTAGATCCTTGCGGCGCACTGCAAGTGACGATTGCCTTAGCCGTGGGAGAAGCACAGGAAAGCAGTTTTCGACTCGGCGTAGGACGCAATCCAACCGAAGTCCGCAACTTGATTCAGCGTTTCCGTTGCGCGGATGCGGCTCAAAGCACACTAGAAGGCGTGTGGGATTATTGGAATCATACTTTGGGAGCGGTGAATGTGGACACGCCCGACCCTGCGGTGAATTTCATGGCGAATGGCTGGTTGTTGTATCAAACACTTAGCTGTCGGCTGTGGGGACGGACGGGATTTTACCAATCTGGCGGGGCTTACGGCTTTCGCGACCAGTTGCAGGATGTCATGGCACTGGTACATGCCGAACCTGCCCTTACCCGCGAGCATCTGCTGCGTGCGGCGACCCATCAATTCCGCGAAGGCGATGTGCAACACTGGTGGCATCCTCCCGCAGGGCGCGGCGTGCGCACGAATTTTTCGGATGACTATTTGTGGTTGCCTTACGTCACCTGCCGCTACGTGACCTGCGTGGCGGACACGGGTGTGTTGGATGAAAAAATCCCCTTCCTCGAAGCCCGTGCCATCAAGCCTGAGGAAGAGGCCTACTATGATTTCCCCAATCGTTCTGAAGAGACGGATACGCTTTATCAGCATTGTGTCCGTGCCATTGAACGCGGGCTGCGGTTTGGTGAACACGGCTTACCGCTGATGGGCTGTGGCGATTGGAATGACGGCATGAATCGGGTGGGCAAAGAAGGGCGCGGCGAAAGTGTGTGGCTGGCTTTCTTCCTGTACGACGTACTGACCCAGTTTGCCGAATTAGCGCTCACCCGACAAGACATGGTCTTTGCTGACCGTTGTACGACACAAGCACAGCAACTGCAACAAAACATTGAGCAACATGCTTGGGATGGAGAGTGGTATCGCCGTGCGTATTTCGATAATGGCGAACCGTTAGGCTCCCGTCGCAATCAGGAATGTCAGATTGATTCCCTGCCACAAAGCTGGGCGATTATCAGCGGCGCGGGCGATGCGTCTCGCGCGCGACTCGCGATGCAATCTGTGGATCAGCGATTGGTAAGGCGCGAGGCGGGGCTGATTCAATTATTTGATCCACCCTTCGACAAATCTGCACTCGATCCTGGTTATATCAAGGGCTACATCCCAGGCGTGCGCGAAAACGGCGGTCAGTACACCCACGGCGCAATTTGGACGACGATGGCGTTTGCACTCATGGGTGAAAACGAGCGCGCATGGGAATTGTTTTCACTGCTCAACCCCATACACCACGGTGCGACCCCCGAACAAATCGCTACCTACAAAGTCGAGCCTTATGTCGTCGCGGCGGATGTCTATGGCGTGGCACCCCATACAGGGCGGGGCGGCTGGACGTGGTACACGGGTTCAGCGGGTTGGATGTATCGCCTGCTCATCGAAACCTTGCTTGGTGTGAATCTAGAGGGAGATCAATTGCGACTGACTCCGCGTATGCCCAGCAGTTGGACGAGCTACAAAATCCACTACCGCTATCGGAAAACGGTTTATCACATCACCATTACACGACTCGATACTGGTACGGACGAGGCGAATCAACTCTGGCTAGACGGGCATAAACTGACAACAGAAACAATACTTTTGCTGGATGACCAGCAGGAGCATTTTGTGGAGATGAAGCGTAATTGACAGCTATAAGGTGTTACGTACAAATAATTGGGTATTGAGTTGTCTGAGTGAAAAAGCTTTTCTCACCTACCTGAATATATTGTGAAAAACATAGCATCAAGCAGATTAACAGCATTAACTAGCGACTAATGACTAATAGCTTAAAATACCCGAAAATTTAGGCGCGGGTGCTTAGCAAGTTTCACTTCGCTGAAACGCACCTTCAATCAGATGGGAATTCGTGATCTTGATTAACACATGCCGACGCTTAAACAGAGGCACCAAGTGACGGCAGATAACGCCGAACACAGTTGCCGCCAGAGGATTTGGCCTGATACATCGCTTGATCAGACATATTCAGCAAGCGCTCTCTATCCTTGCTGTCGTCAGGGTACAGCGCATAACCGATGCTGGCCTGCATGTTGATTTGTTTCTTTCCTGCAATCAGTGGCTCGAACAGGGAAAGCAGCAGGCGATCCACTGCCAGTTCGACTTCCTGCACATTTTCCATTTCGCCCAACAGCACGACGAATTCATCTCCCCCTAGTCGTGCCACTGTATCACCCCCACGCACTGAGGATTGAAGTCGCTTGGCAACCTCGATCAACACTTGGTCGCCCGTATCATGACCGAAAGTATCATTAACAGGTTTGAAGTTATCGAGATCGACGAAACATACCACCAGCAGACGTTGGCTACGCGCACTGCGGGCGATTGCCTGAGTAATGCGGTCGGACAACAACGAACGGTTAGGCAGTTGTGTCAAAGCGTCGTAATAGGCTTTATCCTCCAACAACTGCTGGCGGTTTTCCACTTCTGTGGCGCGCTGGCGCAAAAGTTTGTGTGAATGGAATATCGCGGCACCCAACAGGAAAAATCCAGCAACCATCACCACCAGTGCCAACGCCCACACCTCCCGTTTTACCTTATCCATGCTCTGGGCATAATAGTTGGTCGCAATATCGACACGCACCCAGCCGACATCTATCCCGACCTTGACGATATGCCAAATACTCAGAAAATCAGGGTGCATCTCTACCTGCACATGCTCGGTATGAGGTGGGAGAATTTTGTGGAGATCGAAAACGGGATGTGCTGGAACGTCAGGCGAACGCCCCTTGACATAACCCAACACCTGCCCTTGCACGTCTATCACCAAAACTGAACGTACACTGGGATCAGAAGCTGTTTGTAATAGCCGCCCCTCCAGCGCACCGTAATCACTGCGCACCAGATCTGCCGCAACCGCATTCGCCAGCCCTTCTGCGATCAAATTTCCGTCCCGAAGTTGATATTGCTCAACCATATAACTGTTGCTCTGGATGACCCACAACGCGCCAGCGACCACCAGCATAACGATGCCAGCCAATGCCGTCAGGATGATAGGAAGCAACAATCGTGTGGGCGCGATTCTCTCCAACTCAATCCCCTCCAAGCACAACAAACTGTTCCAGCTTGAGTCTTTCCAGTTCTTTATAGTCGCGAGCGTAATTGGCACGCGTCGGCTGGGGCATCTGGATCGCCTTCAGCATATTCTGCCCAGCTGAATCGGTTGCGATATTCAGGAAACCCGTAATAACTTTTTCCTGTACACGCGGCGAAATACGAGGATGAGCGGAAAATGGATGCGGCAGGTAATTGGGGGTGGTGAATAGCACGCGCAGTTGTGATTGCAACGCTGCTGGCTCGTGGCTCAAGGTCGTACTCGCGCCGCCGCCTGCTTGTACGGCACCCAGTGCCACCGCTCGGTAAACGTTGTTATGAGAGCCAACGTAATTGGTGTTGATATGGATATTTTCCTGAGCGAACAGCGCACGCATCAGCAACGATGCCGCATAAGCATTCGGAGCGGGAAAGGCAACCGTCGCGCCTTCGAGCTGATGAATGTCCCGCACCGAGCTGTCCTTACGTACCACTAGCACACCCGCTAATCTGAACAGTTGATCGCGCACCAGCGGCACATATCCAGGTTTGCGCGCCACCATGACTTGATGGTAGGGGTTCAGCAAAACAAAATCTGGCTTGCCTGCCCGTATCGCCTGTTCAAACTCGGTGAAATCCGCTGGAATATGTAGGTCGAAACACAGGCCATTTTCATTGCCCAATCGTTTCAGAAAAGGTGCCCAATCCTGATAGAGCGTCGTGGCAGGCAGTCTAGGGATGAGATATACCGAATGACTCCGAACAGACTGTTCGCCTAAGCATGTTGCCGCTGCGGCTAAGTGTATAGAGAACGTTGAAATACAGAGAAACAGAAAACAACGACGAAACAGTCTCATACTCATATCTACTCAATGTAATGAACTCCCCCATCTTACTACATGGTCACGTGCGGTATGCAATCGCGCCAACTTAATTTAAGGGAGATACTGATTTATTCGCCATTCAGACAAAAACAAAATCCAGTACATTGATAAAAAAGCATTTTTGCTTCAGCAAAAAACCACAAAACCGAATAAATCAGCCTATCCTTAATCTTGTAAATCGTTTTATATCCTTATTTACGACCTGTCGAGAGAGTCGTCAGCAGGGTGAAGAGTCGCGCACTATAGTGGATCCCACTTTCCAGACACTGACACAGATAGTCTCCTGCGATAAAAAAGGAGTAGATAATGAGTGAAAGTAAGCGTAAGCAATTTACGGGTTCGTTTAAGGCTAAGGTCGCGCTTGAGGCGGTGGGGGGCGTTAAAACGGTGAATGAGATCGGTCAGGCGCATGGGGTGCATCCGACGCAGGTGGGGTTGTGGAAGAGGGAATTGCAGACGCAGGCGGCAAGTTTATTTGAGGTCAAGCGCGGGGTGAAGGCGGTGGATGAGTCTAGCAGTGCGGAGCGGTTGTATGCTGAAATTGGGCGGCTCAAAATGGAATTGGATAGTCTTA